>DXFD01000049.1 GCA_019114625.1 Candidatus Borkfalkia faecigallinarum | reverse complement strand
CCCCCGCCTCTTTTCCTTTCCGATCTGTTCCCCCGCGCCCCGCGCAAGCCGCCCCGCGCGTCCATGCGAGAGCAGCATCGCCAACGCCCCGCCGCGTCGGCACGGGCGCGGAAGAGCCAACGCCCCGCGTCGGCGCAAATACAGAGGCACCGCAGCCTCCGCGCGTCAGCGCGGGGGCAGCGGGACGCGGACGCCGGCGGCTTCCAAGAGGATCCGCACGACTTCGGACGCGGCCAAAAGCCCCGCCGCCGACGGCACGAAGGAGATGCTGCCGACCGCGCGCTCCCCTTCCGCAAACCCGCCGCGGGCGGGCGAAAGGGGGGCGGAGGGAGAATAGACCGCCCGCACGCCCGTGACGCCTTCCTTCTTCAGCTCCCGCCGCACGATGCGCGCGAGGGGGCAGCCGCTCGTCTTTTCGACGTCGTCCACGCGGAAGTCCGCCGCGAGGCGGTTGCCCGCCCCCATGCAGGACACGGCGGGGACGCCCGCGCGGCGCGCCGCCGCCAGCAGCGCCACCTTGTCCGCGACCGCGTCGATGCAGTCGGCGACGCAGGAAAAGGCGGAAAGGTCCATCCCCTCCCCCGCGCGGTAGAAGGCGGGCACCGCCGTCACGCGGCAGGCGGGGTCGATGTCCCGCGCGCGCGCCGCCATGACCTCCGCCTTGTTTTGGCCGAGGGTGGAATGCAGCGCGACCAGCTGGCGGTTGAGGTTGCTCTCCGCGACGGCGTCGCCGTCCACGAAGGTGAGCGAGCCGACGCCCGCGCGCACCAGCGCTTCCGCCGCGAACGAGCCCACCCCGCCGATGCCGAACACCGCGACGTGCGCGGCGCGCAGCGCCGCCCAGCCCTCCTCGCCGAGCAGCGCGATCTCGCGCACATACGCCTGCTTCCCGTCCATACGGCACCTCCCGTTTCTTTGCTTTTCCCCATTATAGCACGGCGGCGGCGAAATGGCAAGGGGGCGGCGCGGCGCGCCGGACAGAAAAATTTTTCAAATGTTGCAAAAAATTTTCAATTACCTATTGAAAACGGGCGATTTTTGTATTATAATAGAAGGGAAGCGGGCTTACTTCGACAAAAATCCAGTTGCCGCCCGCCCGTAAGGAGGGAACCTGACTATGAGCATCCACGGAAAAAATATCCGGAACATCGCCGTCATCGGCCACAGCGGCGAGGGCAAGACGTCCGTCTGCGAGGCGATCCTGTTCAACGGCGGATCCACCGACCGCCTCGGCAAAGTGACCGACGGCACGACGGTGACCGACTACGACGAACAGGAGATCGCGCGCAAGATGAGCATCTCGCTCGCGGCGGCCTACACCATGTGGGACGGCGTGAAGCTCAACCTGCTCGACGTGCCCGGGTTTTATGACTTCGAGGGGGAGGAAAACGAGGCGCTGCGCGCCGCCGGCGGCGCGCTGATCGTGACGAGCGCGTCCGGCACCCTCTCCGTCGGCGCCGAAAAGGCGATCGACAAGTGCCTGAAAAACAAGATCCCGATGGTGCTGTTCATCAACGGCATGGACAAGGAAAACGCCAATTATGCCGGCACGGTCAACGCGCTCAAAGCGAAATACGCGGGCAAGATCGCGCCCATCCAGATCCCTTTGATGGAAGGGAACAAGATGGTCGGCTATGTGAACGCGCTGAAAGAGACCTGCTACCGCTTCGCCGACGAGGCGCAGAAGAAGCCGACCCCCATCCCCGCGGAGCTGAAAGGCACGCTCGAGGAAATGCAGGCGAACCTGACCGAGACGGCCGCCGAAAACGACGACACGCTGCTCGACAAGTACTTTGAAGAGGGCGCGCTGACCAAGGACGAGATCATCCACGGCATCCGCAAGGGCATCTACAACGTGAACACCATCCCCGTGATGGCGGGCTCCGCCCTGCAGAACCGCGGCATCATCAACCTGATGGACGAGATCGTCAAGTATATGCCCAGCGCCGAGGAGCGGCGGGAGATGCTCGCCACCGGCGTGGACAAGGACGAGCTGATCGGCGTGACCTGCACGACGGACGGCCCCTTCGCGGCGCAGGTATTCAAGACCGTCGTCGACCCCTTCGTCGGGAAGCTGAACCTGATGAAGGTGTTCCGCGGCACCCTGCGCACGGGCACGACGGTGTACAACGCGACGACGGGCAAGACCGAGCGCATCAACCAGATCTACCTGCTCAAAGGCAAGAAGCAGGAGCCCGTCTCCGAGCTGGGCGCGGGCGACATCGGCGCGGTGAACAAGCTGACGGCGACCAACACGGGCGACACGCTGTGCGACGAATCCGCCAAGGTGCGCTTCGACCCCATCCATTTCCCCCGCCCCGTCCTCTCGATGGCGATCTACGCCGAGAAGAAGGGGGAGGAGGACAAGATCTTCCAGGGCCTGAACAAGCTGGCGGAGGAGGACTACACCTACACCGTCGCCAAAGACCCCGAGACGGGCGAAATGCTCATCAGCGGGCAGGGCGAGACGCACCTCGACGTCATCAACCGCAAATTGAAGGCGAAATTCAACGTATCCGCCCTGTTGAAGACGCCCAAGATCGCCTACCGCGAGACCATCCGCAAGACGGTGGAAGCGGACGGCAAACACAAAAAACAGAGCGGCGGGCACGGCCAGTACGGGCACTGCAAGATCCGCTTCGAGCCGTACGACGGCGACTTCGAGTTTGCCGAAGAGGTGGTCGGCGGCAGCGTGCCCAAACAGTACATCCCCGCGGTGGAAAAGGGGCTGCTCGAATGCCTGCCCCACGGCGTACTGGCGGGCTACCCCGTGACCGGGCTGCGCGCCGTGCTCTATGACGGGAGCTACCACGACGTCGACTCCTCCGAAATGGCGTTCAAGCTCGCGGCGGCGCTCGCCTTCAAGGAAGGGCTGAAAAACGCCAAGCCCGTCCTGTTGGAGCCGGTGATGAAGCTGAAGATCGCCATCCCCGAGAACTTCCTCGGCGACATCATGGGCGACATGAACAAGCGCCGCGGCCGCATCCTCGGCATCGATATGCTGGAAGGGATGCAGATCGTCAACGCGGAGGCGCCGCAGGCGGAGATCCAGCGGTACGCGACCGACCTGCGCAGCATGACGCAGGGGCGCGGCAAGTTCACCGCCGAGCTCGCCCGTTATGAAGAAGTCCCCGCGGGCGAAGCGGATAAGATCGTCAAAGCGCGCGCCGCCGAACAGGCCTGATTTTTCCGGACGAACACCCTGCCGCGGCGCGGACGAGATCGCCCATACCCCATTCCCATATCCCGCTGCGGCAAACGGCGGGAGGGCACCCGCCCTCCCGCTTTTTTTACGCCTTTTTTATGCCGTTTGGCGGCGCCGCACATCCGTGCGGCGCCGTCTGCGCTGTTTTGCGTCCTTTTTGCGCTGTTTTGCGTCCTTTTTTGCGCTGTTTTGCGCCGCCCGATATCCTTAGCCGCGCTGTTTTTCCGCCGCTTTCGCGCCCGCATATTCCCCTTGTGCGCCCGCGCCCCCGCCGAAGCGGCCGGAATTGACGCGCATGGCGTTGAGGATGGCGATCACCGCGACGCCGACGTCGCCGAACACCGCCAGCCACATATTGGCGATCCCCGCCGCCGAGAGGATGAGGATGGCAGCCTTGACGAGCAGGGAAAAGGCGATGTTTTCCTTCACGACCGCCATCGTCTTTCGGGCGATGCGCTTGGCGAGCGGCAGGCCGCGCAGATCGTCCTGCATGAGCACGATGTCGGACGCCTCGATGGCAGCGTCGCTCCCGACGCCGCCCATCGCGATGCCGATGTCCGCGCGCATGAGCACGGGCGCGTCGTTGATGCCGTCCCCCACAAAACAGAGGGCGCCCCGTTCCTTTGCGAGCAGCTTTTCCACCTCTTCCACCTTGTTTTGGGGAAGAAGCGCCGCCCGATAGGCGGTCACGCCCAGTTCGGACGCGACGCTCGCGGCGACCGCTTCATTGTCGCCCGTGAGCATGACGGTGCGGCAGCCGAGCGCGCGGAGCTCACCGACGACCTGCTTCGACTCCGGCTTGACCTCGTCCGCGACGAGCAGCGAGCCGACGAACGCGCCGTCCTTGGCGACGTACACGACGGTACCGACGCCCGGTTCGGGGACGCAGGCGATGCCGTTCTCCTCCAGCAGCGCGGCATTGCCACAGAGGATGCGCTCGCCGCCGCGCGCGGCCAGAATGCCCTTGCCCGCGACGTTCGTGAGCACATACCCCCCTTCCGTCTCTTTGCCGTACCGCGCGACGATGGAGCGGGCGATGGGGTGGCTCGAACCCTGCTCGGCGATGGCGGCGAGGCGCAGCACCTCGTCCGCGCGGTCGGCGGGGGAGATCTTGGTCACGGCGAAGTTGCCGCGGGTGAGGGTACCCGTCTTGTCGAACACGAAGGTGTCCGCCTTGTTGAACTTTTCCAGATAATTGGAGCCCTTGACGAGGATGCCGCAGCGGGAAGCGGCGCCGATGCCCGCGAAGAAGGAGAGCGGGATGGAGATGACCAGCGCGCAGGGGCAGGACACGACCAGAAAGCTGAGCGCGCGGTACACCCACGCCGACCAGTCGCCCGTGATCAGCCCCGGCACCACGGCGAGCAGCGCCGCCGCGAGGACGACGGCGGGGGTATAGTACTTGGCGAATTTGGTGATGAAGTTTTCCGCCTTCGACTTTTGTTCGGACGCCGTCTCCACCAGCGCGAGGATCTTGGAGACGGTGGAGTCGTAAAAGGCTTTGGTGACGCGCACTTCGAGGCGAGATGTGAGGTTGACGCAGCCGCTGATGACTTCCTCCCCCTCCCCCGCGTCGCGCGGGGCGGATTCGCCGGTCAGCGCGCGGGTATCCAGCGCGGACGCGCCGCGGAGGATGACGCCGTCCAGCGGGATCCTCTCCCCGGGGTTGACGACGATGACCTCGCCCACGGCGACCTCGCCCGGGTCCACCCGCTCTTCCCTGCCGCCGCGCAGCACGTTGGCGCAGTCGGGGCGGATGTCCATCAGAGCCGCGATGGACTTGCGCGAACGGCCGGTCGCGTAATCCTGGAAGAACTCGCCCACCTGATAGAACAGGAGGACGGCGCACGCCTCGTCGAAGCCCTCGATCTCCTGCCCGGTCGCGCCGCGGTAGATGGCGAGCGCGAAGGCGCCCAGCGTCGCCACGCACATGAGGAAGTTTTCGTCAAACACCTGCCCGCGCGCGATGTTGCGCGCGGCGCGCCAAAGCACGTCGTACCCGATCAGAAGATATACGACCAGATACAGGCAAAACGGAAAGACCCACGCGGCGGGGCCGGAAAACACCTCGCCGAGCGGCTTCATGCCGGGGAGGACGCCCCCCAGCTTGTCGGGGATAAAGATGGCCAGAAACAGGACGAGCGCTATGACGATGCGGGCCAGCCGCCGCTTTTGCTTGCGGCTCAGCGAAAATTTTTCCTTACCCATGCCGCGCCCCCTTTCAGCGGAGGATGCGGCAGTCGGGCTCGACCCGCTTGCAGGCGCGCTCGACCTTGTCCATGATCTCTTCAAAGCGGTCGTCCTCCGCCTCGACGGACAGCCGCTGCGCCATAAACGCGACGCTCGCCGCGCGGACGCCGTCGATTTTCTGGATGGCGCGCTCCATCTTGGCGGCGCAGTTGGCGCAATCGAGATCTTCCAGCTTATACACTCGTTTCATGATCGTCTCCTTTTTGATATTGGAAGAATGGAACATTTACTCAAGCATTCTCCCGCAAAAATCGGCCGCGCAGCGCCCAACCGACGCCCAACCGACGCCCGACCGACGCCCGACCGATGCCCGACCGATGCCCGACCGATGCCCGACCGATGCCCGACCGGCCTTTTTATAGTTGAATACTTCTTCAAATGTTCAATAATAGTATATCTCTTTCGCCGGCGTTTGTCAACCGTTTGGCGGCAAAAAATCAGGATATTTTCTTGGAAAGGCCGCGCCTCCCCGGCAATACAAATCGCCCTTCCCCATTCGCCCCCTGCCGCACTTTCCGCGACCGCGCCCGCATCCCCGACGACGCAATACAAAGAGCCCCCTCCGCGCCGCGCCGAAATTTCCACAAAAAGACAAGAAAATACCGCCCCGCGCGCCGCCCCGATCTCCTTCGCCTCACCGCCGCGCGCCGAAATTTCCGCAAAAAAACAAGAAAATACCGCCCCGCGCGCCGCCCCGATCCACTGCGCCTCACCGCCGCGCGCCGAAATTTCCGCAAAAAGACAAGAAAATACCGCCCCGCGCGCCGCCCCGATCCCTCTGCACATCTCCGCCGCGCCGCGCCGGAATTTCCACAAAAAGACAAGAAAATACCGCCCCGCGCACGATGTGCGCGGGGCGGCTGCTGCGGACCGTTCGGGTCCCTGTTTTGTTTGTTCGCGCTGCGTCAGATCAGCTCGATGATCGCGGTCTCGGCGGCGTCGCCGCGGCGCTCACCCAGGGTGATGATGCGGGTGTACCCGCCGCCGCAGTTTTTCTCGTCGTTGCGCTGCGCATATTTGGGCGCGATCTCGTTGAAGAGCTTTTCGATGAGCGGGTGCGCGACGTCCTTCGTGCGGGCCTTGTATGCGGCCTTGCTCTCGCTGAAAGCCTTGATCTCCTGCAGGTCGTACAGCTTGCCCATCAGGCGGCGGCGCGCGGCGAGCTTCTTCGGGCCGTCTTTGACGACGGTCACCGTGACTTCGCGCTCCTTTTTGCCCGTCTTTTCGGTCACGACCTTCTGGCTCTCGATGGTGTCGTCATAGCTGTTGATCGCCGTCGTGATGATCTTCTCGACGTACGACTGCAGCTCTTTGGCGCGCGCCTTGGTCGTCTCTATCTTTCCGTACCAGAGAAGGCAGGAAGCCTGATTCCGCAAAATGGCGAGGCGCTGTTCGCTCGTTCTGCCCAATTTTCCCGGCATAATGTTAATCCTCCTTTTTTTCTAACGAAAGCCCGTAGGACTCGAGTTTCTGGATGACCTCGTCCAGGGACTTCCGGCCGAGGTTGCGGACTTTGAGCATCTCGTCCTCGGTCTTTTTGGTTAAATCTTCGACAGTATGGATGTTGGCGCGCTTGAGGCAGTTGTAGGAACGGACGGAGAGATCCATGTCCTCGATCGCCATCGCGAGCACCTGCTGCTGCTTGTCGTCCTCGTTCTTGACGAGGATGTCCATGCCCTTGATCGAATCGCTCAGGTTCACGAACAGGCCGATGTGGTCCTGCATGATCTTGGCGGCGAGGGAAACGATTTCCTTCGCGGAGAAGGCGCCGTTCGTCCAGACTTCCATGACCAGTTTGTCATAGTCGATGCTCTGGCCGACGCGCGTGCTCTCGACGTTGTAGTTGACCTTTTTGACGGGCGTATAGATGGAATCGACGGGGATATAGCCGATGGGGTGGTTCTTGTTGGAACCCGCGCCCTGGTACCCCCTGCCGCGCCCGACGGTCAGATCGAAGTCGATCCTCGCGCCCTCGTCGACGGTGCAGATGTATTGATCTTTGTTGATGATCTCCACTTCGGCATCCACGTTGAGATCGCCGCCCGTGACGACGGCCGGCCCCTCCTTGACCAGATGCAGCGTCTTGACGAAGTCTTTGTCCGTCGTCGACGTCTGGATCGCGAGGGTCTTTAAGTTGAGGATGATCTCGGGGACGTCCTCTTTGACGCCGGGGATCGCCGAAAATTCATGCTTGACCAAGCCGTCCGGATAGAAGCGGATGCCCTGCACCGCCGCACCCGGAAGCGCCGAAAGAAGTATTCTCCTTAAACAGTTACCGATTGTAAGACCGAAACCCTTTTCGAGAGGTTCGACGACGATTTTCGCGTAGCTCTTCGCCTCGTTTTCCTCGACCTCGATGCGGGGCATATCCATTTCGATCATGCGTTATTACCTCCTTGCTTCGGCGTTGCTACTTACTTGGAGTACAGCTCAACGATCATGTGTTCGGAAATCTGACTGTCAATGTCCTCTCTTGCAGGAAGCGCGATCACTTTGCCTTCCAGTTTTTCGGGGTCGAACTCCAGCCATTTGGGCATGTTGCCAACCTTCATGGCCTTGATCTGTTCGAAGTATTTGTCCTTCTTGCGGTTTTCCTTGACGGCGATCACGTCGCCCGCCTTGACGATGTAGGAGGGGATGTTGACCGTTCTGCCGTTGACGGAGAAATGCGCGTGGTTGACCAGCTGGCGCGCCTGCGCGCGGGAGCCGCCGATGCCCATGCGGTAGATGACGTTGTCGAGGCGGCGCTCGAGCAGGGAGAGCATGTTCTCACCCGTGATGCCCTTCATGCGGTCCGCCATCTCATAATACTTGCGGAACTGGCCTTCCTGCACGCCGTAGATGCGCTTGGTCTTCTGCTTCTCGCGCAGCTGCAGGCCGTATTCGGAGACCTTTTTGCGGGATGCGCCGTGCGCGCCGGGCGCGACGGGACGCTTTTCGAACGCGCATTTGGAAGAATAGCAGCGGTCGCCCTTCAAAAAGAGTTTTGCACCCTCTCTGCGGCAGAGACGGCATTTGGAATCTCTATATGTTGCCATAGATCTGTTCTCCTTTTATTATACTCTGCGGCGCTTCGGGGGCCGGCAACCGTTGTGCGGGATGGGCGAAACGTCGGTGATCAGCGTGATCTCGAGATCGGCCGCGGCGAGCGCGCGGATGGCCGCCTCTCTGCCCGCGCCCGGGCCTTTGACATACACTTCGACCGAACGCAGGCCGTGCTCCTTCGCGATGCGCGCGGCGGTGTCGGCCGCGGACTGCGCCGCGAACGGCGTGCCCTTACGCGAGCCCTTAAAGCCCAGGCTGCCCGCACTCGACCACGAAATGGCGTTGCCGTTCATATCCGTGATCGTGACAAGCGTGTTGTTGAACGAGGACTGGATGTGCGCCTGGCCCTTGTCGACCTTTTTCAGCTCTTTGCGGCGGCGTACCTGCGCGACTTTTTTCGTTGCTGCCATAGTATCTTATCCTCCTCGATTATTTCTTCTTCTTCGCGACCGTGCGGCGCGGGCCCTTGCGGGTGCGCGCGTTGTGCTTGGAGCTCTGCCCGCGGACAGGCAGGCCCTTCCTGTGACGGATGCCGCGATAGCACCCGATCTCCATCAGGCGCTTGATGTTCAGGTTGACCTCGCCGCGGAGTTCGCCCTCCACGCGCACATTGTGGTCGATATATTCTCTCAGCTTGGAAACGTCGTTCTCATCCAGATCTTTGACGCGCGTGTCGGGGTCGATACCCGTCGCCGCCAGGATCTTTTTGGACGTGGTAAGACCGATTCCGTAGATATAGGTAAGACCGATTTCCACCCGCTTTTCTCTGGGCAGATCTACACCGGCGATACGTGCCATTTGTCCTGTTGACCTCCGTTTGGATTTTTAATGGTTGTTTGTATATTCCGTTCGATGCGCGCGCGCCCGCAAAATTCGGAATGGCGCCGGCGCCGCCGCGCTCGAGATTGTTTTCGCGCGATCAGCCCTGTCTCTGCTTGTGGCTCTTGTTCTTGGAGCAGATGACCATGACCTTGCCGTTTCTCTTGATGACTTTGCACTTGTCGCACATCGGCTTGACAGACGGTCTGACTTTCATTTTTTTATTCCTCCGAAAATATTCTGCAAAATTGTTCGCGGCGCCCCCGCGCGGGGAGCGACCGGCTCGCCGCGGTCTGCGGCGGAAACGCTCGGCCTCAGTTCTTGCTGCGCCAGGTGATGCGGCCCTTGGTCAGGTCGTACGGGCTCATTTCCAGCTTTACCGTGTCACCCGGGATGATGCGGATGTAATTCATGCGCAGTTTGCCGGAAATGTACGCCGTGATCACGTACCCGTTGGAGAGCTGCACTTTGAACGTGGCGTTCGGCAATGCCTCGATGACCTTCCCTTCCGCTTCGATGACGTCGTCTTTCGACACAATCCTTCCTCCGAAAATGATCTATTGCTCCGCGGCCTGCCCGCGCTCGCGCGCCAGGCACTGAAGCTGCGCGCGCACCTCGCTGTTCACGTCCTTGCCCGCCAGGGCCGCCGACGCGAGTTCCGGCCAGAATGCCGGCAGCAGCCGCACGTGCTTCCCGTTCTTGCGCTTCGGCCGGGCGGTCGGGCGGTATTTGCCGTCCGCCAGCAGCAGCGCATCTCCTTCGATGCCCAGGATCAGGTAGAACCTGCCCTTGTCTCGCCCGGCGATGCTTTGAGCCGCGCCGCCAAGTTGCGGTATCTGTACTTTCATGGCGCTTTACAGGGTCAAAATTTCCACTCCGTCCTCCCGGACGACCAGCGTGTTCTCGTAGTGCGCCGCAGGACGCTTATCCTGCGTGACGGCCGTCCAGCCGTCTGCCAGCACGCGCACGCGGCGGTCCCCCGCCAGGATCATCGGCTCGATGCACAGCACGGTGCCCGCCCGCAGGCGGACGCCCGTACCCCTCTTCCCGTAATTGGGGACGGAAGGGTCCTCGTGCATCTCGCGGCCGATGCCGTGCCCGACGTATTCGCGCACGACGGAGAATCCGTTCTCTTCCGCATGTTTCTGCACGGCGGCGCCGATGTCGTACAGCGGCGTGCCCGCGCGCAGGTTTTCCACCGCCTTCCAAAAGCACTCTTCGGTGACGCGGATGAGCTTGCTCTTTTCCTCGTCGACCTGCCCGACCGCAAAGGTGCGGGCGCCGTCGCCGTGGAAGCCGTTTTTATAGGCACACAGGTCGATGCTGACGATGTCTCCCTCGCGCAGAACGCGCGGGCCGGGGATGCCGTGCACGACCTCTTCGTTGACGGAGGCGCAGATGCCGGCGGGATACCCGCAGTAGCCCAGGCAGGACGGGATCGCCCCGCGGGAACGGATATACGCCTCCGCACGATCGTTCAGCTCCTGCGTGGTGACGCCGGGGCGGACGAGCGAGCCGACGTAAGCGAGCGTATCGCGCACGATGGCGCACGGCTCGCGCAGGACGTCGATCTCCTGCTCGGTCTTGACGATGATCATGTTTGCCTTCTTGCCTTATTTATCCAGCGCCGCACAGATGCGCGCGAACACTTCGTCGATCGCGCCGACGCCGTCGATCTCGATCAGCACGCCCTTGTTCTTATAGTAGTCGATCAGGGGCGCGGTCTGCTCGGTGTACACCTGCAGGCGGTTGCCGACCGTCTCCTCGTTGTCATCCTTGCGCTGGTACAGCTCGCCGCCGCACTTTTCGCAGGTGGTCTTGCCGCCGAGGAAGTTGATGTGATAGCTCTCGCCGCAGTTCTTGCACACGCGGCGCCCGCACAGGCGGTCCATCAGCAGGGACAGATCGATTTGGATGTCGATGACGGCGTCCACCTTCGAGAATTTGTCCAGCTCCTGCGCCTGGAAGAGGTTGCGGGGGAATCCGTCGAGGAGGTAACCGCCCTTGCAGTCAGCCTCGGCGAGGCGCCCCTCCACGATCTTGCAGGTGACCTCGTCCGGGACGAGCTGCCCTTTGTCGGTGTACGACTTTGCCAAAAGCCCGATCTCGGTGCCGCGCTTGATGTTGTCGCGGAAGATATCGCCCGTCGAAATGTGCGGCAGGTGATACTTTTCCGAGATGCGCGTCGCCTGCGTGCCCTTGCCGGCACCCGGCGCGCCCAACAGAATGATGTTCATGGGATTGCCCTCCTCTCGGTTTATTTGATTTTTATTGCGATGCGCGCAGCGGCGCGCGCCGTCTTTCTTCTCTCCCCGCTCGCCCGGCGCGCTTTACGGCGCGGGGGCAGGATGAGCGAGCCTTTCGTTTCGGTTTCCGCCCGCCTGCAAGCGCAGCAGCGGATCGCAGGATGAGCGGGCCTTTCGTTTCGGTTTCCAATCGCCTGCAAGACGAGGAAAGCGAGCGTTTTGCGAGGGGAGCGTACACAGACATACGTGACCCGAGCAAAAGCGATGCTTGACAACGGATCGCAGGATGAGCGGGCCTTTCGTTTCGGTTTCCGATCGCCTGCAAGACGAGGAAAGCGAGCGTTTTGCGAGGGGAGCGTACACAGACGTACGTGACCCGAGCAAAAGCGATGCTTGACAACGGATTGCAGGATGAGCGGGAAGCGAAAAATTATTTCAGGAAGCCCTTATAATTCTTCATCATCAACTGCGACTGCAGCTGCTTGTCGAACTCGAGCGCGACGGAGACCACGATGAGGATACCGGTCGTCGAGAAGACGTTGACGTACTGATCGCCCGCGAAGCTGAACGCAAAGGACGGGATGAACGCGACCAGCGCGAGGAAGATGGCGCCGAACAGCGTGATGCGGTTGGAGATCTTCTTCAGATAGGCTGCCGTCGGTCTGCCCGGGCGGATGCCGGGGATGAAGCCGCCGTTCTGCTGGATGCTCTTGGAGATGTCATCCGGGTTGAACTGGATCTGCGCGTAGAAGAACGAGAACGCGAAGATCAAGAGGCACAGCACGAGGATATACACCCAGCCGAAAGCCCCCTGCCCGTTGCTGATGTTCTGCGCATACCAGCTGGAGGAATAGCCGTCCCAGAACAGACCCATGATCAGGTCGGGGAGGCTGATGATCGCAAACGCGAAGATGAGGGGCATGACGCCGCTGCCCGAGATCTTGATCGGGATGACGGTGGACTGCCCGCCGTACATCTTGCGGCCCTTGACCTGCTTGGCGTACTGCACGGGGATGCGGCGTTCCGCGAGGTCGACGGCGACGATGGCGCCGAAGATGACGACCGCGATGATGATAAAGAGGATGATGGAGATCGCGGTATCCGTCGTAAAGGAACCGGCGACCGCCTGCCGGATCGGCTCGATGAACAGGGTCATGCCTGCCGTCGAGATGATGCCGAGGAAGATGATCAGCGAAATGCCGTTGCCGACGCCGTATTCGGTGATGCGCTCGCCCAGCCACATGGTGAGCATCGCGCCCGCGGAATACAGGACGATCATATAGATATAGAGGAGCCAGCGCTGGTTCCCGAACAGAGAGAGCGCCGCCGAGCTGATCGAATCCTCTTCGCCGCTGCTGCCGAAGGCGATGACGATGCCGACCGCCTGGACGATGGCGAGGGCGAGGGTGAGCCACCGCGTGATGGCGGCGATCTTCTTTTTGCCCTCTTCACCCTGCTTCGTGAGGCGCTCGAGCGCGGGGATGCCGACGCAGAGCAGCTGCACGATAATGGACGAGTTGATGTACGGACCGATGCCGAGTGCGAACAGCGTGCCGTTGGCGAGCGCGCCGCCCGTGACGCTGTTCATCAGGTTCAGGAAGTTGTTCCCCTCGACCATCCCGGAAAAGACATCCGTAGCCAAGCCCGGGATCGGGATGTAGCAGCCGAGGCGATAAACGAGCAAGAGGAGAAGCGTGATGATGAGCTTCTTCCGGATCTCCTTGACTTTAAAAGCGTTTTTTAAAGTTTCGAACATCTTGTTCTCCTATTCATGAAGGTAACTCTCCGCTTTTCGGAGAGGACGATTCCCCCTTCCGCGAAAGCGGCGGATAAGCGGAAATCAGAGGGTTTCCGCACTGCCGCCCGCTTTCTCGATCGCTTCTTTCGCGGAAGCGGAGAACTTCGCCGCCTTGACGGTGATGGCGTTTTTGAGTTCGCCGCCGCCCAGGACCTTCAGGCCGCTGTTGTCCTTGACCTGCTTGGCAAGTTTGTTCGCCATGACGTATTCGTAATCGACGACCGTGCCCGCCTCGACTTCGGCGAGGGCGGAGAGGTTGACGATGACATATTCCTTGCGGAAGCGGTTGTTGAAGCCGCGCTTGGGAAGACGGCGATGGATCGGGGTCTGGCCGCCTTCAAATCCGGGACGGACGCCGCCGCCCGAACGCGCCCACTGACCCTTGTGGCCCTTGCCGCTCGTCTTGCCCAGGCCCGAGCCGATGCCGCGCCCCAGGCGCTTGGCAGGCGTGTTCGAGCCGATTGCGGGTTGAATTGTATCGATTCTCATAATGCAAGCTCCTTACACGTTCTCGACCTGGACCAGGTGCGAGACTTTTTTGATCTGGCCGCGGACGGATGCCGTATCCTCATGGATGCGGAAAGAACGGATCTTCTTCAGACCCAGTGCCGCGACCGTCGCCTTCTGCGTCTCGGTGCTGCCGATGGTGCTCTTTACCAACGTAACTTTGATCTGTGCCATTTGGAAAGTGCCCTCCTCAGCCGATGATCTCTTCCACGGTCTTGCCGCGCAGCGCGGCGACCTGTTCTGCCGTACGCAGCTCCGCAAGGCCGGCGATCGTCGCCTTGACGCAGTTGACGGGGTTGCTCGTGCCGTGGGATTTGGTGCGGATGTCCTTGATGCCGGCGGCTTCCATGACCGCACGGACGGGACCGCCCGCGATGACGCCGGTACCTTCGGAGGCGGGCATCATGTAGACGTAGCCGCGGCCGAACCGGCCGTGTACTTCGTGCGGGATGGTGGAATCGAGCAGCGGCACGTTGATCAGGTTCTTCTTCGCCTGCGAGGTCGCCTTCTCGATCGCCTCGGGGACTTCGTTCGCCTTGCCCGAGCCGACGCCGACGCGGCCCTTGCCGTCGCCGACCACGACAAGCGCCGCAAAGCGCATGTTGCGGCCGCCCTTGACGACCTTGGTCACGCGGTTGACCTGGATCAGCTTTTTGATGAACCCGTCGTTTTCTTCCTGCCTTCTTGCAGGTCTTCTATCTTCTCTTGCCATGGTATACTCTCCTCTCAGAATTTAAGCCCGGCTTCTCTCGCGCCGTCGGCGACACCCTTGACGCGGCCCGTATAGATGTAGCCGCCGCGGTCGAACACGACCGTCTCGATGCCGGCGGCAAGCGCCTTCTTGGCGGCTTCCGCGCCGACCACCTTGGCAGCTTCCGTCTTGGTCAGATCCTTGATCTTTTCCTTGATCGCCTTCTCCATGGTGGATGCCGAAACGAGCGTGACGCCTTTGACGTCGTCGATCACCTGAACGTAAATGTGATGGAGGCTCCTGTATACGTTGAAGCGGGGCGTCTCTGCCGTGCCCGCGATCTTTTTGCGGACGCGCGCATGGCGCTGCAGTCTGTCTGCGTTTTTATCTTTTTTCGAAATCATGGTTTACGCTCCTTTATTTGCCGGCCGTCTTGCCTTCCTTCCGCTCGATGACTTCGTCCTTGTAGCGGATGCCGTAACCGTGGTAGGGTTCGGGCTCGCGCAGCGAGCGGATGTTCGCCGCGACCTGGCCGACCCGGACCTTATCGATGCCCGAGACGGTGATCTCCGTCTGCGTGGGGCATTCCAGCTTGATGCCGTCTGCCTCCGCATATTCCACGGGATGGGAATAGCCGATGTTGAGCACGATCTTGTTGCCCTGCTTTGCGACCTTGTAGCCGACGCCGTTGATCACGAGGCCCTTGCTGTAACCGCTCGTCACGCCCGTGACCATGTTGTGCAGAAGTGCGCGGTACAGGCCGTGCTTCGCGCGCAGCTCCTTCGAGTCGTTCGCGCGGGTCAGCGTTGCGACGCCCGCGTCCACCGATACGGTGATGCGCGCGTCGATCTCCTGTTCGAGCGTGCCCTTCGGGCCCTTGACGATCATCTTGCCGTCCTTGACGTCGACCGTCACGCCCGCGGGGATCGCGACGGGCATTTTTCCTATTCTCGACATTGCTTGCCTCCTTACCAGACGAAGCAGAGCACTTCGCCGCCTACGTTCGCGGCCTTCGCCTGCCTGTCCGTCATGATTCCTTTGGAGGTGGAAACGATGGCCGTACCCAGTCCTCCGAGCACCTTGGGCATGTTCTCTGCGCCCGCGTAGGTGCGCAGGCCGGGCTTGGAGACCCGCTTCAAACCGGAGATGACCGGCTTGTTGCCGTCGGCGTACTTCAGCCCGATCACGAGCTTGCCGGAAAGGCCGTCGTCCACAAAGTCGACGCTCTTGACATAGCCTTCGTCCAGCAGGATCTTCGCGATCGCCTTCTTCATATTGGAAGCGGGGACCTCGACCGCTTCATGCTTGGCGGTCAGGGCGTTCCGGATTCTTGTGAGCATATCTGCGATGGGATCTGTCATTGTGTGCCTCCTTACCAGCTCGCCTTTTTCACGCCCGGGATCTGCCCCTTGTACGCGAGGTTGCGGAAGCAGATACGGCAGATGCCGTATTTGCGCAGAACGGCGTGCGGACGCCCGCAGATGCTGCAGCGGGTGTACGCCCGTGTAGAAAATTTCGGCGTTCTCTGCTGTTTATTGATCATTGATTTTTTAGCCATGTTCCGTTCTCCTTATTTCTTGAAGGGCATTCCCAACGCCCCGAGAAGCTCTTTCGCCTCTTCGTCCGTCTTCGCCGTGGTCACGATGCAGATATCGAAGCCGCGGATCTTTTCCACCTGATCGTAGGAGATCTCGGGGAAGATCAGCTGCTCTTTGATACCCAGCGCGTAGTTGCCGCGGCCGTCAAAGGAGTTCGCGGACACGCCGCGGAAGTCGCGCATGCGCGGCAGCGCAATGGACACGAACTTATCGTAGAATTCGTACATACGGTCGCCGCGGAGGGTCACTTTCAGGCCGACGTTCATGCCCTCGCGGACCTTGAAGTTTGCGACCGACTTCTTCGCCTTCGTGATGACCGGCTTCTGCCCGGAGATCGCCTTCAATTCGTCGTGCGCGATCTGGACGCTCTTTGCGTTGTCCTTGATGTCGCCGAGACCGGAATTGATCACGATCTTGACCATCTTGGGGACCTCGTTGATGTTCTTGTAGCCGAACTTTTTGACGAGGTAAGGCACGACTTCCGTCTCATATGCCTCTTTGACTCTGTTCTTATATGCTTTTTCTGCCATTGGGTGTCACCTCGCCTCAGTCCTTCTTCTCTTCCGCCGCCGCTTCGGCTTTGGCGGTGCGCTTCCTCGTGCGCTTCTTCGGGGCGGCCGTCTCTTCCGCCGCCGCTTTCGAAGGCTTCTTGTACGCCTTGTCGAGCACCGCGCCGCACTTGCACACGCGCACCTTCTTGGTCTTGCCGTCCACTTCCACGAATGCGTGCTTCACGCGCGTCGCTTTGCCGCACTTGTCGCACACGACCATGACGTTGGACGCGTCGATGAAGCCCTCGCGCTCGACGATCTTGGACACGTCGTTGGCCTTGCGGGCCTTCATATGCTTCTTCTGGAGGTTGACGCCCTGCACGGTCACGCGGCCGGCCTTCGGATCGGTGTTGACCACGCGGCCCGTCTTGCCCTTGTCCTTGCCTGCGATCACGACTACGTTGTCATTCAGTTTTACGTTCATGGGGCTCCTCCTTACAGCACTTCGGGAGCGAGGGAAATGATACGCATATAGTCCTTATCCCTCAGTTCACGCGCGATCGGCCCGAAGATACGGGTGCCGCGGGGCTGCTTCTGGTTATCGATGATGACTGCGGCGTTGTCGTCGAAACGAATGTAGGTACCGTCCGAGCGGCGAATGCCTTTATTGGTTCTGACGATGACCGCCTTGACGACCTCGCCCTTCTTGACTGCGCCGCCGGGAGCCGCGGACTTGACGCTGGCGATGATCACGTCGCCGATGTTGCCGCATTTCCGGAACGATCCGCCCAGAACCCTGATGCACATGAGCTCTTTTGCGCCGGAGTTGTCCGCCGCTTTCAGCCTTGTCTGTGGTTGTATCATATGGCTCTTTTCTCCTTAACTACGCTTACTTCGCCTTCTCGACGATCTCGGCAACCCGCCAGTTTTTGTCCTTGCTGAGTTTGCGCGTCTCGACGATACGGACCTTATCGCCGACGACGCAATCGTTCGCCTCGTCGTGCGCCTTGACCTTCTTGGTCTTGGTGATGGTCTTTTTATAGAGGGGGTGCTTGCTCTTGTCGACGATGGCGACGACGACCGTCTTATCCATTTTGTCGGAGACGACCAACCCGACTCTCTCTTTTCTAAGATTTCTTTCCATGACTTACTGCCTCCCTTACGCTCTCGACCGGAGCTGTCTTGCGCGGATCACGGTGTTCACGCGCGCGATGTCACGCTTGCAGGATACGATCGACATCGGGTTATCGAGCTGGCCCGACGCGTGGCGGAAACGGAGGTTGAACAGCTCGCTCTTGAGCTCGCCCAGCTTCTTCTGCAGCTCCTCGTCCGTCATGTTGTGAAGTTCATTCCCTTTCATTAACCTTCACCGCCTTCTGTGATTTTTTCGCCGCCTTCGGGCATCTCTCCCGTAACGGGGTTGGGCTGGCCTTTGACCATGAATTTGGTCTTGATCGGCAGCTTGTGGCCGGCGAGGCGCATCGCCTCGCGCGCGATATCTTCGGGCACGCCCGCCATCTCGAACAGGACCCTGCCCGGCTTGACGACCGCGACCCAGTACTCGACCGCGCCTTTACCGGAACCCATACGGGATTCGGCCGGGTGGCGGGTGATCGGCTTGTGCGGGAAGATGTCGATCCACACCTGGCCGCCGCGCTTGATAAATCTCGTCATCGCGATACGGGCCGCCTCGATCTGGCGGGAGGTGATGCGCGCGCCGTCTGCGGCCACCAGGCCGTATTCGCCGTACGCGACCTTGTTGCCCTTGTGGGCCTGACCCTTGATCTTGCCGCGATGCTGTCTTCTTCTCTTAACTCTCTTCGGGATCAACATGATTATCTATCTCCTCCTTCATGCGCCTTCGCCTTCAGGACTTCACCCTTGTAGATCCAGACCTTGACGCCGATCATGCCGAAGGTGGTGTGCGCCTCGGCCAGGCCGTAGTCGATGTCCGCGCGGAGGGTCTGCAGAGGGATGGAACCCTCATGATACTGTTCGCTGCGCGAGATCTCGGCGCCGTCCAGACGGCCGCTGACCATGATCTTGACGCCCTTCACGCCCGAACGCATCGCACGGCCGATCGCCTGCTTCATCGCGCGGCGGAAAGACATGCGCTTTTCCAGCTGCTGCGCGACGCTCTCGGCGACGAGCTGCGCGTCCGAGTCGGGTTTGCGAACTTCGGTGACGTTGATGACGATGACCTTGCCGCGGGTGAGCGCCGCGAGGTCCTTCTTGATGACCTCGATCTCCGAGCCCGCCTTGCCGATCAGAACGCCCGGCTTGCCGGTGAGCACCGTCACCACGACGCGGTTGGCCGCGCGCTCGATCAGGATCTTGCTGATCGCCGCGGCGTAGTACTTTTTCTTGATGAAGTTGCGGATCTCGTAGTCCTCTTTCAGGTTCTTGGCGAAATCCTTCTTGTCGGCATACCACTGGGTGTCCCAGCCCTTGATGACGCCGACTCTCAGTCCGTGTGGATTAACTTTCTGTCCCATGACGAATTACTCCTTACTTGCTCTGCACGTCAAGAATGACCGTGATGTGGCTGGTTCTCTTGAGGATGGAATGCGCCCTGCCCTTGGAGACGGGGTTCATGCGCTTGAGGGTCGGGCCCTGGTCTGCGAACGCCTCGGCGACGATCAGGTCGCCGCGGTCCATCCCGTAATTGTGCTCCGCGTTCGCCGCCGCCGACAGAAGCACCTTCTTGACGGGCTCTGCCGAGACGATGGTCGCGTAGTCGAGGATCGCTGCCGCCTCGTTCACGCTCTTGCCG
>DXFD01000048.1 GCA_019114625.1 Candidatus Borkfalkia faecigallinarum | reverse complement strand
ACCCCGCGCGGTTCCTCGCATAAAAGGGAGGGCGGCGCGCGGCGGTTGGGGCAGAGGGCCTCGCTCGCAGACGGAGAAAGATTTTCATGGATAAAAAATCGGACAAGACCAACGCCATGCGGCTGTTGGATGCCAAAAAGATCGCCTACGAGGCGTTCGAGTACGACGCCGGCCTGACCGACGGCGCCGCCGTCGCCGAGACGCTCGGGCAGGACCCGCGCGCGGTGTTCAAGACGCTCGTCACCGTGTCCGACAGGGGCGCGTACTTCGTGTTCTGCGTGCCCGTCTGCGCCACGCTCGATCTGAAAAAGGCGGCAAAGGCCGCGGGCGTCAAGTCGGTCGCCATGCTGCACCAGCGCGATCTCGAGCCGCTCACCGGCTACGTCCACGGCGGATGCTCGCCCGTCGGCATGAAAAAGCGCTTCCCCACCTTTATCGACGAGAGCGCGCTCGCGCAGGAGAAGCTGTGCGTCAGCGCGGGGCGGCGGGGGCGTCAGATGCGCCTTTCGCCCGCCGATCTCGCCGCGTTCGCGGGCGCGCGGTTCGCGCCGCTTATCTGAGCCGCGAGCAACCGCGCGCGAGAATATCGGAAAAGCCGCGCGAAAAAGTATCGGCAAGACCGCGCGCAAGGGCATAAGAAAAGCCGCGCGCGAGAGCATGAAAAAAGCCGCGCGGAGGGAGAGCGTATGAAAGATCGTACAAAGGCATGGCTGCGCGCCGCCGAGCCGGCGCTGTACGCGCTGCTGGGCGCGCTGCTCGGCGCCGCCGTCGGGGCGGTCATCGTCCTGTTCGGCCGCGGGGTCGACTTTTTTGCCGCCTTCGGGGCGGAACATTTTTCGCTGTATGTGTGGTTTCTGCCCGCCGTCGGGGCCCTGACCGCCGCCATGCTCCGCCGCTGGGGCGGGGGAGCTGCCGGGATGGCGGCGGCGTTCCGCGCCTCGCGCGGGGAGGCGCACGCTTTCCCGCTGCGCAACGTCTTTTTTCAGTTCGCGGGGACGTGGGGCGCGCACCTGTTCTGCGCCAGCGTCGGGCGCGAGGGCGCTGGCGTGCAGATCGGCGCGGCGATCGGCGGCGGCATCGGCGCGCGCGTCCCGCTCGCGGGGGCGGACAAGATCCTGCTTGTCGCGGGCATGGCGGCGGGCTTTTCGGCGCTGTTCGGCGCCCCCGTGTGCGCCCTCTTTTTTGCGCTGGAAGTCACCGTCGTGGGGGCGCTGCGCCTGCGTGCGCTCGTCGCGGCGGCGTTCGCCTCCTTTACGGCGTGGGCGGTCGCGATTTTATGCGGATACGCCCCGCACGCGGCGGAAGTGTTCGTTTCCGTCGCCTGGAGCGTCCCGCTGCTGCTGCGCCTGCTCGCGCTGGGCGCGGCCTGCGGACTCGCGGGGCTGCTCTTCTGCCTGCTCCGCCGCGCGTTCACCTTCTTTTTCCGCACCGCCGCGCCCGATCCCGTCCTGCGGGCGGCGGTCGCCGGGCTGCTGCTCGCGGCGCTGCTCTTTTGGACGCAGGGCCGTTACAGCGGGCTCGGCACCAACCTCATCGACCTCGCCCTCGCGGGGGGCGCGCAGCCGTACGACTGGATCGCGAAGATGTGCTTCACGGCCGCCTTCCTCGCGGCGGGTTTTCTGGGCGGGGAGGTGACCACCTTCTTCGCGGCGGGCGCCTGCCTCGGCTGCGTGCTGGGGGGCTGGCTGGGCCTTCCGCCCGCCCTCGCCGCCTGTCTCGGCTATGCCGCCGTGTTCGGCGCCGCCACCAACACCCTCGCCGCGCCCGTGCTGCTGTGTGTCGAGCTGTTCGGCGGCGACTTTCTGCCCTACGCCGCCATCGTCTGCATCACGGCGTACCTGTTCAATTTCGGGCACTCGGTGTACGCGCAGGCGGTGCGCGAGGGTGTCGCCCGCACGGCCGTGCGCCCCGCCCGCTCCAAAAAGAAGATGCTTCCCCTGCCCGAACGGCTGGATTGATTGCATTTTCCGCCCTTTTATAGTATAATGCGGGCATGAAGCCCGATCTCATCCATCTGCGCGGCAGGCGCGTCTGCGTCGCCCTCTCGGGCGGCGGGGACTCTGTCGCGCTCTTTCATTTTTTATGCGGATGCGCGCGCGAAAACGGCATCGAGCTGTCCGCCGTCCACGTCGAACACGGCATCCGCGGCGAGGCGTCCCGCGCGGACGCCGGCTTTGTGCGCGCGCTCTGCGCCGCGCGCGGCGTGCCGCTGCGCGAAGTGAGCGAGGACGTCCCCGCCCGCGCGGCGGCGTGGAAGGCGGGGCTCGAGGAGGCCGCCCGCCGCTGCCGCTATGCCGCCTTTGCCCGCCTGCTGGCGGCGGGGGAGGCGGACGTCGTCGCCACCGCCCACCACGCGGGGGACAACGCCGAGAGCGTATTGTTCAACCTGCTGCGCGGCTCCTCCCTCACGGGCGCGGGCGGCATCCGCGCCTTCCTGCCCTATCCCGCGCTCGCCCGCCTCGCGGGGGAGGATCTTTCCGCGGGGGAAGGTCTCCCGCCCCGCCCCGCGTACTGCGGCGTCGCGCGGCCGCTGCTCTCCGTCTCGCAAGGGGAGATCGCCGCCTATCTGCGCGAAAACGCCCTCGCCTTCCGGGAGGACGCGACCAACGCCGATACCGCCTATACCCGCAACTTCCTGCGCGCGCGCGTGCTGGCGCCCGCGCGCAAGCGCTTCCCCGCGGCGGAACGGGCGCTGTACAACTTCTCCCGCCGCGCGCGCGAGGACGACGACTACCTGTATTCCCTCGCGCGGGAAAAGGTCGTGCGCGGCGTGCGGGAAGGCGTCCCCGCCGCCGAAGTGCCTGCCGATCTGCCCCGCCCCCTCTTTCTGCGCGCCTGCGCCCTCGCCCTGCGCGCGCTGGGGGCGGAGGACTGCACGTCGGCAGATTTGGAGGCCGCCTTCGCCCTCACCCGCGGCGGCAGCGGCCGCACCGCCTGCCTGCCGCGCGGCGTGCGCGCCCTGCGCGAGTACGAAAAGGTGATCTTGTACCGCCCCGCGCCCGCTTCTCTCGCCGCGGCCGAATCTTCTGTGCCTGAACCTTCCGCGCCCGGACCTTCCGCGTCCGCGGCCGGCTCTCTGCAATATCCCTTTGCCGAGGGGGAGTTCCCCTTTGCGGGGGCGGTGCTGCGCGTCCGCCGCGCCGGGCGGGAGGAGGCGGAGAACGTCCTGCGCGCGGCGGGGGAGGCGGAGAACGCCCTGCGCGCGGCGGGGGAGGGCCGGTTCCGTCCCCTCGTGCTGGATGCCGCCCGCCTGCCCGACGGCTGCGTGCTGCGCACCCGGCAGGAGGGGGACCGCTTCCAAAAATTCGGAGGCGGCAGCAAGAAACTCAAGGACTTTTTCATCGACCGCAAGCTGCCCCGCCCGCTGCGCGCCTCCCTCCCCCTGCTCGCCTGCGGGGGAGAGGTGTTCGCCGTCTGCGGCGTCGAGATCGCGGAGAAGGTGCGCCTGACGTCCGCGCCCGCGCAGCCGTACATTCTGGAACTCATCCTGCAAGGAGAACAATGATGCACCCTGACATCCGGGAGATCCTCTTTACCCGCGAACAGATCGCCGCGCGCGTGCGTGCGCTGGGCGAACAGATCGCCGCGCTGTACCCCGCGTCCGGGCGGGGAGAGCCGCCGCTGCTCGCCGTCGGCATCCTGAAAGGGTGCGTGCCCTTCTTTGCCGACCTCATCCGCGCCCTGCCCCTGCCGCTGGAGATCGACTTTTTGTCCCTCTCCTCCTACGGCGCGGGCACCGCGTCCTCGGGGCAGGTCCGCCTCGGGCAGGACCTGTCCGTCCCCGTCGCCGGGCGGGACGTGCTCGTCGTCGAGGACATCGTCGACAGCGGCCGTACCCTCGCCCGCCTCAAAGAACTGCTCGCCGCGCGCGGGCCGCGCTCGGTGCGCGTCGCCGCCCTGCTCGACAAGCCCTCCCGCCGCGCCGTCCCCTTCGTGCCGGACTTCGTCGGCTTCACGGTCGAGGACGCGTTCGTGGTCGGCTGCGGCATGGACTACGCGGGGCGCTACCGCAACCTGCCTTACATCGGCGTCCTCCGCCGCGGCGTCTATGGCGGATGACCGCGCCGCTCCGCCGCAAAGGCCGCCCGCGTTTGCCGCAAAGACCGCCCGCATTTGCAGCAAAAACCGCCCGCGTTTGCGGCAAAAACTGCCTGTGTTTGCCGCAAAAACCGCCCGCAGCGGGCGCAAAACCGCTTGACAAACGGGTGCAACTATATTATAATAGCATCTGAGCCGCTCGGGGCAGGCTTTTTTAAGTGCGCTTTGGCGCCGCCCGCAGCCCGGCGAGACCGGAGAGAGGAGGTAAAGCATTTTGTACGCGATCATCGAGAACGGCAGCAAACAGTACCGTGTTTCCGAGGGTGACGTCATCCGTGTCGAAAAACTCGGCGCGAACGTCGGCGACAGCGTGGACTTCAAGGTCCTCATGCTGGCGGACGAAAACGGCGTCAAGACGGGCGAGGAAGTCGCTTCGGCAAAGGTCACCGCTACGGTACAGGCGCAGGACAAGTTCAAAAAGATCATCGTCTTTAAGTATAAGGCGAAGAAGAACGAGCGCAAAAAGCAGGGCCATCGTCAGCCCTTCACCCAAGTGCAGATCGACAAGATCACGCTGTAAGGGGAACGCAGCCGCGGCTGCAATCACACGACAATTCGGAGGAACAAAACAATGATCATTCTCGGTTTGTTTGCTCATAAAAAGGGAACGGGCTCGTCCCACAACGGGCGCGACAGCGAGGCGAAGCGCCTCGGCGTGAAGCGTTCGGACGGCCAGGCGGTGCTTGCGGGCAATATCCTCGTCCGCCAGCGCGGCACCAAGTTCCACCCGGGCAACAACGTCGGCATCGGCAAAGACGATACCCTCTTCGCCCTCACCGACGGCGTCGTCCGCTTTGAGCGTCTTGGCAGAGATAAAAAGCAGGTCAGCGTGTACGCGAACGTGCAGTGACGCCGGCCGACAGATCTCGGACCCATGCCCCTTCCTTTGCAGGAAGGGGTTTTTTGTCACCGCGGCCGTCTTTTTGCGCCCGCCCCGCCCGTTGGCGGGGCGCCGCGTCCGAAAAAACGGCGGGGCGCGGAAGGGAAAAGTGCAAATTTGCGGGGCGCGGAAGGGGAAACGCGGGCTCTTTTCTCCCCGTGGGGGAAATTTTACAAATTTATTACAAATTTATTACAATTTCGGGAAATGTATTATACAACCTTCCTGTAAAATGGAAGTATAAGGAAAAGTTTGCGCCCCGCGGCCGGCGGGGCTCTTATGGAAAAATCGCGGCGGCGCGCGTTCGGCGCGCCCGTCCGTGTATCAAAAGCGGCGGCGCGTTCGGCGCCCCGCCCGTACATAAGAAAAAGTTGTTAAGGAGAGAATACAATGGATCTTGCAGCAATGCTGTCCGCGACGACGGAGAACTGGGGCTTTATGGACTATACGCTGGCGGTCGTCGCGCTGCTGGCGGGCCTGGGCGCCTTCCTGTTCGGCTTCAAGGTGCTGTCCGACAACATCGAAAAGCTCGCCACCAACAAGCTGCGCCGCTGGTTTGAAAAGACGGGCCGCTCCCGCCTGGCGGGCGTCGGCATCGGCGCGGGCGTCACCGCCATCATCCAGAGCTCGTCCGCGACGACGGTCATGGTCGTCGGCTTCGTCAACGTGGGGCTGATGTCCCTCTTCCAGGCGACGACGGTCATCATGGGCGCGAACATCGGCACCACCGTCACCGCCTACTTCTCGGTCATCGCGGATATCCCCTTCATCGAGATCATCACCGTCCTCACCTGCGTGGGCATCTTCATGGATATGCTCTGCAAAAAGGACAAGACCAAGACGATCGGCATGATGCTCGCAGGGCTCGGCCTCGTCTTCCTCGGCCTGCAATACATGGGCATGGCGATGGACCAGTTCTCCGAGCAGCAGGTCGTCATCGACTTTTTGAGGAGCGTGGACAACCGCCTCGTCCTGCTGCTGGCGGGCGTCGTCATCACGGGCATCGTGCAGTCGTCGTCGGCGGTCACCACCCTCATCGTGCAGATGGTGGGCGCGGGCATGGTCATCGGCGACCCGTCCAACAGCGGCGTGCTCTTTTTGGTGCTCGGCACCAACATCGGCACCTGCGTGACGGCGCTGCTCTCCTCCATCGGCACCAAGACCAACGCCCGCCGCGCCGCGCTCATCCACCTGATGTTCAACGTGTTCGGCACGGTCATCTTCTCGGTCTTCCTGCTCTGCTGGCCGGGCTTTTTGAACGCCACGCTGGGCAACTGGTTCGCGGATAACCCCAGGCTGCAGATCGCCCTCTTCCACACCTTCTTCAACGTGGTCTGCACCTGCATCTTCCTGCCCTTCACCAACGTCTTCGTCAAGGTCTCGACCAAGCTCATCCGTGAGCCGAAGGGCAGCGATTCCCCCGCGAGCGACGCCGCCCTCCTCGACGAGCGGCTCATCAACTCCCCCTCGGTCGCCATCAACCAGGCGAACAAGGCCGCCGCGCGCATGGCGGAGCTGTCCATGGACGCGCTGCGCACCGCCTTTCACGGCTTCGTGAACGGGGACGAGAGCGCCAAGGAGGAGGTCACCGAACTCAACGCGCGCATCGGCGAGCTGGAACACGCCATCGTCGCCTATCTGATCAAGGTCGCGGCGGAGGATATCTCCCTCTCGGATGAGAAGCTGGTCTCCGCCATCCAGCAGTCCACGGGCGACATCCTGCGCATCGGCGAGCTCGCGGACAACATCACCAAGTACACCCGCAACTGCAAGCGGGACGGCATTGAATTCTCGCACGGGGTGATCAAGTCCCTGCAAAACATGTTCGCCAAGATCGAAGAGCTGGGCGCGCGCACCCTCGACGTGTTCGACCGCAAGGATATCACCGCCGTCAAGGCGGTGGACAAGGTGGAGGACGAGATCGACGCCGACCGCAAGGCGATGGTCAAGGACCACATCCGCCGCCTGAACGAGGGCAAGTGCAAGCCCGCTTCCAGCGGCGTGTTCATCAACCTCGTCGGCAACCTCGAGCGCGCGGCCGACCACCTCACCTACGTCGCGCACGCCCTCGACTGAGCAAATCTCCGTCAAGCCTTGCCAAAACGCACGAAGTATGCTATAATGGTCTTGCCGTTATGGCAAAGGAAGGGGGCAGGGCGGCCCGCGCTGCGGCCCGCGCCCGCTCCGGGAGTACGTTTTGGATAAAAAAGTTTACCTGCTGGAGGACGACCGCAACATTGCGGAACTGGTCAAGTGCGCGCTGGAGATGTCCAACATCGCCGTCGAGTGTTTTGAAACGATCGCCTCGTTCACGGACGCGGTCGAAAAGGCGCCGCCCGCCGCGGCCCTGCTCGACATCATGCTCCCCGACGGGAACGGGCTGGACGTGTTGCCCAAACTCAAACAAAAATATCCCGCGATGGGCGTCATCGTGCTTTCGGCGCTGGGGCAGGAGACGGATAAAGTCCGCGGCCTCAACCTGGGCGCGGACGACTACATCGCCAAGCCCTTCGGCGTTTTAGAGCTCGCCGCGCGCGTCAACGCGCTGCTGCGCCGTTCGGGCGGATCGGCGTCGCTGGTGCGCGGCGACCTCACTCTGGACGAGGACACGATGACCGCCACGCTGCGCGGCGTGCGGCTGGAGCTGAACAACAAGGAGTTCAACCTGCTCAAATACCTGATGCAGAAGGAGGGCAAGGCGCTCACGCGCGAGAACATCCTCAACGCGGTCTGGGGGTACGACGAGGGCGAGACGCGCACGGTGGACAACCACGTCGCCCGCCTGCGCAAGCTTGGCATCGACTACATCGAAACGGTGTTCGGCGTCGGGTATAAGTTTGTATATCGGGAAAGTTAAACTCGTGAAATTTGTTTCGTGCTGACGAAACAAATTTCTACGATGGAGAGGGGAAACCCGAACGGTTTTCCCCTCTCCCCGCGATTTTTAAGGGCACACCGTCAATAAATCGCGGGGATTCACTCCTTCCGTGAGCCGAAGTGTCGGCAAATTGAGTTGCGCTGCGCAAAAGTGTGATTTTGCTTGCGCGAAAATGTTTAAGAAAAAATTCACGAAAATCTCGGCGAGCTGACGCCTGCGATTTTCCGTGATCGGAGGGCGACACCGCCGCGCACTGCGTGCGGCAGCGGTTTCTCCCTCGCCGCGCGATGTGTAGGGGCACACCGTCAATAGATCGCGCGGCTTCACCCTCTTCCCGGAAGCCGCAGGTGTGCGGCAAACGGGGTGCGCTTAGCCAAAAGCGTGGTTTTGGCACGCGCATGAGATCTTGTTTGCGCTGCACAGATCAATCAAAATTTCGAGGTTTTTTCCTTGCGTAAGAGAATATTGCTCGTCACGCTGCTCGTTTCCGTGCTCGGCATCGTATTGCTCTCCGTCCTGTTTTCGGACGTGTTCTACCGGCAGTCGATCGAGGCGGTCAACGGGCAGCTGCAAATTTATATGGACGTGTACGCCGCCGAGCGGCAGGACGCCCCCCTCGACGGCGCGGGGGCGGAGGCGTTTGCTGCCGAACTGCGCGGGGTGCGCGTCACCTTCCTCTCCGCCGACGGCGCCGTTTTGGGCGACTCGGAGGCGGACGCTTCCGCGATGGAGAACCACGCCTCCCGCGAGGAGGTCGCCGAAGCGTTGGCGTCGGGGGAAGGATTCGCCGTGCGCGACAGCGCCACCCTCGGCTATGACAGCGTCTACTATTGCCGCGCCTTCGAGCGGGAGGGGCAGACCTACCTCGTCCGCCTCGCCACGCAGGCAGATTCCGGCATCGCGATCTTCGTCGACGCGCTGCCCACCGTCCTGCTGCTGCTCGCGGTCGACATCCTCGTCTGCCTGCTCGTCGCGTGGCTGGCGACCTCCTTCATCCTCCGACCCGTCGAAAAGCTGACGCGCGCGGCAGCCTCCTCCGGGGGGAAGGAAGTGCACACGTCCTACCCCGAGCTGCAGCCCCTCGCCAAGATGATGAACGACATGAACGCCGAGATCGGCGCCCAGCTCGCGCGCATCCGCGAGGACCGCAGCATCGAAAAGCTCGTCCTCAACAGCATGGAACACGGCATCGTCATCTTCCGCAGCGACGAGGACGTCCTCCTGATCAACCGGACGGCGCGCTATCTGCTCGGTTACGAAAAGAACGAGCCGATCGCCTGTTTTACCGAGGACGCCGAGATCGCCGCCGTGCTCGCCGCGGGCGAGCCGGCCGCCCTCGCCCGCCGCATCGGCGAGCGGGAATACAGCTTCCGCTTCACCTTTGAAAAGCCCGCCAACGTCCTGCTCATCACCGACATGACGGACATCATGGCGGCGGCGCGCTCCAAAAACGACTTCATCGCCAACGTCACGCACGAGATGAACACCCCGCTCACCAGCATCCGCGGCTTTGCCGAGCTGATCGGCGCGGGCGCGATCCCGCCCGAAAAGCTGGCGGGCGTCGCGGACACCATCATCCGCCAGAGCGACCGCCTCTCCCGCCTCATCCGCTCCATCATCAACTTCTCCGCGATCGACTCGGACGATCTGCCCGACTACGAGGTGGACCTGACCGAGGTCGTGCGCGAGCTCGCGGGCAATTTCGAGCCCTCCCTGCGCCAAAAGGGCATCTCCTTCACGCTGGAAGCGGAGGAGGGGGTCAAAGTCCTCTCCCGCCGCGAGCGGCTGGTCGAGATCCTCAACAACCTCATCTCCAACGGCATCCGCTACAACAAGGAAGGCGGGAGCCTCGCCGTCCGCCTTGCGGGCGGCGCTTCGCCCGTGCTCTCCGTGTCCGATACGGGCATCGGCATCTCGAAGGAAAACCAAAGCCGCATCTTCGACCGCTTTTACACCGTCGACAAGTCGCACAACGGCGGGGGCGGCGGGTTCGGGTTGGGGCTCGCCACCGTCAAAAAGCTGTGCCGCCGCGCGGGCTGGAAGCTCTCCGTCGAGAGCGAGGAAGGCGTCGGCACCACCTTCACCATCGAATTTTGCCCCAAAAAACAGTAAAAAAATAGCCGTCCTCGCCCGAAAAACGGCACACCCTGCCTGCACAGGCAGGATAAAAGAGCGCCCCGCGCAGCGAAAGCTGCGCGGGGCGCGTCCGTTTCCGGCCGTTTTTTTTGTTTGCGCGCCGCGTGCGGGCGGGGTTTTGCGGGGGCGGGGCTTTGTGTGGTTGGGGAAGGGCGCGTCCGCCCGCGCGGGCTTTGCCGCAAGGGAGCGGCTGTCGCAGGGCGAGCCCGCGCAAAGGAAAGCAAGCGCACAGAGGAACCGCGCCGCCCGAACAAGGAGAGCCCCCGCAGTGATAGGGCGAGCTCACCGCAACAGAGAGCGCCCCTTTGCGGCGGGCGGCGGGGTCAATAGCGCTTCAGGCAGAGGACGTCGTTGGCGTCGGCGTCCAGCAGGGCGCACAAGTTGGCGAGGGTATCCGGCGCCGGCATCTTCTTCCCCCGCACATAGGCGGAAACGCATTGCTGCGAGATGTGCAGCCTCTGCGCGATCTCTTTCTGCGTCATGCCGCTCTGGCGGATGTATTCGGCTATTTTCTTTTGGATCTGCTCGCTCGTGATCGTCTCCATCTTGCACCTACGGCTCGATTATACAACCGTCGGGTGTGAAAAGATTGACAAACAACCGACGGTTGTTTTACAATAAGGGCGAAAAGCCGAGGGCAAGGAGGGGAGCGATGCAGCTGTATCAGTTTTTGGAGGAGATCCGCCGCGCAAAGGGCGTCTCCGTGCGGCAGTTGGCGGAGCGCGCGCGGGTCCCGGCGGAAGAGATGACCGACTATCTCGCGCACGGCCCCTATACGAGCGCCGACATCGAGCGGCGGGCGGCGGACGCCCTTTGCCTTCCGCCCGGCCCGAACGCGGCGCTGCGGGTGGCGGCGTACTACCGCGCGGCGGCGCGCGGAGAGGCTCCCGCCCCGCACGGGACATAACGGGGCATGACGGGGACATGACGGGGCATGAGGCGCCGCCTTTTCCTTTCCCAAAAAAGCCCCCGCGCGGCTTTTGCCGGGCAGGGCGGTGCGGTTTTTGCCGCGCCTGCCGAAAATAAAACAACGGCGCAAAAAGCGCCCCGCTCTTTGCAAAGAGCGGGGCGTCCGTTTTTTTGTGTGGGGGGGTCACAGGCTCTCGATGTACAGCGAGGCGTTCGTCGCGGCGATCGCCCCGTCCGCAACGGCGGTGGAGACCTGCCGCACCGCCTTCGTGCGGCAGTCGCCCGCCACGAACACGCCGGGGGTGCGCGTCTTGCAGCTCTCGTCCGCGATGATGTAGCCTGCCTCGTCGAGGTCGGCCACGTTCGCGAACGCCGCGTTGTCCGGCTCCTGCCCGATGGCGATGAACACCGCGGGGATCTCCTGGCGGCAGAGCCTGCCGTCCCTGTCCGTGTATTCGATGGCTTCCAGCTCCGTATCGCCGAGGAAGCCGACGACGTTGGTCTCGGGGCGCACCTCGACGTTGTCCTTGGCGCGCAGCGCCTTCACGAGGCTCGCATCGCCGAAAAATTTGTCGAAGAGGGTGTACACGTACACCTTCTTGCAGTATCCGGAGAGCAGCAGCGCGTATTGCAGGGCAGAGTTCGCGTCGCCGACCACGGCGACTTCGCGGCCCTTGTAAAAGGGGCCGTCGCACACGGCGCAGTAGTAAACGCCCTTCCCCACGAGGTCTTCGCGCGCCTCCCGGGTCTTCAGGTGCTTGTGCCTGACGCCCGCGGCGACGATCACGCTCTTCGCCTCGTAGGCCCTGTATTCGGTGTGCACGACAAAGTCGCCTTCCGCCCGCTTTTCGATGCCCGTCGCCTTTTCGATCTCCACCTCCGCGCCGAGGTCGGTGATCTGCTCGAACAGGTTGTCCGCGAACGCCTCGCCGCTGATGGATTTGACGGAGGGGAAGTTTTCCAGGCGCGGCGAGGTGGCGATCTGCCCGCCCAGGCTGTCCCCTTCCAGGACGAGCACCGTCTTTCCGTTCCGCAGAGCGTAGAGCGCGGAGGTCATGCCTGCCGCGCCCGCTCCGATCACGATGATGTCGTACATATCAGCCGATGCTCTCGATATACCGGCGGATCTCGCTGGCGTTGTCGTACATTTGGAAGCCGTCGCCGTCCGGCACCAGCAGCGAGGGCGCCTTCTTCACGCCGTAGCGGCGGGTGGATTCCGCGTCCTGTTCGGCGTCGATGACGCTGTATCGTACGCCCGCTTTATCCAGCATCAGCTTGCTGGTCTTGCAGTTGGGGCAGCCGCTGCGCGTGAACAGCACGGGGCCGTGCAGCGCGGGGGCGGCGCAGGCCGTTCCGGCGGCGCTTTCGGCGTGCAGCGCGTGCGAGTGTTTGAGGGTGGAGTGCGCCACGTCGTACACCTTGCGGTCCTTGAACTCCTGCGCCTTGCCGTCGTTCCAGTTCTGCACGGGGCGGTAGTAGCCGGTGATGCGGCTGTACACCTCCGTCCTGCCGCCGCACTTGGGGCAGGTGAACTGTTCGCCCGCGAGGTACCCGTGGTCCTTGCACACCGAATAGGTGGGCGAGAGGGTGTAGTAGGGCAGCTTGTAGTTTTCGGCGATCTTGCGCACCAGCGCCGCGGCGGCCTTCCAGTCGGGCAGCTTTTCGCCGAGGAAGGCGTGGAACACCGTACCCGAGGTGTAGAGGGTTTGCAGTTCGTCCTGAATGTCGAGCGCTTCGAAGATGTCGTCCGTGTATCCGACGGGGAGGTGCGAACTGTTGGTATAATAGGGCGCGCCGTCGGTGCCGTCCGCAGCGGTGATAATGTCCGGATAGCGCTCCAGATCGTGCTTGGCGAGACGGTAGGCCGTCGATTCCGCAGGCGTCGCCTCGAGGTTATAAAGGTCTCCGTACTGCTCCTGATAGTCGGACAGCCGCTCGCGCATATGGTTGAGCACGTCCTTCGTGAACGCCTGCGCACGCTCATCGGTCATATCCGCGCGCAGCCACTTTGCGTT
>DXFD01000047.1 GCA_019114625.1 Candidatus Borkfalkia faecigallinarum | reverse complement strand
TCAACAAGGACGCGACCCTCGCGGACTTCCTCAACCAGGTCACGCTCAGCTCGGACACGGACGAGATGGACGAGAGCAATTACGTCACCGTCGCCACCATCCATTCGGTCAAGGGGCTGGAATTCAAGGCGGTCTTTCTCGTGGGCATGGAGGAGAACATCATGCCCGTTTCCCGCGCCGCCTATGACGACAAGGAGCTGGAAGAGGAGCGCCGCCTTCTGTACGTCGCCATCACCCGCGCGCGCGAGCGGCTGTTCCTGACCCGTTCGCGCAGCCGCTATCTCTACGGCGAGCGCAGCATGACGCTGCCCTCCCGCTTTCTGAACGAGCTCTCCTCCGTCCTGGACATCGGGCCGCAGGGCGGCCGCGCGGACTATTCCCTGCGCTCCTCTTACGGCGGGGCGGGAAGGGGCGGCTCCGGCGCCTACACCGGCTACGGGCAGCGGCGCAGCTTTTCCCGCGCCCGTTCCTCGGACGAGGAGTTCGGCTATTACAGCGACTTGCCCGCCGAGCCGCAGCGGCCGGCGCCCGCCGGCTTTTCGGCGGCGTCCGCCTTCCGGCGGACGCAGGCGGCGGGCAAGCCGGGTCCTGCGGGCAAGGGGGCGGGCAAGGATTATTCCGTCTTCCGCCCCGGCGTCAAGGTGCGCCATCCCAAGTTCGGGGAGGGGCTGATCGTCTCCACCCGCGGGGAGGGCGCCGCGCTCATTGCCAACATCAGCTTTCCGGGGCTGGGCATCAAGGCGCTCTCGGTACAGATCGCGCCGCTGACCATCGTTTGATAAATTCGGGGAGGATCATCGCTTATGGAAGGGCAGACGCCGCAGGCGGCCGCGCGGATGCGCGCGCTCGTCGATGCGCTCAATCGCTACGGGTATGAATATTACGTCCTGGACGCGCCCACCGTCGCGGATGCGGAGTACGACAGGCTGTACGACGAGCTGCTCGCCCTCGAGCGGGAGAGCGGCGTCCGCCTGCCCGATTCCCCCACCCGCCGGGTCGGGGGAGAACCGGTCAAGGCGTTTGCCCGCCACGCCCACATCGCCCGCCTGTACAGCCTGGACAAGGCGGTCACGGACGAGCAGCTGGACGCCTTCTTCGCCCGCGCGGAAAAGGCGCAGCCGGACGCCGCCTACACCGTCGAGTACAAGTACGACGGGCTGACCATGTGCCTGACCTACGAGGAGGGGCGCTTCGTCCGCGCCACGACGCGCGGCAACGGCCGCGAGGGCGAGGACGTCACCGCGCAGGCGCTGACCATGCGCTCTTTTCCCCTCGCGATCGGCTATCGCGGCACGCTGGAAGTGAAAGGGGAGGCGGTCATCCGCCTCTCCGTGCTCGAAGAATACAACCGCACGGCGGCGGAACCGCTCAAAAACGCGCGCAACGCCGCCGCGGGCGCGGTGCGCAACCTCGACCCCGCCGTCACGGCCGCCCGCCGCCCCGAGATCTTCTTTTACGACGTCAATTATATGTCCGAGCCCTCCCTCTCCACGCAGGAGGAGGCCTTCGATTTTTTGAAGCGGGAGGGCTTTCAGACCTTCGGCTACCGCCTCTGCCGCTCGCGGGAGGAGGTGCGCGCCGCCATCGACGCGATCGAGGTGGAGCGCAAGCGCATCGACGTTCTCACCGACGGCGCCGTCGTCAAGGTCAACGACTTTGCCGCGCGCGGGCGGCTGGGCTATACGGACAAATTCCCCCGCTGGGCGATCGCCTTCAAGTTCGAGGCGGAGGAGGCGGAGACCGCCGTGCGCGAGGTGCGCTGGCAGGTGGGGCGGACGGGCAAGCTCACCCCGCTCGCCGTCGTCGACCCCGTCGAGCTGGCGGGCGCCACGGTGCGCCGCGCCACCCTCAACAACATCGGCGACATCCGCCGCAAGGGGGTGCGCATCGGGTCGAAGGTGCTCATCCGCCGCAGCAACGAGGTCATTCCCGAGATCCTCGGCGCCGTGGACGGGGCGGCGGGGGAGGAGATCGTCCCGCCCGCCCTCTGTCCCTATTGCGGCACGCCGCTGTACGAGGAGGGCGCCAACCTCTTCTGCCCCAACCGCGCCTGCCGCCCGCGCGTGGCGGCGCAGCTCTCCAACTTCGCGAGCAAGAACGCGATGGACATCGACGGCTTTTCGGAGATGACCGCGGGGCAGCTGTACGACGCGCTCGGCGTCCGCCGCTGTTCCGACCTCTATACCTTATTAAATAAAGAGACGCTCGCGCGGCTGGAAGGGTTCGGCGAAAAGAAGATCAAAAAGCTGCTTGCCGCCATCGAAAAGAGCAAACACGTCCCGCTCGACCGCTTCCTGTTCGCCCTCGGCATCGGCGGCATCGGAAAAGTCGCGTCGGCGGACCTCGCGGCGCGCTTCGGCAGCGTGGAGGCGCTCGCCGCAGCGACGGCGGAGGAGCTGGTGGGGATGGAAAACATCGGCGAAAAGACGGCGGCGGGCATCGTCGGCTGGTTTGCCGACCCCGAAAACGCGGCGGAGCTTTCCCGCCTGCTCGCGGCGGGCGTGCGGCCGTTCGTGCAAGAGCGGGCGGCGGGCGGCCCCTTCGCCGGCGAGAGCGTCGTGCTGACGGGCACGCTCGCGTCCATGAAGCGGGGCGAGGCGCAGGCGAAGATCGAGGCGCTCGGCGGCGTCTGCCAGAGCGCGGTCACGTCCAAGACGACGCTCGTCGTCGCGGGGGAGAGCGCGGGCAGCAAGCTGGACAAGGCGAAATCGCTCGGCGTGCGCGTCATCGGCGAGGAAGAATTCGTAAAAATGCTCGCGGGCGGCGCTTCGGACGCGAAATAGATTGCAATTTTTTTCAAATCCTGCTATAATGCAGGGAACGGAGGGGCATCGCATCGGCCGCCCGCGCGGCCGCGCCCGCCGCAAGGAGTATTCGTATGTTCAGCATGACCGGCTACGGCAAGGGAGAGTATAAGGAGGGCGGCATCGAGCTGACCGTCGAGATCAAGACGGTCAACAACCGCTATCTCGACGTCTCCGTCAAGAGCCCGAAAAGTTTCAACGCCTATGAGGAGGCCGTCCGCTCCCTCGTGCGCGGCTCGCTCAGCCGCGGCCATGCGGACGTCTTTGTCGGCTTCAACGACCGCCGCGAACAGGCCGGGCGCCTGACGGTGGACGAGAACGCCGCCCGCGCCTATGTGCAGGCGGCGGAGCGGCTGAAGGAGCTCTTCCCCGGCATCGCGGACGATCTGACGCTGACGGCGCTGCTGCGCGGCGCGGACGTCATCCGCACGGAGGAGGACGCCGCCGACGACGAGCAGGTGTTCGCCGCCCTGACCGCGGCGCTTTCCGCCGCGCTCGAAAAGCTGAACGCCATGCGCGCCCGGGAGGGGGAAAAGCTCGCCGCGGATATGCTCGCGCGCATGGACACCATCGAAACGCTGGTGGGGGAGATCGCCGCGCGCGCGCCGTGCGTGGCGGAAAATTACCGCGCCAAGCTGTTTGAACGGATGCGCGAGGTGCTCGCCGACGCGCCCGTGGACGAGGCCCGCCTCCTGTCCGAGGCCGCCGTGTTCGCGGACAAGTGCAACATCGACGAGGAGCTGACCCGCCTCCGCTCGCACATTTCGCAGTTCCGCGCCGTCTGCCGCGAGGAGCGGGTCGGCCGCAAGCTGGACTTTCTCGTCCAGGAATTCAACCGCGAGGCAAACACCGTCTGTTCCAAGAGCAACGACCTCGCCGTGACCAACGCCGCGCTCGCCCTCAAAAACGAGATCGAAAAGATCCGCGAGCAGGTGCAGAACATCGAGTGACGCTTCGCGCCGCTCCTTCATCCGACGTAAAATTTTTTAGGGAGATATAGCCATGATCAACGAACCTGTCGTGGACAAATTGGTGGAACAACTGGGTACGCCCGAGCACCCCGCTTCGCGCTATGCGCTGTGCGTGGTCGTCGCCAAGCGCGCCCGCCAGATCATCGATCAGGAACAGAGCCAGGGGCTGCACGAGCTGCCCGGCAACGTCAAAGAGATCGCGCTCGCCTGCCAGGAGATCGTCTCCGGCAAGCTGACGATGATCAAAGACTGACGCACGGCGAGCAGAGCGCCCCGCGCGGCTGTGGGCAGGCCCGCGGCCGACGGGGCTCTCTGTCTTTTTTCGGGATCTTCGGCAGGGAAGGAGGAGACGTCGGCGGTATGACGGCGGAAGTGATCGTAGACATCGCCCGCAGCGAGGTGGATCGGATCTTTGAATATACGGCGATCGACGGCGTGCGCGCGGGCTGCCGGGTGCGCGTCCCCTTCGGTGGCCGCACCGTGGACGGCTACGTCATGCGGCTGAAGGAGGGGAGCGACTGCCCCGCCGACCGCCTCAAACCCGTCCTCTCCGTCGTGGACGAGGCGCTCACGCCCGAGTGCCTGTCGCTCGTGCATTCGATCAGCGCGCGCTATCATTGCCCGCAGGCGCTCACGCTGCGGCTGTTCCTGCCCGCCGAGATGCGGCGCGGCGCCGTGCGCGCGCGCACGCGCAACGTCGTGTATCCCGTGGAGGGGGCGTCCGTCCCCGCCCGCGCGAAGGCGCAGGCGGCGGCGTACGCCTATCTTCTGGAGCGGGGCGGCGCGCCCCTCGCCGAACTGAGCGAAAAGTTCGGCCGCACGGCGGCGAGCGGGCTCATCGCCCGCGGCGCCGCAAAGGTCGAAAAGGAGCGCGTCGGGCGCTCCCCCTATGCGGCGGTCGGCGCGCAGCCGGGCGGCGCTCTGTCCGGCGGCGCGCACGAGCTCACGCCCGCGCAGCGGGCGGCGGTCGCCGCCGCGGAGGGCTCCGCCAAGACGGTGCAGCTGCTGCACGGCGTCACGGGCAGCGGCAAGACGGAGGTGTATCTGACCCTCATCGCCCGCGCGCTTGCGGCGGGGCGCACGGCCGTCTTTCTCGTCCCCGAGATCTCCCTCACCCCCCAGATGCTCCGCCAGCTGCGCGAGCGGTTCGGCACGAAGGCCGCCATCCTGCACAGCGGGCTTTCGGCGGGGGAGAAGTTCGACGAATGGTGGCGGCTGCGCACGGGCGAGGCGCGCATCGCCGTCGGCGCGCGCAGCGCCGTGTTCGCCCCGCTGGAAAACATCGGCATCATCGTCCTGGACGAGGAGCATGACGGCAGCTACCGCAGCGAGACGGCGCCCCGCTACGAGACGGCCGCCGTGGCGCGGATGCGCGCCGAGTACAACGGCTGCAAGCTGGTCCTCGGCAGCGCCACCCCCTCCGTCGAGAGCTACCGCCGGGCGCAGGAGGGGGAGTACAACCTCATCGAGCTGCCCGAGCGCATCAACCGCCGCCCGCTGCCCGAGGTCACCATCGCCGACATGCGGCGGGAGGTGCGCCGCGGCAACGACAGCCCCTTTTCGGCGGCGCTGCGCGGCGAGCTGGAGGACTGCCTTGCGCGCGGCAATCAGGCGATCCTGTTCCTCAACCGCCGCGGCTACGCGCAGAGCGTCATCTGCCGCGAATGCGGCTACGTCGCCAAGTGCGAGCAATGCGACGTCTCCCTCACCTATCACAGCGAGGAAAACTGCCTCAAATGCCATTACTGCGGCGCGGCGTACAAAATGCTCACTGCCTGCCCCGAATGCGGCGGCACCCGGCTCAGCTACGCGGGGAGCGGCACGCAGAAGGTGGCGGGCGCCCTGCAAAAACTGTATCCGCAGGCGCGCATCCTGCGCATGGACGCGGACACCACGGCGGGCAAAGAGGGGCATCTGCGCATCCTCCGCCGCTTCGCCGCGCACGAGGCGGACATCCTCGTCGGCACGCAGATGGTCGCCAAGGGGCACGATTTCCCCTCGGTCACCCTCGTGGGCATCCTCGACGCGGACATGAGCCTGCATTTTTCCGATTACCGCAGCAACGAGCGCACCTTTCAGCTGATCACGCAGGTCGCGGGGCGCAGCGGCCGCGCGGAGGAGGCGGGCAAGGTCGTGCTGCAGACGTACGATCCGGGCAATTACATCCTGCGCTTTGCGGTCAACTACGACTACGCCGGCTTTTACCGGCACGAGATCGCGCTGCGGCAGGCGACGGCGTTCCCGCCCTTCGCGGTCATCGTCCGCGTCATGGCGACGGGGGAGGAGGAGGCGAAGGTCGCCGAGACGCTCAAAGCCGTCTATCTCGCCCTGAAAAAGATCTACGACGCCGATCCGGGCAAATTTCTGTTCTTCAATAAGATGAAATCGCCCGTCAAGCGCATCCAGAACAAATTCCGCTACCAGGTGCTCATGCGCATCACGGACAGGTCGCTGCTCCCCGCCATTTACGAGGGGGCGCTCGCCTGCCGCACGCGCGACGTGCTCGTGTATGTGGAGGAAGATCCCGCCAGCCTCAGCTGAGGCGGCGCACAAGAGGAGGAAGCATCCTATGGCATACCGCAACGTGGTGCAGGTCGGGGACGACGTCCTGCGCAAAAAATGTTTTGAAGTGACCAAGTTCGACGCCCGTCTCGCGCAGCTGCTCGACGACATGAAGGACACCGTCCGCCGCGAGGAGGGGGCGGGGCTCGCCGCGCCGCAGGTGGGCGTGCTGCGCCGCGCCGTCGTCGTGGACGTGGACGAGGGCTTTTTCGAGATGGTCAACCCCGTCATCGTCGCGTCCGGCGGCGCGCAGCGCGGGTATGAGGGCTGCCTGTCCGTCCGCGGCCGCCGCGGCATCGTCACCCGCCCGCTGACGGTCACCGTCCGGTATTTCGACCGCAGCGGCAAGCCGCACGAACGGAAGGCGGAAGGCTTCTTCGCGCGCGCCGTCTGCCACGAGCTGGACCACCTCGACGGCATCCTCTACATCGACAGGGCCGAGCGCGTCGAGCGCGAGACGGACTGAGGGGGCCGGCCATGCGGTATATCTATGCGGGCGCGCCCGCCTTTTCCGTCCCGCCGCTTCAACAGATGCTTGCGGCGGGCTTTTGCGTCTGCGCCGTGCTCACCCGCCCCGACCGCCCCGTCGGGCGCAGGGCGCGGCTCACGCCCACGCCGCTGAAGGCGTTCGCGCAGGAGGCGGGCATCCCCGTGCTCGACTACGAGCGGGTGCGCGACCATGCGGCCGACCTCGCCGCGCTCGGCGCGGACGCGCTCGTCACCTGCGCCTACGGCCAGATCCTCACGCAGGAGGTGCTGGACGCCTTCCCGCGCGGCGTGTACAACATCCACGCCTCTCTCCTGCCCCGCTGGCGGGGCGCTTCCCCCATCCAGCACGCCGTTTGGGCGGGGGACGCCGAGACGGGCATCACCGTCATGCGGACGGACGTCGGGCTGGATACGGGCGACGTCCTGCTCCGCCGCGCGCTGCCGCTGGACGGGACGGAGACGGCCGGCGGGCTCGCCGCCGCCCTCTCCGCGCTGGGCGGGGCGTGCATCTGCGAGGCGCTCGCCGCGCTCGAAGGGGGCAGGGCGTCCTTTACGCCGCAGGGGGAGGCGGGCGTCACCCTCTGCAAAAAGATCAAAAAGGAGGACGCCGCCGTCGATTTCTCCCGCCCGGCGGAGGAGCTGTCCCGCCTGGTGCGCGCGATGGCGCCCGAGCCGCTCGCCTGGTCCTCGCTGCGCGGCACGGCCGTCAACTTCGGCTACGCGCTGCCGGCGGACGGGGCGGACGGGGGCGCGTGCGGGCAGGTCGTGCGCGCGGACAAGAGCGGCGTCTATATCCGCACGGGTAAGGGCCTGCTGCGCGTGACCGAGCTGCAATTCGCGGGCGGGAAGATGCTGCGCGCGGCGGACGCGGTCAACGGCCGCAAAGTCGCCGCGGGCGACGTGTTCGGGGAAAAGGGATGACCAATCCGCTCTACGACGCGTACGCCGTCCTGCACCGGGTGTACGGCGGCGGCGCCTATCTGAAGCAGGCGCTCTCCGAGACGCCGATCGAGCCGTCCGCCCGCGCCCGCACCGCCAAGCTGTGCTACGGCGTGCTGGAAAACGACCGCTATCTCGACTTCTGCATCCGTTCCTTCGCGCCCAAAAGCCCCAAGCTGCCCGTGCGCATCCTGCTCAAAGTCGCGCTGTACATGCTGCTGTTTCTGGATAAACCGCGCTACATGGTCGCGGACAACGCCGTATCCCTCGTCAAAAAGATGGGCAAAGGGGGCGCGGCGGGCTTCGTCAACGCCTTTCTGCGCGCCTTCGACGCCGAAAAGCTGCGCCTGCCGGCGGGGGAGGAAGGGCTGGCGCTGCGCTGTTCGTGGCCGGATTTCGCCGTGCGCCGCGTGTGCGCGCAATACGGCGGGGAGGCGGAAGAGATCCTGCGCCCCCGCCCCGCGCGCACCTTCGTGCGCTTCGCCGACGCGGCGGCGGAGCAAAAACACCGCGCCGCCGAGCGCGGGGAACGCACGCCCTTCCCGCTCGTGTGGGCGTTTTCCTCCTTCCGGCGGGAGGAGGGGTATGACCGCGGCGAATACACCTTCCAGTCGGTCGGTTCCGTCGCCATCTGCGCCGCCGTCGACCCCTGCGCGCAGCTGCTGGACGCCTGCGCCGCGCCCGGCGGCAAGAGCGTGCTGCTCGCCGCAAAGTGCGGCCGCGTCACCGCCTGCGAGCTGCACCCCCACCGCGCCCGCCTCATCGAGAGCTACTGCGCGCGCATGGGCGTCGGGAACGTCGACGTCGTCTGCCGCGATTCCTCCCTCTTCGAGCCGGCGTACGAGGGGAAGTTCGACGCCGTCCTCGTCGACGCGCCCTGCTCCGGTTCGGGCGTCGCGGGGGAAAACCCGGACATCAAGCTCTTCCGCAAGGAGGAGGATATCGCCGCCCTCGCCGCCGTGCAGCGCAGGCTGCTCGCCAACTGCGCGCGGTATGTGCGCCCGGGCGGGAGCCTGTATTATTCCACCTGCTCCTTCTTCGGGGAGGAGAACGACGGCGCCGTCGCCGCGTTTTTGGAGGGGAACGGCGGCTTTGCGCCCGCCCCGCTCGACAGCCCGCTCGGCTGCCGCCCCGCCCGCTTCGGGCTGCAATTTCTGCCCCACCTCTCGATGGGGGCGGGCTTTTACGTCGCAAAACTGACGAGGAAGTGACCATGAAAGAGATCTTGCAGGACTATTCGCAGGAAGAGATCGCCGCGCTCGTCGCCGCCGCGGGCGAGCCGAAGTACCGCGCCGGCCAGCTGTTTCGCGGCCTGATGCGCGGCGGGCGCATCTCGGACATTTCCGATCTCCCCAAAGCGTTCAAGGCGAAACTTTTGGAGCGGTTCGAGGACGAGCCCGTGCGCATCGCGCGGGTGTTCACCGCCTCCGACGGCACCGAAAAATACCTGTTCGAACTGGCGGACGGCAACATTATCGAGGGCGTGCTCATGCGCTACAAGTACGGCAACACCCAGTGCGTGTCCACGCAGGTGGGTTGCCGCATGAACTGCGCCTTCTGCGCCTCCGGCCTGAACGGTCTCGTCCGCGACCTCACCGCGGGGGAGATCCTCTCGCAGGTGCTCGCCGTCAACGCCCGGCTGGGCGGCACGCCCGAAAAGCGCGCCGTGACCAACGTCGTGCTCATGGGCAGCGGCGAGCCGCTGGACAACTACGCCAACACCGTGCGCTTTTTGCGCAACGTCACCGCGCCCGGCGGCATCTGCATCAGCGCGCGCAACATCTCCCTCTCGACCTGCGGCCTCGTCCCGCGCATGTACGACCTCGCGCGGGAGGGGATCCCCGTCAACCTCACCGTGTCGCTGCACTCCCCGTCCGACGAGGAGCGCGCGCGCATCATGCCCGTCGCCCGCGCCTATAAGATCGCCGATATCCTCGCCGCCTGCGACGAATATTTCGCCGCGACCGGCCGCCGCTACATCTTCGAGTATTCCCTCATCGCGGGGGAAAACGACGGCAAAGCGCACGCCGAGCAGCTCGTCGCGCTGCTGCGCGGCAGGCCCTGCCACGTCAACCTCATCCGCTTAAACGAGGTCAAGGAGCGGCATCTCGCGGGCGTGACCGAAAAGGACGCCTATCGCTTTCTCGGCCTGTTGGAGAAGGGCGGGCTGTCCGCCACGCTGCGCCGCACCATCGGCGCGGACATCGGCGGCGCCTGCGGCCAGCTGCGCGCGGGCTACCTGCGCGGGGAAGAAAAAGGGGAAGAAGAGGCGTAGAGCTGCCCTTTCCCGTCCTGTTTTTGGAATACGATCGCCGGCAAAGAGCCGCAGGGAGAGCCCTGCGGCTCTTTTCGCGCCCTTTTCCCTTGCCGAGGACTGCGGTTTTCGCGCGCTCTTTCGGGGGCGGGGGTCGCGTGCTTTTTCGCGGGCGTGTGCCGCCGCGCTCTGCCCCGCCGTGGGCGGGGCTTCGGGCAAAATTTTACAATTCGGGCAATTTATTACATTTTTGAGAAAACTTTTGCAAAAGTATTAGACAACTTTTTGCTATGATCATTTCGGTACGATAAAAACGACAGGAGAAAACGTCTATGAAGCGTTTTGGAAAACGGGTGTTCGCCGCCGTGCTGGGCGGCGCGATGCTCCTCACTTCCGTCCCGACGGCGGCCGTCGGTGCGGCGGAGACGGCAGGCACGCCGTACGGCGAGGCCGGGTACGATGTTTCCGTGCCGCACGTCGTCGTCAATCAGGTATTCGGCGCATCGGACGACGCCGAGGTGGTCAGTCACAGCTTTATTGAATTGTATAATCAGGCGGATACCGCCGTCGCGCTGGACGGCTGGTATCTGTGGTATAAGTCCTCCGCGGACGGCGGGGATACCGAATGGCAGCCGTTCGCGCTGGAAGGGGAGATCGCCGCGAAGGGGCATTTCCTCGTCCGCTGCGGCGCGGTGGATGAACTCGTGAGCGGCGCCTGGCTGGTGCCGGCAGGCGACATGGAATGGGACGTGCAGCTGCACAATAAGGGGGTAGCAGTTGCCCTCTTCTGCGGCGAAGCCGACCCGAACGCGGGCTTCGCGGGGGAGATCACCGACGCAAACCGCCCCGCAAACTATGTGGACCTGCTCGCCATGCAGGGCAACGACGCGGAGGACGCGCAGATCCCGCCCGCGTATGAGGGCGCCTATGAGGCGGAGCAGTCCAAAAAGAAGGCGGTCGTCCGCGAGAACTTCGCGGATACCGACGACAACGCCGCGGACGCGCGCGATCTCAGCTATTCGGACGTGACGCCCGCCGACGTCCCCGTGCGCAACGCCGCGGGCGAGACCATCGCCGCGCAGGAAGCGGAGCAGCCGTACGTCGTCCGCAATGAAAGTTTTGAGGCGGACGGGGCGCTCACGCTCGAAAAGGCGGGCGGCATCGCGCTCGGTACGCCCAACGCGGACGGCGGCGTCGCCGAGATCGTCGCCTATGACGAGGAGAAGGGCAAGGCGTACGTCGTCAACGGACAGGAGTCCGTCCTCAACATCTTCGACGTCAAGGCGGACGGCAGCTTCGGCGAGGCGGAGAAAAAGGACGTCGCCGCGCTGATGGCGGAGGCGGATGCTTCCTTTGCCTACGGCGACATGACCAGCGTCGCCGTCTCGCCGCGGGGCGGCGTCGCGGTCGCGCTGCAGGAAGCGGATTATACGAAGCCCGGCCGCGTCGCACTGTTTGCCGAGGACGGTTCCCTTGCCGCCGTATATACGACGGGCGTGCAGCCGGACATGGTCACCTTTTCGGAGGACGGCCGCTACATCCTGACCGCGGATGAGGGCGAGCCGCGCGAGGGTTATGGCGCGGGCGTCATCGACCCCGCGGGTTCGGTGACCGTCATCGATACGCAGGCGGAAGAGAACGCCGTCCGCGTCGCCGGCTTTGCCGCTTTCGATGCGGAAGAGCTCGCCGCCGAGGGCGTGCTGTTCAACAAGGTCGGCGGGCAGATCCTCTCCGCCGAGGCAGACCTCGAACCCGAATACATCGCCGTTTCCGGCGGCACGGCGTACGTCTCCCTGCAGGAGGCCAACGCGATCGCCGTCGTCGACATCGCCGCGGCGCGGATCGAACAGGTCCTGCCCCTCGGCTTCAAGGATCACAGCAGGGCGGAAAACGCCGTCGACCTCAACGACGAGGACGGTACCTACGATCCCAAGACCTATGAAAACACCTACGGCGTCTATATGCCCGACAGCATCGCCGTGTACGAGGCGGGCGGCAGGACGTACATCGTCACCGCCAACGAGGGGGATGCGCGCGAGTGGGGGAAGGACGATACGGCATTCTGCGACGAGGAGAAGCGCGAAGGCATCGCCGCCGCCGACGGGACGGAAGTCCCCAACAAGGTGCGCGTGCTCGACAACGCGGTGAAGGCGGGCATCTCCGCCGATGGCAACTATCTCTACGGCGCCCGTTCCTTCAGCCTGTTTGAAGTGACGGACAGCGGCCTGACCCTCGCCTTCGACAGCGCCTCCGACTTCGAGGCCAAGACCTTCGCCTATCTTCCCGACTATTACAACGCGTCCAACGACGACGCCGACCTCGAGAGCCGCACCGCCAAGAAGGGCGTCGAGCCGGAGGCGGTCGCCGTCGCCGAGCTGGGCGGCAAGGCGTACGCCTTCATCGCCCTCGAACGCATCGGCGGCATCATGGTCTACGACATCACCGATCCCGCCGCGGCGAAATACGTCAACTACGTCAACACCCGCGACTTCAACGCGCCCGTGGCCGGCGACGTCGCGCCCGAAGGGCTTGCCTTTGCGCAGACCGAGGAGGGCGTGTACCTGCTCGCCGCCTTCGAAGTGTCCGGCACCGTCGCCTCGTATCGATTGAGCTTCGAGGCGGAAGAGGCCGACCCCGGCACGGATCCCGAGCCGACGCCCGACCCCGAACCGACGCCCGACCCCGAGCCCGACACCGGGACGGACGAGCCCGCAGAGGGCGGCTGCGGGTCGCTGGTCGGTACGGCGGGCGGCGCGTGTGCCGTCCTGCTGCTCGCGGGGGCGGCCGTCGCCCTCGCCAAAAAGCGCCGCTGACGGCGCGCCTTTCCATCAGCCCACACCCTTAACAACTTTTTCTTACGGTACCCGCCGCGCCGAAAGGCACGGCGGGTATCGCGCGCTTTGGGCGGCGGGCATCGTGAACTTCGAGGCGTCGGGCTGCCGCGGAGCAGCGGGAGAGGGGCGCCGCGGGCGGCGGGCGACAAAAATCGAAACATTCCTCAAAAAATTGTGGACGGCGGGCGGGCGGATATGCTATACTATTGTCGGTATAAAAATTGCGGACGGAGGCCGTATGCAAAAGCGGATCGTCGCCTTTGATATCGGCGACAAACGGGTGGGCGTCGCCGCGAGCGACCCGAACAACACATTTGCCCTGCCCGGCACGACCTATATCCGCACGAAGGATGCGGAAAGGGACGCGGCGGCGCTCGCCGCCATCGCGCGGGAAAAGGGCGCTGGGCTGATCGTCTGCGGGCTGCCGTACAATTCGGACGGCAGCGAATCGGCGCAGACGCGCAAGACGCGGCGGTTCATCGAACTGCTGCGGCAGAAGACGGACATCCCCGTCGAAGAAGAGGACGAGCGGTTCACCTCCGTCGAGGCGGAGCAGGTGCTCGCCGAGGGCGGGGCGCGCCGCAGCCAAAAAAAGCGATCGGTCGACAGCATCGCCGCTTCCTATATATTGGAAGGGTATCTCGGCCGTTTGAATCAAATCAAAAAAGGAGAACGAGCAGACATGAGCGAAGAAAAGAAGCTGCACGAGGCACACGACGCCGATTGCGACTGTGAAGAATGCGCGGGCGAAGAGGTCAACGTGGTCGATTTGGTCGACGACGAGGGCAAGGTGCACAAGTGCTATCATATCGGGACCATCGAATATAAGGGCGGCTGGTACGCCTTTTTCCAGACGGCGGATGAGGAGGACGGCGACGAGGACGAAGTCACCATCCTGCAGATCGTCGGCGAAGAGGGGGAGGAGGAGCTCGTCCCCGTCGAGGACGACGCCCTGCTCGACGAGGTGTTCGACGAGTTCTGCCGCATGATGGACGAAGAGGACGAAGACGAGGGCGAGGAAGCGGACGACTGATCCCTTTTTCCCGCCCCGCGCCGCCGCGCCCCGCTGCGGGGCGCGGCCGTTTGCCGGCAGGCGCGGCGCGGCGGCAGACCGGCGCGGCGCGCCTTTTTGCGGGCGGGCGGCAGGCGAGCCTTTTTGCGGGCGGGCGGCCGTTCGGCGGCCGGTACCCCTTGCGGGGCGCCGTTTGCCGGTGCGTCCGGGCGCCGCTTGCCGGCGTGCGTCCGCGTTTTGCCGCGCAAAATAAAATCGGCGGGCATTTTTGCTTGCCAAAAATCCCTGTTTATGTTAAAATGATCGGGATAAAAATTCACACCCTGGGCGTTCCGCGTTCCGTTCCCGCCAAAATCTCAACCGGGCGGGCTGATGCGCGGAGATTTTGCACGCACAGGGGAGGAATAAACGGAGGTTTTTTATTATGGCAGTGATCACCATGAAGCAGCTGCTCGAAGCGGGCGTTCACTTCGGTCATCAGACGAGAAAGTGGAACCCCAAGATGAAGAAGTACATCTTCGCGGCCCGCAACGACATCCACATCATCGACCTGCAGCTGACCGTCGGCCTCGTGGAAAAGGCGTACGCCTTTGTCGTCGACACCGTCAAGGCGGGCAAGAGCATCCTGTTCGTCGGCACCAAGAAGCAGGCGCAGGAGGCCATCCGCGACGAAGCGACCCGCTGCGGCCAGTTCTATATCAACTCCCGTTGGCTGGGCGGCACGCTCACCAACTTCAAGACCATCCGCTCCCGCATCGAGCGCCTCAACCGTCTGGAAAAGATGGAAGAAAACGGCGAGTTCGACCTGCTCCCCAAGAAGGAAGTGCTCGGCCTGAAAAAGGAAATGACCAAGCTCGAGGCCAACCTGGGCGGCATCAAGGAGATGAAGACGCTCCCGGGCGCGATGTTCGTCGTCGACCCGCACAATGAGGATATCGCCGTGCAGGAAGCGCGCAAGCTGCATATCCCCATCATCGCCATCACCGACACCAACTGCGACCCCGACCTGATCGACTATGTGATCCCCGGCAACGACGACGCGATCCGCGCGGTCAAGCTGCTCTCTTCCGTCATCGCGAACGCGGTCATCGAAGCGAACCAGGGCGAGGCCGTCAATGCCGAGATGCAGCAGGCGGCTGCGGAAGTCGCGGCGGAGCCTTCCATCGAGGAGGTCGTCGAGCAGGCGGAAGAGACCGCCGCTCCCGCGGAAGAGGCTCCCCAGGCAGAGTAATCATCCCGCCGCGCCGTCCGGCGCGGCGCAACCGAATATCATAAAGGAGAACAAGATCATGGCAATTACCGCAAGTGACGTGAATGCCCTGCGCCAGAAGACGGGCGTGGGCATGATGGATTGCAAAAAGGCGCTCACCGAAGCGAACGGCGACATGGACAAGGCCATCGAGATCCTGCGCGAAAAGGGCATGGCGACCGCCGCGAAGAAGGCGGGCCGCATCGCTGCGGAAGGCATCGTAGACA
>DXFD01000046.1 GCA_019114625.1 Candidatus Borkfalkia faecigallinarum | reverse complement strand
GTGGTGAACGACCGGATGGAGACCTCCGCCCCGGACATCTACGCTGTGGGCGACGCGGTGCAGGTGAAGCACTTCGTCACCGGGCAGGACACTCTCCTCTCCCTGGCGGGCCCCGCCAACAAGCAGGGGCGCATCGCGGCGGACAACATCGCGGGCATCCCCTCCGTCTACCGCGGCGCGCAGGGCTCCTCCGTGCTCAAAGTGTTCGACATGACGGCGGCCGCCACGGGGCTTTCCGAGCGCGCGGCGAGGGACGCGGGGCTGGACGCGGACAGCGCGCTGCTGTTCTCGCCCGAACACGCGAGCTACTACCCGGGCGGCAGGAATATGACGCTGAAGGTGGTCTACGAGCGCGCGGGCGGCCGCATCCTCGGCGCGCAGTGCATCGGCTTCGGCGGGGTGGAAAAGCGCGTCGACGTGCTCGCGACCGCCGTCCGCGCCAAGATGACGGCGGAGGATCTGACCGACCTCGACCTCTGCTACGCGCCCCCGTATTCCTCGGCGAAGGACCCCGTCAACATGGCGGGCTATGTGATCGGCAACATCCGCGCCGGCATCGTCCGCCAGCACACCTGGCAGGACGTCCCCGCGCTCGCCGCCGACCCGAACGTCCTCTTCCTCGACGTGCAGACCCCGCCCGAATATGCCGCCGCGCACATCGACGGCGCGGTCAACATCCCCGTCGACGAGCTGCGCTCCCGCTTGGGGGAGCTGGACAAAAGCAAGACGATCTGCGTCAACTGTTACAGCGGCCTGCGCAGCTACATCGCCTGCCGCATCCTCTCCGCCAACGGTTTTGCCTGCTCCAACCTCGCGGGCGGCATCCGCTTCTATGCGGTCGTCGCGCAGGGCGGCGGGTATGACGGCGTCGCCCGCCATCTCTGCGGGCTTCCTGCCGAGCGCTGAAACGGCGTATATTTTACATATAGAATAAAACTCATTTAGACTATACATGACATAATAGCCGAAAAGAGGCCGGGGCATACAGCCCCGGCCTTTTCGGCCGCGGTCGGGAACGGGCTTTGCGCAGGGGCTCGTCCGCGGGTAGGAGCTCGCCCGCGGCTATGTGTTCGGCAGGGCGATGTGGTCCGGCCCGAATATCACGCTCGAAGGGATCCTGCAGATCGCGGACGGGCTGCTGCACGACGAGGAGAGCCCGTGGCGCCCTCTCCGAAAGGAGGGCGAGGCCGCGGGCGGTAAACGGTAAGCGGCGGCTGCGATGTGTTCGGATCCGGCGAGAGGCCGGGGCGCGTTTGCGCTCCGGCCTCTCGCCGTTTGTCCGCCTTTTGTTGGCGCCGCCTTTTAAGTTGTCCGATCCGGGCCGCCCTGCGTGGCGGTCTCTCCGTCCTGCGCGGCGGCCTCTCCGTCCTGCGCGGCGGTCTCTCCGTCTTGCGCGGCGGCCTCTTCGTCCTGCGCGGCGGGATACAGCCCGCACACGGCGGCGGCGCGCTCGCGCAGCTGCGCGGCGATGTGCGGCGGTTCCAGCACGCGCACCGAGCCGCCGAAGCTGAGCAGTTTGGAGAGCAGCACGCCGCCGTCCGGAACCTCCGCTTCGGCAAAGATCTCCTCTCCCTCCGCGCGCACGCTGCCCATGCCCAGCCACTCCTCCACGTCGGGCAGGGCGGCTTTTTGGACGGCGAGGCGCAGCCGCACGAGTTCCTTGTCCTCAAATCGGAATTTGAGCGGCAGGTCGGCGCGTTCGAAGTGCCGCCGCTCGAACCGTTCGCCCGTGTCGCGCGCGCCGCGGATGCGTCCCACGCGGAAGAGGCGGAAGCCGTCCCGCTTGCGGCACCACGCGTATAAGTACCAGATATTCTGTTTATAAATAAGCAGATGCGGCTCGACGGTGCGGCGGCTGACCGTTCCCTCGCGGTCGACGTACGTCATGTCGACGCAGGCGCGCGCCTCCGCCGCGCTTTCCAAAAATTTCAGCGTTTCCGAGAACCCGTAGGCGTCCCCCCACGTCCCGCTGTCCACGAGGATGTTGCCGGAGAGGGTGAGGTCGCGCGCGTCCGATTTCTGCTGGCGGGTCAGCTTCTCCAGCGCGGTGCGCAGCGCGTCGTCGTGCAGCTGCTCGTACAGTGCGGAGAGCGCGTTCACCGCCGCGGCGTATTCCTCTTTGGTGAAGAAGTTGGAGGGAAGCCGATAGGTGTCGGGCAGGCATATCCCGCCCTTGCGCCCGCGTATAATATCGATCGGAACGCCCGCCACGCTCAGCTCCTCGACGTAGCGGTGGATGCTCCGCTCGGAGACCTCCGTCTCCCGCGCCAGCTCCGCCGCGTTCGCCTTGCGCGTGCGCAGCAGACGGAACAAGATCTGCAAAAGGATCTGGACTTTCATCGCCGCCTCCCGAAAAATTTTTTGGAATTTCTTGCCATTATTTTAATATATATGACAATAGCTGTCAAGTTTTTTGTGCTATAATGGCGGCAGAAAAGGGGAACGGAGGGAATTTATGTCGATCATCCAACGGTTATTCGGAAAAAAGCGGGAAGTCATCGCCGAACCGCTCCGCGCGGACGGGCGCACGGCGGCGCCCCGCCTCGTCCTGCGGGAGCGCGCCGCGCGGGAGGACGCCGCGCTGTGGGAGGCGTTCGCGTCCGGTGCGCTGGACGACGTCCTCTTTGCGCCGCTCTCCTCGCTGCGCGGGCTGAACGTGGCGGAGCGCGAGCGCGCATCTTCCGCGTATGCGGCTGCGCCGGAGGGGGCGCTTCTGCCGCAGTAAGGGGGAGGAAGCCGCATCCGTGCGCGGGGCTAAGCTCTCTGCCGCCGCGCTTCCCGGGTCCCCCGCCGCCGCGCGGGAGGAAGCCGTGCCGCGCGGGATAAGGAAGCCGCGCCCGCCGCGCCGCCCGCATCGCCCGCCGCGCAAAGAGACGCTTTGCCGCATCGCCCGCCTTGCAGAAGGGGAGCGCGCGCGTTTTTGCGCTCCGCGCCCGGCCCGCCGCGTTTTTGCGGCTCCCGCCGCGCCGCCCGCATCGCCCGCCGCGCCGTGCGGCGCACGCGGTCGGCTTCGCCGCGCGTGTCCGAGATCTGCCTGTCCTAAATCGCAGATTATAGCAGCTATAAGAATTTCTTAATATAGAAAAGGGCGGCGAATGTTTGCAATCTTTTGGCGGCTATGGTACAATGTACGCAGAAAAAAACCGAAAAGGAGAGTTTTTACGATGTCTTATGTAGAAAGAGTTCTGGAACGCCTGAAGGCGCAGAACCCGAACGAGCCGGAATTCCATCAGGCGGCGACGGAGGTCCTCAACAGCCTCGCGCCCGCCATCGAGGCCAATCCCCAGTATGAGAAGGCGGGCCTTCTCGAGCGCCTGGTCGAGCCGGAGCGCATCGTCATGTTCCGCGTTCCCTGGGTGGACGACAACGGCAACGTGCAGGTCAACAAGGGGTACCGCGTGCAGTTCAACAGCGCGATCGGCCCGTACAAGGGCGGCCTGCGCTTCCATCCCTCCGTCAACCTCTCCATCATCAAGTTCCTCGGCTTCGAGCAGATCTTCAAGAACAGCCTGACCGGCCTGCCCATCGGC
>DXFD01000003.1 GCA_019114625.1 Candidatus Borkfalkia faecigallinarum | reverse complement strand
TGTTGTCGTCATTCGTGTTAAAACTGAACTTGATATTGATTGTCGGGATTCTACTGACGACAGCCGTTGCAATTGCACTTTGGCTACTTGACATAAAGCGGACAAAAACTTTAAGTAATCAGACGACAAATTGAAATTGTGGCAAAAAAGAAAAAGACCACAATATTTTGTGGTCAAGCCGGTACTCCCGGCGGGAATCGTAAGGAGCGGCGGACGCCGCGATGGAACAGCGATCGTTCGCCGAAGGCGCGATCGCGTCCCGTTATTTCGGCAGCCCCGGCGGGAGGACAAAAGAGACAAGGCATGCGTGAGCATGCCTTGCGAAATGGTACTCCCGGCGGGAATCGAACCCACAACGGCCCCTTAGGAGGGGGCTGTTATATCCATTTAACTACGGAAGCGTACAGCGATTCGAAGAGAGGCGCGTTCTGCCTGCTCCGTCCGTGCGGCGGGTGGATACGGGCGCGCCTTTCTTTTACTATACTATACTTTCGCGAAAAAAGCAATGATTTTTTTCCGTCGGGTCTAAATTTCTGAAAAAAAGAAGAGGTACCCGTCGGCGGGGCGGCGGGTCGTGTCCGTGCTGCGGCAAAGCGGCGTGCTTGCGCGGCTGAAGCAATCGGTCGCGCGCGGCGGAAGCGCAGGTGCGCGTTCGGTGATGAAAGTGTCCGCCCGGCAAAATTATTGTTTCAGCACGTTCAAAAAAACCGAGCAAAGCATTGCATTTTTATGGAAAATCGATTATAATGGAGGATGAATAGATTTCAAAACCGAACACAAGGAGGTCTTATGGACAAGATCAAGTTGTTGCAGTCAAGGCGCGAACAAGTTCTTGCTGCGGGAACGGAGATCCGCAAGACGATTTCTTCGTTGATCGACGAAAACAGTTTCGTCGAATTGTCCGGCTTCAGCTTTTCGAAAAACGAATTTTTCGATGCGGAAGCGGAGGGTGAAGGCGTCGTGACCGGCTTTGCGACGATCGACGGGTATCCCGTCTATATTGCCGCGCAGAATTTTGCCGTCCTGCACGGCGGCGTCAGCAAAGCGGGCTGCGAAAAGATGCTTCGGATGCTTTCGCTCGCAGAGAAAAATTCGACCCCGGTCGTGTACATCCTGCACAGCCGCGGCGTGCAGATCGGAGAGGGCGTGACCGCCCTGGAAGGTTTGGCGCAGCTGCTCGGCAAGGCTGCCAAGCTGCACGGCGTCGTTCCGCAGTTTGCCGTCGTCGGCGGCGAGGTGTACGGGCAGAGCGCCATGCTCGCCGCGTGCGCGGACTTTACCTTTTTCCTGAAAGAAGGCGTGCTCGCGGCGGACAGCCCGCTGGTCATTTCCGCCAAGAGCGGGAAGAATCTGTCGGGCGAGCAGGTCGGCGGGGCCGCGGCGCTCGCGCATACCGGGCTCGTCTCGTTTGCTGTCGATTCGATCTCTTCCGTGCGCGAAAACATCCGCAAAATTTTGGATGTTTTGCCCGATTACAGCGGCGCGGTCGTCGAGAACGGCGCGGACCTGAATGCGGCGTTCCCGTCGTTGGACGAGCATTGCACGGCGGATGCGCTGCTCGAGGCGGTCTTTGACGAGGATACCGCCGTGGAAGTGGGCGGCGGCTCGCCCGAGGTGCGCTGCGTCCTCGGCAGGGTGGGCGGCATCTCCGTCGCCGCCGTGCTGTTCGATGCGGAGGAGGGCGTCCTGCTGGACGCGGACAACGTCGCCAAGATCACCGATTTTGCGGAATTTGCCTCCTATTACAGCCTCCCGTTCGTGACGTTTGCCGACACCTGCGGCATCCGCCCCGATCTCGCGGTCAATGACAGCCGGGTGCTGAAAAATTGCTTCAAGCTGTTGGAGACGTATGACCTGATCGAGAGCGCGAAGATCGCCGTCGTCTGGAAAAGGGCGATCGGCCTCGGGTACACGCTGTTCGCGGCGAAGTCGGCGGGGTTTGATTACAGCTACGCCTTTGCGACGGCGCAGGTCTCCCTGTTTGACGGCGCGAAGGGCGCCGAGATCGAGTTTTCCGGCGAAAACGCGGCGGCGGACAAGCTGGCCGCCCGCTATGCGGACGAACACGCCGATCCGATCAACGCCGCCAAAAACGGCTATATCGACAATATCATCCGCCCGCAGTTCGTGCGGCAGTACCTGATCGCGTCGCTGCAGATGCTCTTGAAGTGAGGTGTCTGTCATGTGGAGTCATTTGCTCATCCATATCATACAGGAAGGCGGCAAAGAGGTCCCGTATTTCGGCGAACCCGACGGGGCCGGCTGGCTCGGTGAAGCCTTGCTGTACGCGCTGCTCGGGTTTTTCGTCACCTTCCTCGGGATCGTCCTTCTGATCTTCATCGTCTGGCTGTGCGGTCAGATCGTCAGCCGGCTGTCCGCCCGCAAGGGCAGTAAGAAGGCGGCCGCCCCCGCGGCTCCCGCGGCGACGGCGGAAGAGGAGGGGATCGGCGAAGAAGTGCGCGCGGCGATCATCGCCGCCATCGCCGCATACTATGCGGACGAAGAAGGGACCTGCGAATTCAAGGTCAAGAGAATCAAGAGATTATAAGGAAAGGAGAAATATCATGCGCAAATTTATCGTTACGATCGACGGAAAGAATTATGAAGTCGGTGTCGAGGAGGTCGCGGCAGACGCCGCCGCTCCCGCCATGCCCGCCGCAGCTCCCGCGGCCGCAAGACCCGCGGCTCCGGCCACCGATGCCCCGGCCAACGGAGAAAAGCTCCTTTCTCCCTTCCCCGGGCTGATCAAGCAGTTCCTCGTCGAGGAGGGTGCGTCCGTCAAGAAAAACCAGCCCGTGCTCGTACTGGAAGCGATGAAGATGGACAACGACATCACTTCCCCCTGCGACGGCAAGATCTCCTTCAAGACGGCCGTCGGCAGCAACGTCGAGACCAATACTTTGCTTGCGGTGATCGGCTGACGGGTGACGCGCGATGGGGTTGTTATCATCTATCGGCGAAATGCTCGTGAACCTGTGGGAGTCCTCCGGGCTTGCCAACGGCGACTGGCAGAACTATGTCATGATCGTCGTTTCCCTCGTTCTCATGTATCTCGCCATCGTTAAAAAATTCGAGCCTCTGCTGCTCCTGCCGATTGCCTTCGGTATGTTTTTGATCAACATACCCGGCGCGCAGAACATCGTGTGGGGCAGATATGAAACGGTCGATCTGTCGCTGGTGATCGGGGCGAACGGCGAGACGGAATACGCGGGCGTCTATCTGGATAACCTGACGGATTCCCTCATCTATGTGCGCGAAGGCTACTTGAATGGCGACGTCCTGACCTATTATGCGAATTTTGCGGCGCTGCAGTCGAATACCGTTTCCACGCTCACGCTGAGCGGGGATTTTGCGCAGCTGTACACGCTGCAGGGATTTGTGCAGGGCACGGTCAACGAAGTTCTCAAAGACGGCAGTGTAATTTCCACCTTCACGAGCGACGCGCTCGTCATCAGTCACGACTACATGGACGTGACCAACCGCGGTCTCTTGTGGTACCTGTATTTCGGCGTCGAAAACGTCATCTATCCACCGCTCATCTTCATGGGCATCGGCGCGATGACCGACTTCGGCCCGCTGATCGCCAACCCGAAGAGCATGCTCATCGGCGCGGGCGCACAGCTCGGCGTCTTCCTGACGCTGGTCGGCGCGGTCGTCCTCGGCTTTGATGCCGCGGCTGCCGCCTCCATCGCCATCATCGGCGGCGCGGACGGGCCTACGGCCATCTATCTGACCAAGATGCTCTCCGCGTTTACGAGCAGCGATCTTCTCGCGACGATCGCGATCGCGGCGTACTCGTACATGGCGCTCATCCCGATCATCCAAAAGCCGATCATGAAGCTCATGACGACCAAGAAAGAGCGCGCGATCAAGATGAAGCAGCTGCGCGAAGTGACCAAGCTGGAAAAGATCATCTTCCCGATCCTCACGACGCTCGTCGTCGGACTGCTTCTGCCGGACGCGATCCCGCTGCTCGGTATGCTGATGCTCGGCAACCTGATGCGCGAGAGCGGCGTCGTCGACAGGCTCTCGACGCAGGCGCAGAACGGGCTGATGAACACGATCACCATCTTCCTCGGCGTTTCCGTCGGGTGCAAGGCGGTGGGTACGACCTTCTTAACGGTCGACACGCTGTCCATCATCGCGCTCGGGCTGTTTGCGTTCTGCTTCGGCACGGTCGGCGGCCTGCTGACGGCAAAGGTCATGAACAAACTTTCCGGCGGAAAGATCAACCCGCTCATCGGTTCGGCGGGCGTCTCGGCGGTGCCGATGGCGGCGCGTATTTCCGAGGATGTGGGCAGGGAAGAGGATCCGAGCAACCATCTGCTGATGCACGCGATGGGGCCGAACGTCGCCGGCGTCATCGGTTCGGCGATCGCGGCGGGCTTCCTGCTCGCCTGCTTCGGCGGCTGATACAAACCGCGGGCGCCGCACTTGCCGCGGCGTCCGCCTCAACTTGATTTAGGAGAATCGCAATGGCTGAAAATATTGCAAAAAGAGTGATGATCACGGATACCATCCTGCGCGACGCGCACCAGTCGCAGGCGGCGACCCGTATGCGCATCGAGGAGATGCTTCCCGTCCTGGAACAGCTGGACGAGATCGGATATTATTCGCTGGAGGCGTGGGGCGGCGCGACCTTTGATACCTGCCTGCGCTTTCTCAACGAGGATCCGTGGGAACGGCTGCGCATCCTGAAAAAGCATCTCAAAAAGACGCCCATCCAGATGCTGCTGCGCGGGCAGAACCTGCTCGGATACCGCCATTACGCGGACGACGTCGTCGAAAAATTCGTCGCCAAGTCCATCGAAAACGGCGTGGGGATCGTGCGCGTGTTCGACGCGCTCAACGACCCGCGCAACCTCGAAACGTCGATGAAGGCGATCAAAAAGTACGGCGGCGTGTGCGAGGCGGCCATCAGCTATACGACCAGCCCCGTCCACACGACGGAGTACTTCGTTCAGCTCGCCAAACAGCTGGAAAGCATGGGGGCGGACAATATCTGCATCAAAGATATGGCAAACCTCCTGCTTCCGTACACCGCGTACGACCTCGTGTCCCGCCTGAAAAAGGAGCTCGACCCCAAGACGAAGGTGCACCTGCACACGCACAATACGGCGGGCACGGGGGATATGGTGAACCTGAAAGCGATCGAGGCGGGCGTCGACATCGTCGACTGCGCGCTGTCGCCTCTCGGCAACGGCACAAGCCAGCCGGCGACTGAGCCGTTGGTCGCGACGCTCGCGGGCACGCCGTATGATACCGGCATCGATATCCGCAAGCTGCTGCCCGTCGTCGAGCACTTCAAGGGCGTCGCGGAGCGGCTGAAAAAGGACGGATTCCTGTCCCCCAAAGTGCTCTCCGTCGACATCAACGCCCTCATCTATCAGGTGCCGGGCGGGATGCTGTCCAACCTTATTTCCCAACTCAAACAGCAAGGCAAGTCGGAAAAGCTGGCGGAAGTTTTGGCGGAAGTGCCGAACGTGCGCAAAGACTGCGGCTATCCGCCGCTCGTGACGCCGTCCAGCCAGATCGTCGGCACGCAGGCGGTGCTCAATGTCCTCGCGGGCGAACGCTACAAGATGGTCACCAAGGAATTCAAGGGCCTCCTGCGCGGCGAGTATGGCAAACTTCCCGCCGAGCCGGATCCCGCCGTGATCCAAAAGTGCATCGGGGACGAAAAGCGCATCACCGATCGCCCTGCGGACGGTCTCAGCCCGGAGTACGACCGGTTCAAGGCGGAGATCGCCGAATATATGGAGCAGGAAGAGGACGTGCTCTCGTATGCCGTCTTCGGCCAGGTGGCGCTCAACTTCTTCAAATGGCGCAAGGCTGCCAAGAGCGGGGTGGATAAGAACCTCGCCGACGGGAGCGGCGTCTATCCTGTCTGATCGGTGCGGCAGGGCGGGAAGCCGACAAAGCCTCCCGCTCTGCCTGCTTTTTTGAGTTTCGCATGAAGAGAGTGATCGTGATCGGGGCGGGGGCATCCGGGCTGATGGCGGCCTACGCGGCGGCCGCGCGCGGCAACGACGTCCTCGTCCTCGAACGGAACGAAAAGGCCGGCAAAAAGATCTACATCACGGGGAAGGGGCGCTGCAACGTCACTAACGCCGTCGCGGCGGAGGACTTTTTCCCGAACGTCGTCCACAACCCGCGGTTTTTGAAGAGCTGCATCCATCAATTCCCGCCCGAACGCCTGATGCGTTTTTTGGAAGAGGGCGGGCTGCGCCTGAAGACGGAGCGGGGCAACCGCGTGTTCCCCGCGTCGGATAAGGCGAGCGACGTCACGAAGTGCCTGGAACGGTATTGCAAAAATGCGGGCGTCGCCTTTGCTTTTTGCGAGCGGGTCTTGAAAATCGACGTTTTGCAGAGTACTATGTTTCGCATAACGACGGATAAGCGCGCGTTGGAGGCGGAGGCGGTCATCGTCTGCACGGGCGGCATATCCTACCCTGCGACGGGCAGCACGGGCGACGGGTACGCTTTCGCGCGCGGGCTCGGCCTGCGCGTCGGCCCTTTGCGCCCCGCGCTCTGCGGGATCGAGTGTCCCGGCTGTGAGCCGCTGCAGGGGCTGTCCCTGAAAAACGTCGCGCTGACGGCAAGCCGCCGAGACGGGCGCAGGATCGCTTCCTTTTTCGGGGAGATGCTGTTCACCCATTTCGGCGTCTCCGGGCCGATCGTCCTGTCCATGTCCAGCCTTCTCAACGAGGCCGATCTCGCCGACGTGCGGCTTTCGATCGATCTGAAGCCCGCGCTCGACGACGCGACGCTGGACAAGCGTCTGCTGCGCGAGTTCGACCGGTATAAAAACCGTCAGATCGCGCACGTTCTCGAAGAATTGCTGCCTAAGCGCATGATCGCATCCGTTCTGGAGCAGGCGGATATCCCGCCCGTTTTGCCCGTACATTCGGTGTCGAAGGGGCAGCGCGCCGCGCTGCTGCGGGCGCTGAAAGGGTACGCTTTGACGCCGCGCTCGCTGCGCCCGGTCGAGGAATCGATCGTCACGGCGGGCGGCATCGATGTCAAGGAGATCGATCCGAAGACGATGCAGAGCAAAAAGTACGAGGGCCTGGCATTCTGCGGCGAACTGCTCGATGTCGACGCCTTTACCGGCGGCTTTAATCTGCAGATCGCGTTTGCGACGGGATTTGCTGCCGGAAATGCAATTTAGCGCGATATACATAGTATTATGTCACGCATAAACACATCAAATTGAGGAGTTAGTATGTTGACTGCGATCCGCGGAGCGACGTCGGTCGCGGCGGACACCCCGGAGGAGATCCGCGGTGCCGTTCGCGAACTGCTGGAGGCGATCTGTCACAAAAATCGCCTGCGGGAGGACGACGTCGTCTGTATTCTGTTTTCCAATACGAGCGATATCCGTTCGCTCTATCCCGCCAAAGCCGCGCGCGAGGCGGGCTTTGCCCGCGCGGCGCTCTTTTCCGCCGCCGAACCGGAGATCGACGGGGCGCTGCCGCTGTGCATCCGCCTCATGGTCCTGACCGAGGGCGACGGGCGCCCCGTCCACGTCTATCTGCGCGCCGCCGCTTCGCTGCGCAGGGACCGCGTGCATTTCTCCGTCGCGCTGGACGGCCCGTCCGGCAGCGGTAAGAGCACGGCCGCCAAACAGCTCGCCAAAGAGCTGGATATTCTATATCTCGATACGGGGGCGATGTACCGCGCGTGCGCGCTCAAAGCGCTGCGCGCCGGGCTGGGGGAGTTCACCGCCGAAAACGTCGCGCCCCTTTTGAAGGAGCTGGATCTGCGCGTCGTGTATGAAAGCGGCGCCCAGCGCACGGTGCTGGACGGGGAGGACGTGTCCGAAGCCATCCGCCGGCCGGAAATTTCGATGGCGGCGTCCCGCATCTCCGCGCTCGCCTGCGTGCGCGAGAAGATGGTCGAGATGCAGCGGGCGATCGCGGCGGAGCAGTCCTGCGTGCTGGACGGCCGCGATATCGGCACGCACGTCCTTCCGGACGCCGACTGCAAATTTTTCATCACCGCCTCCGTCGACGTGCGGGCAAAACGCCGCTGCGACGAACTGCGGGCGAAGGGCTTCGCCGTGGATTTTGACACCGTGCGGCGTGAGATCGAGGAGCGCGACCGCGGCGACGCGACGCGTGCCGTCTCGCCGCTGCGGCAGGCCGAGGACGCCGAATACATCGACACGTCCGATCTGACGGCGGCGCAGGTCGTCGCCCTTCTGAAGCGGAAGATCCAGGAAAAAGTGTAAGGAGCGCCTATGCTGACATACGGATTTTTGAAAAAATTCATGGTCGCCGTCACGCAGATCCTGTTCCCGTTCAAGCTGGTCGGCGCCGAAAAGGTCGAGGACGGCGCCTGCGTGCTGGTCGGCAACCATTACCGCATCTGGGACATCGTCCACATGGCCTGCACGACCAAGGAAAAGGTGCATTTTATCACCAAGAAAGAGCTGTACAAGAATAAATTTCTCGCGCATCTGTGCGGCATCGTCGAGGCGATCCCCGTCTCGCGCGACGGGCAGGACGCGAAGGCGGTGATGACCGCGCTGCGCTATCTGAAAAACGGGGAAAAGATCTCCATGTTCCCGGAGGGTACGCGCAACCGCACGGAGGAGGAGCTGCTCCCGCTCAAAGGCGGCGCCGCCATGTTCGCGATCAAGGCGAGGGTGCCGGTCTATCCGGTCATGTGCCCGCACAAGACGCGCCTGTTTCGCCGCACGAAGATCCTCGTCGGCGATCCGATCGACCTGTCCGCCTTTTACGAGCGCCGCCTGACGGCGGAGGATTACGCCGCTGCGGAGGAGGTCATCCGCGAAAAGATGCTGGAGACGAAGCGCGCCGCGGTCGAAGCCTTCGGCAAGAAAAAGAAGAAGCGCCAATGAACGTCACCGTCGCCAAAAGCAGCGGGTTCTGCAGCGGCGTGCGTCACGCCGTCGATACCGCCATGCACATCCCGCCCGAAAACGTCTATCTTTTGGGCGAGCTCATCCACAACCCGTCCGTGACGCAGGCCGTCCGCGCGCGCGGGATCGTGACCGTCGAGTCGGTCGAAGAAGTCCCGCGCGGGGCGACGCTCATCCTGCGTTCGCACGGCGTCGGCAGGGCGGTGTACGACGCCTGTGAAAGGAAGGAGATCCGCGTCGTCGACTGCACCTGTCCCTTTGTCCGCCGCACGCAGGAGATCGTCCGCGACAGCGCCGCCGCCGGGAAAACGGTCGTCGTGATCGGTGAAAGGCGGCATCCGGAGGTCGTCGGCCTGTGCGGCTGGGGGGAGGGGCGCGTGCTCGTCGTGGAGGACGAGAACGCCGATTTCGGCGCGCTGCGCGGGCAAAAAGCGGTCGTCGTGGCGCAAACGACCTGCTCGGAAGAAAAATTTCAAAAAATTCTTGAAAATATTGAAAAAGTCTGCGGCGAAACAGTTGAGATTTTCAAAACAATTTGTTATACTACTAAGGAGCGTCAGAAGGAAGCGGCGGATCTTGCCGGGAAGTGCGACGCAATGATCGTGATCGGCGGGCTCAACAGCAGCAATACAAACAAGCTGTACGAGATCTGCCGGGAGCGCTGCGCGAACGTATTCCGGCTTGCAGACGCAGGCGACTTTGAGTTTCAAAAAATCAAAAAATTTAAAAATGTAGGCATTGTGTCCGGGGCTTCCACCCCGCACACGCAAACGCAGGAGGTTCTTTTTAAGATGGAAAACAATACAGAAGTGAAAGCAACGAACGAAATGGAAGAAGTCGTTGCGCAGATGGATAACGGCCAGTCCAAATTAAAGAAAGGTCAGCTTGTGACAGCGATCATTTCTTCGGCATCCGACGAAGGCGTGGCTGTGTTGTTGCCGTTCTTCAAAAAGGAAATCTTGCTGGAAAAGAACGAGATCGAGTGCGAAGAGTACAAGACGGAAGACTACGCCGCCAAGATCGGCGAGGAGATCGAGGTCATGGTCGTTTCGGCGTCCAACCCCGTTCGCCTGTCGCAGAAGGCGATCGCGCAGCTGAAAGAAGAAGAGGCGAAGATCGAGGCGATCAGCAACGGCGAAGAGTTCGACGTCACCTGCACGGGCTTCAACAAGGGCGGCCTGACCGCTTCGATGGGCACCTATGCGGTTTTCGTCCCCGCGAAGGAGATCCGCATGGGCTACGTCAAGGAGCTCGATAAATACGTCGGCAAGAAGCTGCGCCTGAAGGCACTCGAGATCAAGAAGTCCGAGCGCAAGAAGGAGATCATCGCATCGCAGCGCGTGATCCTCGAAGAGGAGAAGGCGGCGCGCGACGCGGCGAAGGCGGAGCAGGAAGCCGAGTTCTTTGCCAACATCCACGTCGGCGACGTGGTGGAAGGCAAGGTCGAGCGCGCGACCAACTTCGGCGCATTCGTTTCCGTCAACGGTTTCGACTGCCTCGCGCACATTTCCGACCTGTCCTGGGCGGGCACGAAGAACGTGACCGACGTTTTGGAGATCGGCAAGCGCTATCAGTTCAAAGTCCTGAAAGTGGACGCGGAAAACAAGAAGGTATCCATCGGTTACAAGCAGCTGCAGCCGCAGCCTTGGGATCTTGTCGCCGACAAGTATAAGGAAGGGGATGTCGTTCACGGCAAAGTCGTGCGCCTCGTTCCGTTCGGCGCATTCGTCGAAGTGGAGAACGGCGTGGACGCTCTCGTGCACGTTTCCCAGATCTCTCACGAATGGCTCGAGAACCCGACCTCGGTCCTCTCCATCGGCGAGGAGATCGACGCGAAGATCCTCGTGCTCGATCCAGCAAACAAGAAGATGAACCTCTCGATCAAGGCGCTCCTGCCTGAACCGGAGGTCACGAAGGTCCGCACCCGCCGCGACGACGACAAGGGCGAGCGCAGGGCGCGTAAACCCCGTCAGCCGCGGGAGAACAAGGAAGAGGACGAGTTCAGAGAATGGACCGAAGGCGGCGTCGGCGGTGCTTCCATTGCGGAAATGTTGCAGAACAAAAACAACGACTGATCCATTGAAATCGAAGCCCCGCAGCAGTGCGGGGCTTTTCAATATTGGAGGTGTTAAGATGGCTAAACAAGGGAATATCCGTATTTCCAGCGAAAACATGATGCCGATCATCAAGAAATGGCTGTATTCGGACAAGGACATTTTTTTGCGCGAGATCGTGGCGAACGCGGTCGACGCGATCACCAAGTTCAAAAAACTGACGGATCTCGGCGAGGCTGCGGCAGACGATCGGGAGCTGTGCGTCAAGATCGCGATCGACAAGGACGCCGGCACGCTGACCGTCGAGGACAACGGCATCGGCATGACGGAAGAGGAGGTCGAAAAGTACATCACGCAGATCGCCTTTTCGGGAGCCGCCTACTTTTTGGAGAAATACGAGAAGGCGGGCGGCGAAGGGATCATCGGCCATTTCGGCCTCGGCTTCTATTCCGCCTACATGGTCTCGGAGAATATCGAGATCTTCACCAAGTCTTACCGCGAGGGCGCAGCCGGCGTGCATTGGGAGTCGGACGGCGAGAGCACATACACGATCGAAGAGTGTGACAAAGCCGACCGCGGCACGCGCATCGTCATGCACATTGCGAAGGACGAGAAGGAGTTTTTGGAGGAGGGCACCGTCCGTTCCCTCGTCGAAAAGTACTGCGCCTTCATGCCGTACCCGATCTATCTCAACTTCACCGGCAAGGAAGACAAGGCGCTCAACGAGACGCAGCCGCTCTATCTCAAGGCCCCCAAAGACTGCACGGAGGAGGAATACAAGGACTTTTACCGCAAGACCTTCCACGACTATCACGATCCGCTCTTCTGGATCCACCTCAACATGGACTACCCGTTCCGCCTCAAGGGGATCCTGTACTTTCCGAAGGTCAAGAGCAGGGTCGAGCTCGAGCGCGGCAAGGTCAAGCTGTACTGCAACCAGGTGTTCATCGCCGACAACATCAAGGAGGTCATTCCCGAGTACCTGCTGCTTTTGAACGGCGTGATCGACTGCCCGGACATCCCGCTCAACGTCTCGCGCAGCTTTTTGCAGAACGATCGGCAGGTGCAGAAGATCTCCAAGCACATCACCAAGAAGGTCTCGGACAAGCTGACCGGGCTGTATAAGACCGACCGCGAAAAGTTTGAAGCCTGCTGGAACGATATCTCCGTCTTTATCAAGCTCGGCTGCATCAAGGACGAGGATTTTTACGGCCGCGTCAAGGACTGCATCCTGTATAAAGACCTGAACGGGAAATACTGCACGCTTGCCGAGTTTGTCGGCGGGGCAGAAAAGCAGGGGCAGGAAGAGGCGAAGGGCGACGAAGTGCGGGCGGATAAGCCCGCGGACGGTGCAGGGGACAAACCGCAGGAGGCTGCGACGGTCTATTACGTTTCGGACGAGGTCGGGCAGGCGCAGTACATCCACATGTTCCGCGACGCGGGGCTCAACGCCATCGTCTGCGACACCCTCGTCGATCCGCACTTCTTAAGCTATCTCGAGTTCAAGGAAACGGGCAAATACCGCTTCCTGCGCATCGATGCGGATATCGACGCCGCACTCAAAGCGGGCGAGGGCGACGCGGAAGGGGATAAGACGCTGACCGAGGCGTTCAAGGCGGCGCTCGACAATACGCAGATCGCCGTCCGCGCGGAAAAGTTCAAGAGCGCCGCGCTCCCCGCGGTCATCAACGTATCCGAGATGTCCCGCCGATTCGGCGAAATGAACGCCTTCTACGGGCTTGCGGGCGCCGACGCCGACCGCGATATGACGTTGGTCGTCAACACGGCGAACCCCGTCATACAGGCGTTTGCGGGCCTGGGCGACGAGAAGAAGAAGTTTGTCGCCAACCAGGTCTATTATCTCGCGATGCTCTCCTATAAGAAGCTGAGCCCGGATGAGATGAAGGCGTTCTCCGCCAACAGCGTCAAACTTCTGGAAGATTTCCTGCGCTGATCGCCCGATCGGTCGGATATCGGCGGAAATTTGACAATTTGCAAAGTACTATGTCACGCATAGTTATGGAATAGTGCGATCCCGAGGCGTTCTACATTCGATCGCCCGGTCGATCGAGCGATCCCGCGGCGCGGTTCCTCGGGGCGAGCCAAAAACCCGCGGACCATCCGCGGGTTTTTAATGTGTTTGGAGGATTATCGTTTGGCGCAAACCGTCCGTGCGAAGGACGGTTTAATTGTATACCGCCCGCCCGCGGCCGACGAGCATCAGCAGCAGAGAGATGCCGGCGGTCAGGATCTGGGCGAGGACGGCGCTCCACCATACGCCCGCCTGTCCGAAAAACAGAGGGAGGATAAAGAGGAGCAGCAGCATGAGCGCCGGTTCCGAATAGACGCAGATATACGAGAAGGCGGTCCGCTCGGTCGCGTAGAAATTCGCCGTCGTGATGCGGGAATATCCGTAAAAGAGCAAGCCGATCAAAAAGACGGGCAGGACGGCTTCGACCTCGCGCGCGACGCTCTCCGAAGCGCCGAAGAGCGGCCCGATAAACCCGCGCAGCGCGTACAGGAGCGGGCAGCAAAGGAGCGCGAGGGCGATAGCGCAGAGATAGGCGAGCCTTTTGACTTTTTCGGCGAGTTCCGGCTTTCCCTCTCCGTAATATTGGCTGATCAGCGGCTGGCTTCCGTCGCCGACGCCCTGCAGCAGCATCTGCACGATCGTGATCGCGTAGGCGATGCAGGCATAGCAGGCGACGGCCGCACCGCCGTCATAGAGCATGCAGAATCGGTTGATGAGCATGAGGGAGATCATCGGCGAGAGTGTCAGCCCGAACGGCGCGATGCCCACCCGCGCGATGGAGGCGGCGCAGCCGCCGAAGCCGCGCAAAGTCCCGAAGAAGGGGAGCTTTTTCCAAAGCAGATAGGCGATCGCCTCGATCGCGGTGACCGCCTGGCCGATGATGGTCGCGATGGCGGCGCCCTCCGTGCCCATTTCGAGTACCCAGACGAAGAGATAGTCGAGCAGGATATTGGCGGCAAAGCCGGATACCATCGTCAGGAAGGCAAAGACCGCTCCGCCCGCGTTGCGGATGAGGGGAACGACGCCCGTCGCAAAGATCTGGAAGGCGGCGCCCAGCAAGATGACGCGCAGATATTCTTCCCCAAACGAAAAGATCGCGCCCTCGGCGCCGAACAGGCGCAGGACGTGCCCCGCGAGGGGGAAGCAGGCGGTCATGGCGGCGCTGACAAACAGCAAAAGCCACAGCGTCGCGCGCACGAACCGCGCGGAGGCGAGCCCGTCTATGCCGCGGCGGACGGACCAGAGCACGGCCCCGCCCATCCCGATCCCGGTGCCGAGCGCCTGGATGAGGGAGACGACGGGGAAGGCGACGTTGATCGCGGAGAGGCCGGCGTCGCCGACGCTCTGCCCGACGAAGAATCCGTCCACGATCGCGTAGACGCCGGACAGCGCAAAGGCGAGCACGGACGGGGCGACATATGTCGCGAAGGATCGATAAACACGCATAAAAGGGTCCCGAGAGAAGGCCTGAGTGGCGCGGGCCGTTTAGGCCAGCAAAAAGTAAAGCAGTTCCACCAGAAAGACCGTCGCGATGGCGGCGACGGAGACGGGCAGCAGTCCGCGACGGAAAAAGGCGAGCACGAGCGCGACGGCCGTGCCGGCGATCCCCGACCAGATCCATCCCGTCGAAAACAGTACGCCGGGGAATACCATGACGGCGAGCACGCTGTAAGGCAGATAATAGAGGAAAGAGCGGATAAAGCGGCTGCGGATGGGCCGTTTGACGAACAGCAGGCCGATCGCCTTGGTCGCGTAGGTCACGGCGAACATGATGGCGCAGCCGATCAGCATGGCGGAAAGCTCGATCATTGCGCGCCTCCGTCCTGCGCCCTTTCTTCGGCGGCGTCGTCCTTTTCCGTGCGGGGGAACAGCAGCGAGACGATGACCGTGCAGACGATGGAGCAGACGATGATGTTGACGCCGCTCGGGAGGTCTTTCAGGACGGGAAGGAAGTAGAACAGGCAGCTGAGTGCGATCGTCGCGGCAAGGAGCAGCAGGATGTGCCGATCGTCGCGCGAGGGCGGGACGATGATGGCGATGAACATCGCGTACAGCGAGATGGAGAACGCGTCCATGATCATGGAATAAAACTGCGCGCCCGTCGCGTCTTCGAGCAGCCTGCCGAGCAGGGTGCTGAGCGCCGCGCCGAGGGCGGTCCCGCCCAGCCAGCCGAAGAAGGAGCAGGACATCAGCCCCATGAGGTACGGGAAAGTCAGTTTGTGCGGCTGCCGTACGGCGACGGCGTAATTTTCGTCCGTCACGCCGAAGGAAACGATCGCCCGCTTCCAGACGGGGAAGTTCGGCTCCAGCTTCTGCGCGATGGATACGGACATGAGCGAGTAGCGGATGTTGATGATCAGCATGGTCGCAAACAGCAGCCCCATATTGGCGCCCTCCGCGATCAGGTCCGTGCCGGCGACCTGTCCCGTCCCCGTGAAGTTGCTCGCCGAGATCAGGATGGGGAACCAGGCAGGGAAGCCGAGCGAAACGGCGCGGATCGCGTAGGCGAAAGCGACGGGCATATAGCCGAGCGCGATGGGCAGCCCGTCTTTCAGTCCTCGAGTGTAGTTCATGGTCAGATCCTTTTGTCAGAATAAAACGCAACTATTATAGCATAAAACAAACGCTTTGTATAATGTTTTCTGCAAAAAAATGCGCGCGGCGGCCTTGTCGGTTTGATTTCGCGGCGGCAATATGCTATAATGGCTAAAATAAGAAAGACAGGTTGGTGACTTATGTATTGGGCAGACCAGTTGGCGGACGAGATCATCCGCCGCGATCCGAACAAGGAAGAGTACGTCTGTGCGGCGGGGATCTCTCCTTCCGGATCCGTTCACATCGGCAATTTCCGCGATATCGCGACGAGCTATTTCGTGTACCGCGCGCTGCTGCGCAGGGGCAAGAAGGCGAAGATCCTCTTTTCCTGGGACGAGTTCGACCGCCTGCGCAAGGTGCCGAAAAATGTGTCCGACTACCTCGGCAACAATTCGTACGAGCAATATATCGGCTGCCCGTACGTCGACATTCCCGATCCGTTCGGGCAGGACGCGAGCTATGCCGAGCATTTTGAAAAGGAGTTCATGGCGTCCATCCAAAAGTTCGGGATCCCGCTCGAATATCACTACCAGGCAGCGGAGTACCGTTCCGGGCGTTACGCAAAGCATGTGATCTTTGCGCTGCAAAACCGCAAAAAGATCTTTGACATCCTCGACAGACACCGCACGCAGGACGCGACGGAGGAGGAGCGGGAAAATTATTACCCCGTCAGCATCTTCTGCCCGCATTGCCATAGGGATTCGACCAAGATCGTCTCCCTGTCGGAGGATTGCACGAAGGCGCACTATGTGTGCGAGTGCGGCGAGGAAGGGGACTTCGATTTTACGAAGGATTTCAACTGCAAGCTGCAATGGAAGGTGGACTGGCCCATGCGCTGGATGGCGGAAGGGGTCGACTTTGAGCCGGGCGGCAAGGATCATGCGTCCAAGAACGGCAGTTACGACACGGCGAAGGACGTCTCCCGCGAGGTGTTCGGTTACGAGCCGCCCCTCTTCCAGGGATACGAGTTTATCGGCATCAAGGGCAGCGTCGGCAAGATGTCCGGCTCTTCCGGTTTCAACATGACGCCGGAATTTCTCCTCAAATTGTATCCGGCCGAGCTCATCCTCTGGCTGTACGCCAAGACGGAACCGCTCAAAGCGTTCGATTTCTGCCTGTCGGACGAGATCTTGCGCCAGTATTTTGAGTTCAACAAGATGTTCGCCGCCTATCGCGACGGCACGGCGGACGAAAATACCAAGCGCATCATGGAAAACAGCCTCATCGAGGGGCACAAGTATGTTCCCGTCCCGATGAGCCAACTCGTCGAGCTGGGCAGCGTCGTCGACTTCAACGCCGACATGATGGAAAAGCTGTTCGAAAAGATCGGGACGCCCTATAAGAAGGAGGAGTTTGCGGAGCTGTTTGAAAAGGCAAAATTCTGGCTGCGCACCTGCTCGCCGGAGAGCGAATACGTCATCCTCCCCAAGCGCAACTGGCCGTATTATCGGGGCATGAACGAGCAAGAGCGCGAATGCGTGCGCCTGCTCTGCGCCTATATCGGGCAGGGCGGTTACACGCTCGATTCTCTGCAGGCGGAGCTGTACGCGATCCCCAAGCGCGTATTCCCCGACAAGGCGGAGGACAAAAACGCGCTCAAAGCGGTCCAGAGCAAATTCTTCAAAGACGTGTACAACCTCGTATTGGGCCGCGACCGCGGGCCGCGCCTGTATCTGTATCTGTTCGCGGTCGAGTCCTCCCGCTATCTGCGTCTGCTCGATTTCTCTCTGCTCGAGGCGGAGGATCCGGATGCGGCGGAGGAAGTGCGCGAAGAGCCTGCCGCGGCGGAGGAAAAACGGCCCGCGGAGGATCGGTATGTCGCAGAGCCCGCGCCGCTGCGCGAGACGATCGATATGCCGGATTTTGACCGCTGCGACCTGCGCGTATGCAAGGTGCTCGCCGCAAAGCCGATGCGCAAGACCAACAAGCTCATGAAGCTGACGCTGCACGACGGCATCGGCGAGAGGGTGATCGTATCTTCGATCGCCGACCAATACGAGCCGGAGATGCTTGTCGGCAAAAAGATCGTCGTGCTGCTCAATCTGCGCCCGCACAAATTCGGCAACGAATACTCGCAGGGGATGCTGCTCGCGTCCGGCAATGCGGACGGAACCTGCCGCGTCCTGTTTGCGGCGGACGACGCGGAGATCGGCTCGGTCATCCATTAAAAAATGTGGCGTTATTTGTAATCTATGCTTGGCATAGTACTATGCAAATCGCGAAAAATCTGTCTTTCGGAAGGCGGAGCCCGGCGGCTCCGCCTTCTTGTATATCGATGGCGAAAAATAAAATCCCCCCTTGACAGAATGTCGATTTCATGGTATAATCAAGTTACCAAAAGAATATCTTTGCTCGGAAGGGCAAAGGATAGGAGGCGAAACATGAAATCGGTAAAGAGGTGGGTTTCCGCGGTATCGGCTTCCGCGCTGGCGCTGGGCATGGTCGTTTTGTCGGCCTGCAGCGTCGTCTCGAGCGACGGTACGATCGGCGGGAATTACCGTGACGCGGAAGACGCGGACATTCAGCAGCTGCTCACTTCCTTAGGCAACGAGGATCTGTTCGGCGACGCAGAGGCCGAGGGCTGGAAGTACGGCCTGCGGGGTGAAACGTCTTTGGACTTTTCCATAAGCCAGGGTGATACATTTTCTTCCTATGCCGGGATCGGGGCAGACCTGAGCATCTTGCTGGAGGAGGGCGAGGCCGGCTTTTCGGCGGGTGGCAAACTGTCTCTGAAGTCGGAAGAGAAGTCGAGCGAAGGGGAAGTTTCTGCCGACCTGAGCATCGAGCCGTATATGGACGGCGAGTATATTTATTTGAAAGTATCCGGAACGCGGGCTTCCACGGGCGGCGAATCCTCGGTGACGCAGCGGCTGAAGATCGCGTACGGCGGCCTCGGGCTGGTCGTGCCCGACCTGACGGAGCTGCCTTCGCAGATCGTCTCGTCGTTCGGTGACGCTGCGTCCTTCCGCGCTTCGCTCGAGGCGAGCGGCGTCGACATGGATGTCGACACTTCTTCGGGGATCAAAGCGCGCTTTACGTATTCGTCGGAGGGCGTGAAGGAAGCGATCAAGGAGGCGCTCGGCAGCCTCGTGACGGTCGATACGAGCAGTTATACGATCGATTGCAGCGACAGCGTGTTGGAGATGTACCTCTCGATCAATGAGAACGGGGTGCTGGAAGCGGTGAGTATGCGCGTCGATATCGAAGCGACGGTGCCTTCGCCCCATTTCGATTTCGGTACGCAGCAGGTCGCCGAGGAGGCGGCTCCGCTGGAGCTGAGCATGAACGGGATGTTTGCCCTGATGAGCGACGACGCCGACGTCGTGTTCCCGACCGACCTCGACTCGTACGAGGATCTGGATCTGTCCGATATCCTTTCGATCCCCGGTCTGTGGGCCTGAACGCGGCGCGCTGTGGGCGCAAGGCGGCCGTTTGCGTGATAAGATCGCGATCCAAGTAAAAAGCAGGAAGTAAGAAGGGGCGGAGCCGAACGGTTCCGCCTCTTTTGCCGCTCTTGGAAAGACGCGCCGTCGTGTGAGGACGATCGGGCGGGCCAAACGGGAGCCGATCGGAAAGAGCAAAAAGGATCGGGCGCTGCCATCGGCAGCGCCCGTATTGGTCTGTGAACGATTCAGTTCTTCTTGTAATGATAGTTGTAGAGCATCGCAAACAGCGGGAGGTTGAACGCATAGATGATCGGGAAGATCGCGTACCGCAGGATCCGCAGGCCGACGCCCGCGCTCGGGACATCGGAGAAGATGATGAGCAGATAGGCGATCAGACAGACGATCAATACGATGTTTGCAAAGATCACGAAGCTGGCTGAGATGTACGACGTGGAGGCGGAACGCCGTCCCTGTTTACCGAATCCGCGCAGGTACAGCACGAGGAACACGCCCAGGAAGGCAAAATCGATAATGAAGGGCAGGACCACATACAAAACGCTCGAGCCGATCACGTTGATCAGGCAGGCGTTGACGATCGATTCGGCCAACGCGACGCAGAACACCCAGATCGCCGTTTGCAGCAGTACGCGGCCCTTATCGATGGGCTTGCCTGCGGGCAGGGGTTCTTCGGTCGGCTTCGGGCGCGTCTCGCGCGCTTCCGCGACGCGCAGCCCGTCGTTCTGGGCCTTCTTTTCGACGGCGCTCTCCTTTTTCTGCCTTTCGGCGGGGACGGGTTCAGTCTTTGTTTTTTCCGAAGTTGAACCAGCGTCTTTTGCGCTTTCCTCGGTTTTCGGTGCGGCTGTCTCCGGAGCCGCTTTCACCGACGTCGGCTGCTCCGGTTGCGATGGGGGAACGGGTTGTCCCTCCGGCTCGTAATAACTTTCCTGCGGGTAGCCGTATTCGGCCGTCTCCGGCGTCGGCTCGTAGTTTTGCTGGTCGGGATACCCGCCGTAACTTCCGTAGCCGTCATAGTCGTCATATTCGTGGCGCGTATTGTCGTAGAGCTTGGAGAGCAGGTCCTTATAGTTGCGCTCTTCCGCGGGTTTATCCGAGTAGAGCAGCTCGGAGGAGATCGCCTTGTTCTGGCGATATGCTTCTTCGTAGCGCGCGGGGGCGGGCATCTCCGGCTCATACATCTGCTGCGCTTCTTCCGCATACAGATCGTTTTGCGCCGCATACTGATCCATCGTGTAGCCTGCCGTGCGCGACGATCCGCCGCCGGACGGCGTTTCGTACGAAGGGCGGGTGCTGCGGCTCTTGGCAACCAACGAATAGTAATAGGAGGTCGCGTCATCCTCGTCGCCGATCAGGTTGCGGTAATTTTCGTGGATGCGCTGGCGCTCTTCCTCCGTCAGCGGGCGGCTCTCTTCGATCACCGCTTCGCCGCTTTCGGCGCCGTCGGCGACCGGGTCGCCCTCCAGTGTGCGCGCAAATTCGTCCTTCGCGCCGTTCTCGTCCGAAGAGGCCTCCGTCATGGCGTTTTCCAGCGGGTGCTCCCGCGTCCAGCGGGCGGAGCTCTCCTGCGTGATGATCGCGGGCTGCGGCGCGGCCTCGGCTGCGCTTTCCTCCTTGCTCTCCGCGGCGGGTTCGGATGCTGCCGGTTCGGCGTCCGCGGCCGCCGTTTCCTCGGCGGGGCTTTCCGCGGCGGGCTCGGCGGCCTGCATCGCTTCCAGCGGATCCTCGCGCGTCCAGCCTGCGAGAACGGCCTGCTGCTTCGGCTGCGCGGGGGCAGGTTCGGGAGCAGGTTCGGAAGGCTGCGCCTCGGCGAGCTCGATGTCGTCCGCCTCGTCCTCACCCTTCATGACGGGCACGCGCGAAGTGGACCTCTTCAAAAGCGAGAAATCCACGTTGGTGGCAGGGGGCGGGTTGGTGAAGTCGTAATCTTTTTCCGAAATGAGGCTGTCGATCACGGTGCGCGAGTATTCCCATTCCGCCAGATTTTGCTCGACGACTTTGCGCCCTTTGTCCGTGATCTGGAAGTACTTGCGCCGACCGCCGTTGCTCACGCCGCCCCAATAGGAGGTGACGTAATCCTGGCTTTCCAGGCGTTTGAGGGCGCTGTACAGGGTCGGCTGTTTGAGCGCGTACTGCCCCCGGCTCTTCTCCTCGATCTCGCTGATGATCTCGTAACCGTATTTGTCACCATCATACAGAGTGCGGAGAATGATCGTATTGATGTGGCCGCGGATCAGGTCGCTGCTGATCGCACCGCTGTCGCCGACGGCCTTGTCTTTGTCGTTCGTATCGTTCTGATCCATGAGTGACCTCCTTTTGTCCTATTATACTATATTTGTCGAAAGGTGTCAATATTTTGAGAGATTTTCCTCGGAAAATTCTTGTTTGCAAAGTACTATGTGTGGTATAATTTTCGCGAGGTACTCTGCATTGCGTACAATATTTAGTGTGGAACGGTAGACATTCGCGCCGAATTGGTGTACAATAAGAAGAAGGAAACAGACAGGCGAGGTATTCTTGGATGAAGGCTGAAAATCAGATCGAAAAGACCTATGCGATCCGCAATTATGAAACGGATTTTCGTCAGGAGATCCGCCCCTCGTTCATGCTGGGGCTTTTTCAGGAGATCGCGGGCGACCACTCGGCGGAGATGGGGCTCGGGTTCCGGAAGCTGGGCGAGCAGGGGCGCTTTTGGGTGCTTTCCAAAATTTACATCGAAGTGGGCAGGAAGCCCGTCGGCGGCGAGCGCGTCCGCGTGCGGACGTGGCCGCACTGCCCGAACAAGGCGACGTACGAGCGCAGCTTTGCCGTCTATGACGAGAGGGGCGAGCGGCTGATCGGCGCCGAATCCCGCTGGTGTATCCTCGAAAAGGGCGGGCGCATCGTGCCCTGCTCGCGCGTCGAGCAGCCGGAGATCGATTTCCTGCCGGAAAATTGCCTCGGCAAAGTCGACTGGCTGATCCCGCGCGTGGAGCGCGGCGCGGCTCCCGACTTCGCGCTGACGGTCGCCAATTCCGAATACGACCTCAACCGCCACGTCAACAATATCAAATACGCCGATTACGTCTTTAATTGCTTTACGGTGCGGGAGCTGGAAGAGCGCAAACTGGCGGGCTTTCAGCTGCACTATGTGAAGCAGGCGTTTGAAGGGGACCGCCTGGAATTTTACCGCTGCGAGACGGAGCCGGGCGTGTTCGCGGTCGAGGGCGTCCGCAACGGCGAGGAGACGGTCGTCCTCGCGCAGGTGCGCTTTGCCTGACGCGGCCTTTCGCATCCTGCGTTCCCGCCGCAAGACGCTCGCCGTCACCGTGTCGGCGGGTTCGGTACTCGTGCGCGCCCCGTACGGCGTGTCGGACGCGGCCATCCGCGCCTTTGTCGCGAGCAAGCGCGCGTGGATCGAGAGGAAGCTGGAGGAATATGCGGACGAGCGGTTTGCGGCCGTGCGGCGCGGGGAAACGCTTCTGGACGCGGGGGCCGAGCGGGCGGTGCGCTTCGGGGCGCCGCGTGACGGCGAGGACGCGCTCGGTTTTTTTCTGCGCGTTCCCTCCTCGGTGCGGCGGTATTTCGAGCGCACGCGCGGCCCCGTCCTCGTCGAGGCGCTGCACGCGCACGCGCGTGCGATCGGTGTGCAGGCGACGGACGTTCGCTTGCGGGATTTCAAGGCGCGGTGGGGCAGCTGCGACGCGCGGGGAGTGATCTGCCTGAACTGGCGGCTCACCATGCTCCCCGCGCGCCTTCGCGACTATGTTCTCGTCCACGAGCTCTGCCATCTGCGCAGGATGGATCATTCGCCCGCGTTCTGGAATGAGGTCGGCCGTTTCTGCCCGGACGCGCCCGTCCTCCGCCGGCAGCTGAAACGCTATGCCTTCCTGTGCCTGCTCTATCGCGGAGAGCGCGGCGCATAGCTGCGCTGCGCCTTTGACAGGGCCGCGATAAGGCCGCAATAAGAGCAATGCGACTGCCGCGCGGCGCGTCTGCCGTTTATCGCCGGGATCCTCTTGTGGGGTGCGCGCCGTCCGCGTGCGGCGGCACCGTATGACGCGCGGGCTCGCCGCCGGGCGGGAAGGCGCCGTGTTCGACAGTTCATTTCCATGAAATATTCATGAATGTTCGAAAATAATTGCATAAATATACATTATATACAAAAAGAAGCGCATATATTTTGTTTATTTCCAAAATATGACGTGAAAACGCTTGACTTGTACGGGCGGAAAAGGTATAATCGTGTACAGTAAATCTGCGAGGGTAACACCGATGGAAAAGAAAGAGATCAAAAAAGTCGTTTTGGCGTATTCGGGCGGTTTGGATACTTCGATCATCATTCCGTGGCTGAAAGAGAATTATAACAACTGCGAAGTGATCGCGGTCTCTGCCGACGTGGGGCAGGAGAGCGAGCTGGAAGGGCTGGAAGAGAAGGCCATCAAGACGGGCGCTTCCAAACTGTATATCGAGGACCTGCGCAAGGAATTCATCGAGGATTACATCTACCCGACGATGCAGGCGGGCGCCATCTATGAGAACACATATCTGCTCGGCACATCGTTTGCCCGCCCCGTCATCGCGAAGCGCATCGTCGAGATCGCGCTGAAAGAGGGCGCGGACGCGATCTGCCACAGCTGCACCGGCAAGGGCAACGACCAGGTCCGCTTCGAACTCGCGATCAAGGCGTTCGCGCCGGATATGACGATCATCGCCCCCTGGCGGATCTGGAACATCAAGAGCCGCGACGAGGAGATCGATTACGCGGAAGCGCACAACATCCCGCTTAAGATCACCCGCGAGACCAACTATTCCAAAGACAAGAACCTGTGGCATCTCTCGCACGAGGGCCTCGACCTCGAGGATCCCGCCAACGAGCCGCAGTACGATAAGATTTTGGAGCTGGGCGTCTCGCCCGAAAAGGCTCCCGATCAGCCGACCTATCTGACCCTCTCCTTTGAGAAGGGTATCCCCGTCGCGCTGAACGGCGAAAAGCTCGGCAGCGTCGAATTGATGGCGCGCCTGAACAAGATCGGCGGCGAGAACGGCGTCGGGATCATCGACATCGTGGAAAACCGCCTGGTCGGCATGAAGAGCCGCGGCGTGTACGAGACGCCGGGCGGCACCATCCTGTACAGGGCGCACGAATTGCTCGAAATGCTCTGCCTGGATAAGGACACCCAGCATTATAAGCAGCAGCTCGCGATGCGCTTTGCCGAACTCGTCTACGACGGGCAGTGGTTCACGCCGCTGCGCGAGGCGCTCTCCGCCTTTGTCGACAAGACGCAGGAGACGGTCACCGGCGACGTGCGCCTGAAGATCTACAAGGGCAACATCATCAACGCCGGCATGAAGAGCCCGTACTCGCTGTACAGCGAAGAGATCGCGACCTTCGGCGAGGAAGACGTCTATAATCAGCACGACGCGGAAGGGTTCATCAACCTCTTCGGCCTGCCGATCAAGGTGCGCGCGCTGCTCGCCAAGAAAGAGATCAAGTGATCCGACCAAACGATAAAAAGCGCGGTTTGCGGCGCAAAAGCGGCCGCAAATCGCGCATTTTGGAAAGATACGAAGTACTATGACAGACATATTTATTGATGGTAAAGAGGGGACGACGGGGCTGCAGATCTTTGATCGCCTCGCCGAGCGCACGGATGTCCGCGTGATCACGCTCCCGGAGGAGCTGCGCAAGGACCCGCAGGCGCGGCGGGAGAGGATCAATGCGGCGGACGTCGTATTTCTCTGTCTGCCCGATGCGGCGGCGCGGGAATCCGTCTCCCTCTGTGAAAACGAAAAGGTCAAGATCATCGACGCTTCGACGGCGCACCGCACCGATCCCGCATGGGCGTACGGCTTCCCGGAGCTTTCGGCGGAACACCGCCGGAAGGTCGGTTCGTCCCGCCGCATCGCGGTGCCGGGCTGCCACGCGAGCGGCTTTGTTTCGCTCGTCTATCCGCTCGTCCGGGGCGGCATCGCGGCGCCCGACTATCCCTTTGTCTGCTACTCGGTGACCGGTTACAGCGGGGGCGGGAAGAAGATGATCGCCGAATACGAGGCGGAGGGTCGCAGCGTCCTGCTCGACAGTCCCCGCCAGTATGCCCTGACGCAGACACACAAGCATCTGCCGGAAATGCAGGCCGTCTGCGGGCTGGAGTACGCGCCCGTTTTCAGCCCGATCGTTTCCGATTACTATTGCGGTATGTGCGTGACGGTCCCGCTGCACGCGCGCCTGCTGCGTAAAAAAATGTCCGTAAATGCGCTAAAAGAGCATTTTGCAGAGTACTATGCGTCAAGTAATTTTGTCAAAGTGACGGATTTTGAACCATACATGGCGGCTAACGCGCTGGCGGGGTCCAACGAGTTGCATATCGCGGTCGCGGGCAACGACGAGCGCCCGCTGCTGATCGCCCTGTTCGACAATCTCGGGAAGGGCGCGTCCGGCGCGGCGGTGCAGTGCATGAATATCGCGCTCGGGCTGGACGAGCGGACGTCGCTCCTTTGAGGGCAAAGGCGCCCCGGGCGTTTACAGGATGGAGGAAGTAATATGAAAAAGATCCAAGGCGGCGTGTGCGCCCCGGCGGGTTTCCGCGCGAACGGCGTGCATTGCGGCATCCGTAAAAATAAGACCAAGCGCGACCTCGCGCTGATCGTGAGCGACGTTCCCTGTTCGGCGGCGTGCGTCTATACGCAGAACCTCGTCAAGGGCGCGCCCATTCTGGTGACGAAAAAGCACATGGAGGACGGCTGCGCGCGCGCCGTGATCTGCAACAGCGGCAACGCCAACACCTGCAACGCGGACGGCGTGGAGATCGCCGAAAAGATGTGCTCGCTCGTCGAGCAGTATGCGGGCGTCCCCGCGGGCGACGTCGTCGTCGCGTCGACGGGCGTCATCGGCCAGCCGCTCTCCATCGAGCCGATCGAGGCGGGGATGCCCGCGCTCGTCGAGGGGCTTCTCGGCGATGCGGACGGCAGCCTGTATGCCGCGCAGGGGATCATGACGACGGACACGGTCGACAAGCAGGTCGCCTACTCCTTTACGCTGGGCGGCAAGGAGTGCCATATCGGCGCCATCGGCAAGGGCGTGGGGATGATCAACCCGAACATGGCGACCATGCTCATCTTTGTGACGACGGACGCGGCGATCTCCCCCGCCATGCTCCAAAAGGCGCTCTCCGCCGACGTGAAAGATTCCTTCAACATGATCAGCGTGGACGGGGACACGTCCACGAACGACATGGTCTGCGTGCTGGCGAACGGCCTCGCGGGCAACGCGAAGATCGAGGCCCCTGGCAAGGATCTCGGCGATTTCCGCAGGGCGCTGCATAAAGTGACGACTTCGCTCTGCCGCCGCATCGCGCGCGACGGCGAGGGGGCGACCAAACTGCTCGAATGCCGCGTCACGGGCGCCAAGAGCAAGGCGGCTGCCCGCACGGTCGCCAAGACAGTCATCAAGTCCTCCCTGTTCAAGGCGGCGATGTTCGGTTCGGATGCGAACTGGGGCCGCGTGCTCTGCGCGATCGGCTATGCGGGCGCGCCTGTCGACATTTCGAAGGTCAGCGTGGATTTCCGCAGCCGCGCCGGCGAGATCGCCGTGTGCAGGGCGGGCAGCGGCATCCTGTTTTCGGAGGAAGAAGCCAAGCGCGTCCTGTCCGAGGATGAGATCGAAGTGCTCATCGGCCTGGGCGACGGCAGCGGCAGGGCCACGGCGTGGGGCTGCGATCTGACATACGAATACGTTCGGATCAACGGCGACTATCGTACCTGATCTTGGGAGAGAGCATCATGAATATGCAGGACATCAACGAAAAGAAATACCGCGCGCAGGTACTCAGCGAGGCGCTGCCGCACATCCAGAGCTACAACGGCAAGACCGTCGTCGTCAAATACGGCGGCAATGCCATGATCAACGAACAGCTCAAAATGTCGGTTATGCGTGACATAGTACTTCTCAACCTCATCGGTGTGCGCGTCGTATTGGTGCACGGCGGCGGGCCGGAGATCTCGGAAATGCTCAAAAGAGTGGGCAAGGAGACGGTCTTTGTGGACGGCCTCCGCTATACGGACGAGGAGACCGCCGAGATCGTGCGCATGGTGCTGGCGGGCAAGATCAATAAATCGCTCGTCAACATCCTCGAAAGCATCGGCGGCAAGGCGCTCGGCCTGTGCGGGATCGACGGCCACATGATGAAGTGCTGCAAGGCGGACGAGCGCCTCGGCTATGTCGGCCGCATCGTCGCGATGGATACGAAGGTGATCGTCGACGCGCTCGACAACGGGTATATCCCCGTCGTGTCGACCGTCGGCTATGACGACGAGGGGCACATCTACAACGTCAACGCGGATACGGCCTCCGCGGTCATCGCGGGCGCTTTGGGCGCGACCAGCCTGATCCTCATGACGGACACGAAGGGCGTTCTGCGCGACAAGGACGACGAATCCAGCCTCATCGAAAAGATCTGGGTCAGCGACATCCCGTCTTTCATCAAACAGGGCATCATTTCCGGGGGCATGATCCCCAAGATCGAGTGCTGCCGCGAGGCGATCCGCCGCGGCGTTGAAAAAGTATTTATCATCGACGGAAGGGTGGAGCATTCCATTCTCGTCGAAACGCTGTCCGACCGCGGGATCGGCACGATGTTCGTAAATGAAGACTGATGGCTGCATCGGTCTTTTTTTACGGGGAGAGAACGCCCGCGGGCGGGAAAACGTCCGCCAAATAATTGCGTTTGCCGCCGTTTTATGATAGAATAGATAAAATAGGTGAACTATGAGTTTTCAAGAGCTGCGAGAAAGAGATCAGAAGTATATCGCGAACGTGTACAACCGCTTTTCCGCGGACATCTGCCGGGGAGAAGGGGCGACGCTGTATTCGGAGGACGGCAAAAAATTTGTCGATTTCGGCAGCGGGATCGCGGTCAATTCGTTCGGCGTCAACGACGCGGAATGGAAGGCGGCCGTCGTCGCCCAGCTGGACAAGGTGCAGCACGCGAGCAACCTGTATTACACCCGTCCGCAGGTGGAACTTGCCTCCTTGCTGTGCGAGAGGACGGGCGCGAAGAAGGTGTTCTTCTCCAATTCCGGCGCGGAGGCGAACGAGTGCGCCCTCAAAGCCGCGCGCAAGTATTCGTTTGACAAATACGGCGAAGGCCGTTTCCATATCGTGACGCTGAAAAATTCCTTCCACGGCCGCACGATGGCGACGCTGTCCGCGACGGGGCAGGAGGCGATGCACCGCTTCTTCATGCCGTTTTTGGACGGCTTTTCGTACGCCGACCCGACGGCCGCGAGCGTGCGCGCGCATTGTACGGACAAGACGTGCGCCGTCCTGCTCGAACTGGTGCAGGGAGAGGGCGGCGTCCGCCCGCTCGATCGGGAGGAAGTGCTCGCCATCGAGCGCTATTGCAAAAAACACGACATCCTGCTCATGATCGACGAGGTGCAGACGGGCAACGGCAGGACGGGAACTTTGTACGCCTACGAGCAGTACGGCATCCGTCCGGACGTGGTGACGACGGCCAAGGGCCTGGCGGGAGGGCTCCCCCTCGGCGCGACGATGTTTTTTGAAAAGTGTGAACATACGCTGGGGGCGGGCGATCACGGTTCGACGTTCGGCGGGAATCCCGTCGCCTGCGCGGGCGCGTGCAGCATCCTGCGCCGCATCGACCGCGACCTGCTGCTCGAAGTACAGGGCAAGAGCGCTTATCTCTTCACCCAGCTCGGCCGCATCCGCAACGTGATCGGCGTGACCGGCCTCGGGCTGATGATCGGGCTGGAAACGACGAAAAGCGCGCGCGAGGTGGCGGAGCGCTGCCTCGAGCGCG
>DXFD01000045.1 GCA_019114625.1 Candidatus Borkfalkia faecigallinarum | reverse complement strand
GGCGACAAGGTGATCGCGGGCAACGGCGTCGTCGTGAAGGCGGGGCAGAACATCGTCTTCGATTACAAAGGCAATACATACGACATCGCCGGGACGACGGTCGGTTCGTCCGGTACGGAGACCAACGGCTTCCAGCTTTTGAAGGGTTCGACGGTCGTCATGCAGAACGGTACTTTGACTTCGGGCAAGGCGATCATCCTCATCCAGAAGTACTGCGACCTCACGCTGGACGATATGATCCTGAACGGCACGCAGACGAATAGCTACGTCCTTTCCAACAACAACGACACGACGACCATTACGGGTGACACGCAGATCATCGCGGCAGAAAACGGTGTCGCATTTGACGTGTATTACTGGCCCAAGAATGGGTATGAGTCTGTCAGCGTTGTGTTTGATGAAAACTTTACCGGTTCCGTCGCGGGCCGCGTCGAATATACGAATGACGGTACGGCTGTGGATAATTGGTATACAAATGCTTCTCTCAAAATCAACGGAAACGGTACATTCGATATTGAATTGAGTGTGCCAGCTGCAAGCGGTGTTGAGGCTTCTGCGGCAAACATCAATATCGCGGGCGGTACCTTTGTCAATCCCGTTGCGGGCGAGTACATTGCAGACGGATTCATGATCTATCAGCAGGAGGACGGGTCTTATACCGTCGCTGACGATGAAACGGCTGCGGAAGACGGCGTCGTCATCGTAATGAACGGCGTCGGTTATACCTCGATCGACGCGGCCGTCGAAGCGGGCTGCGTGGCGACGATCGCCGGCGAGCAGGTCGATGAAGGTTATGAAACGCTCGAAGAGGCGCTCCTTGCGGCAGAAGCCGGCGATACGGTTACGCTGCAAGCGGATATCACAACGGCTGCAATGATCACGATCGGCAAGGCTGTCACGCTGGACCTGAATGGTCATGACGTCATCGGCGGCAGCACAAACAGCAATTTTGTCATGGAAATTACGGCGGGCGGCGTGACTGTCACGAACAGCGTTAGCGCTGAAGAGGAGAGCATTGTTCAGGCGGGGTCGGCAGAAATCGGCGCCCTGGCAATCAGATCCGGCTTGACGGAAGAGGTCACGATCGAGAATATCACGATCTTGATCGATGATGACCGCACTTCTGAATCCGGGAATATTGTGGGTATCCAGCTGCAGAGCCCGACTTTGATCGACAATGTCACGATCGATATCAGTGCTTCCTATCACCTGGTTTTGGGTATTTTGGCAGCGGATGGCGAGGCGACGATCTCGAACAGTACATTTACGGTGCGCGGCAAAGAGGGCAGCGACGCCGAGGTGCATGCGATCCATGCACAGGCCGGCGCTGATATTCAATTGATCGATTCTGCGATTACAGCAACAGGGAATGGTACGGGCGTTGTGTTTATCGGCGAGTATGCGAATGGCGAAGAGGCGATCAGCGCAGGAAGTTCTGCTTTCCCGACACTGACCATTACCGACAGCACAATCGTTTCCGATAGCTTTGCGCTCGCAGGAAACGGTGCTTCGCACGGTACTGTGATCGAAATCAATAATAGTACGCTGACCAGTGAGCTTGCTGCCGCAATTTATCACCCGCAATATGGTGAGATGACGATTGTCAATTCAAACATTACAGGTACATCGGGTATCGAAGTGCGCGCGGGCATCGTCACCGTTACGAGCGGTACCATCACTGCGACGGGCGATCCGTTTGCGTCCGATCCGAACGGTAACGGATCGACGACGGACGGCGCGGCGATCGCGCTCGTGCAGCACACGACTCAACTCCCGACCGAGGTCACCGTTACAGGCGGAACGCTCAACGGTATCCGTGCCTTCTATCAGGCGAACCTGCAGGGCAACGACGCTGCGGCTCTTGAAAAAATCGCCATCAATCTGCAGGGCGGTACCTACAACGGCGAGGTGTACAGCGAGAACAAGACGGGCTACATCACGGGCGGACAGTATCGTGATTTGCCCGCAGAGGATGCTTTCCTGGAAGGTTATGCCGGTGAACTGTTCAATGGCTATTACGTTGTCGTCGAAAGCGGCGAGGCGGGCGATACGGCCGATCTGCTCGCGATGCGTTTGGAGGCGCAGGCAGATGTACGCCTGTATGCCGTTGCGCTCGGCCTGAACTGGGCGGACGTGAGCGGCGATGCGGACATTGCGGCGGCTTACGCGGCGATCAATACGGCTACCAGCGAGAGCATCATTGCGCTGGCTAAGGCACAGGCAATGGATGCAGTCGACGCGTATTACAATACGATCGTGGATGCGCGCGCTGAGGCGATCGAGGCGATCGAACAGGCGGCCGGGAGCGACGTGACCGTTCCCACGGCTACTTATGCGGCGATCAACGGCGCGATGTCCGCGAAAGAGATCGCATATTACAGAGAGAACGCGCTCGCCGAGATCCAAGCGATCCGCAGCCTGCGCACGGAGATCACGGCGCAGGCGGGCGAGCTGGAAGGCATCGCCGCCGCGGTCGAAAAGCTGGAAGGCGCGTTTGCGGGCCAGGGCGGCGAGTTCGATTCGCTGCTCGGCGACATCCGTGCGGCGATCTCCGCCGCGCAGGAAGCGATCGAGAGCGGCACGAGCGAGGCGCTGCAGGATATGCAGGCCGCGCTGGAAGCGAAGATCGACGCGGGCACGCAGGCGGTGAAAGACGCCGTTTCGGGCGTGATGGAAGAGCTGACGCAGCTCGCCGAGAGCGTCGCCGCGGGCGACAAGGCGCTGCAGGAGGCGATCGCCGCGGGCGAGAAGGCGCTTGCCGAGCAGATCGAGGCGGTACAGGGCGACATCGACGCCCTCGAAGGCGCGGTCGACGGGCAGGGCTCCGACTTGCAGGCGAGCATCGACGCGCTCGAAAGCGCGGTCGGCGAGCAGGCTTCCGCGGTGCAGGCGGACATCGACGCGCTGCGCACAGCCATCGCGGCGGCGCAGGCGGACATCGACGACATCCTCGCTTCGATCGCGGCGGGCGGCCCTTCGTTTGAAGAGCTCGCCGAGCAGATCGCGGCGATCAAGTCGACGGCGGACGGGTTGCAGACGTCGGTCGGCGACGTGCAGACGGCCGTCAAGGCGGCGCAGGATGCCGTCGCGGCGGCGCAGGGCGCGCTCTCCGGCCAGATCGAGGAGGCGGACGACGCGGCCGCGTTCACGACGCTGTATGTGCTGGTCGGCATCGCGCTCGCGCTGTCGGCAGCGGCGGTCGCGCTGCTCGTCGTGCTGCTTCTCAAGCGCTCGAAGGCCGAATGATCTCCCGATACAAAAAGCACAGCCCTTTGCGGCTGCGGTAAAATGCCGCCCCCGGATCCTCCGGGGGCGGTCCTTTTGTCGGCGGGGGCGCGTTTGACCGAGGGACGCTCTGACGGGCGGCGTTTGGCCGGATGGCGTTTTATCGGGGGGGGAAGGGCATGGCCGTCGGCCGTGCGGCTGCCTTTGCGGGGGCGGCAACGGCGCGCTTCCGTCGGCGGGGCGGCGTTTGGTCGGACGGCGTTCTGTCGGGGGATCTCATCCGCAGGCGAAAACCGTGCGATCCGCTTGTCTTTTGCGCGCGGATGTGGTATGATCGTGATGCGGATATCCGCGCAAGGAAGGCGAACGGGAGGAAGATCCATGACCATCCATCACGATAAAATGGCATACGGTAAGCTGGACCCGCTGCGGGAGGAGTTCTCGCTCGAGCGGCTGAACGATATGGCGGACGCGCTGAACGGGGAGGGCGAGGGGCGCAGCGAGCGCGAAAAGATGCTCGCGGGCGAGCTGTACGACCCTTCCGACCCCGAGCTTTCCGCGCTGCGGGCGCGGGCGCGGCGGCTCGCGCGCGCCTACAACGATGCGGGCGAGGACGAGCCCGAACGGCGGCGGGAGCTGCTGCGCGAACTGTTCGGCGGCTGCGGCGAGAACATCACCTGCGAGCCGCCCCTGCGCTTCGATTACGGCTGCAACACGACGGTCGGGGAGCATTTCTTCGCCAACTTCAACCTCGTCATCCTCGACTGCGGCCCGGTCAAAATCGGCAGCCAATGCTTTTTCGGGCCGAATGTGACCATCGCGCCGCCCGTGCATCCGCTGCTCGCCGAGGACCGCGGGATGCGCCCCGCCGCGGACGGGCATTGGTTCGATTACGAGTACGCCAAGCCCGTCACCATCGGCGACGGCGTGTGGCTGGCGTCCAACGTCGTCGTGTGCGGCGGCGTGACCATCGGCGACGGCGCCGTCATCGGCGCGGGCAGCGTCGTCACGCGCGATATCCCGCCCCGCGTCTTTGCGGCGGGCAATCCCTGCCGCGTCATCCGCCCCCTCACCGCGGCGGACAAGATGCGCCTGCCCGGCGAGCCGCGGAAAGAATAAGCGCCGCGCCCTGTCGTTGAAAGATCGATCGGCGCCCGCCGGAAGGAAAGTATGATCGCCGCGCCCGCCGCAGCGGGCGCGGATACGGAAAAAAGCAGCCCGCCCCGCGCGTACGCGCGGGGCGGGCTTTTCGCCGCCAAACGGACGGAACGGAGGGAAGGCTTTTCGCCGCCAAAGGAGAACGGCGGGCGGGCCTTTTGCCGTTTCGGAGGGGTAGGGAAGGGCGGCCCGCTCGCCGCGGGGTGCTCGCCGCCGCATCCCGCTCGCCGCCGCGGCCGGTTTGCCGCGGGGGAACGGGGGCGGGCGCGTGCCCGGTTCCGCCGGTCAGAGGGCGCGGATGCTCTCGACGGGGCTGCGTTTGGCGATGCCGTACACGGGCAGGAAGGTCGCCGCCAGCGAGGTGACGAGCGCGATGCCAAGCATCACGAGCCAGGAGAGGGGGCCGAACACGAAGGCGGAGACGTGCAGCACGCCCGCCAGCGTCGCGTTGAGCACGGCGCAGACGAGGAAGCAGGCGAGCATGGAGAGCAGGAAGCAGAGCCCCGCGATGATTGCCGATTCCGAGTAGAAGATCTTGAACACGTCCGCGCTGCGCGCGCCGAGGGCGCGCAGGATGCCGATCTCCCGCTTTTTGTCGAGGATGGATACGGAGATGAAGTTGAACAGCAGCAGCATCGCCAGCAGGGCCATGACGACGCCCAGCGCGAGGAAGACGCCGCTCAGCACCCCGACGGTGTGGTGGATGCTTTCCAGGTCGTAGGCGAGGGGGGTGCCGACGGTAAAGAAGGTGTCGTCCGCGCCCGCCTGCCCGGCGGCGCGCAGCAGTTCGCGCAGCGCGCCCTCGTCGGTCGGGAGGGCGACGGCGCAGCCGTTGTAGCGCGCGTCCGCGGGGAAGGTGTAAGAGGTGACCTCCGTGCTGTTGAGGGAGGTGTTCAGGCCGCAGCTCTGCGCGACGGACAGGCAGGAGGATTCGGAGAAGTAGGCGGCGTTTTGCGAGTAGGAGACGGTCCCGTAGGTGAAGCCCGCCAGGCGATATTCGCCGAGGGCGGTGCCGACGGAGCTGCGCAGCGCGTAGGTGCGGCCGAGGGCGTATTCCGTCCATTCATAGCGTTCGATCAGTTCCAGCACGGCGTCCCGCGCCGCCTGCATCTGCGCGTCGTCGGCATAGACGCGCTCGGAAGAGAGGATCTCGCCCGTCTCCTCGTCCTTCTCGAGAAAGAGGTGCGAGCCTTCGGCGACAAAGTCGAGGTCGCGCTCCATATCCGCCGCGAACGCCTGCGCCGCCCCTTCGCCCTCCCGCTGCGCGATCGCCGCGCGCTCGGCTTCCGCCATCGCCTGTACCTGCGGCAGCAGGCTGCGGAAGGGAAGGACGATCTCTTCGTCGCGCAGGCTGCCCGTTCCCTCGTCGAAAAAGGCGAAGGCGGGGGAGCGGCCGTAGCGGATGGGCAGATAGGCGAGGGCGGAGGGCGCATCGAGCTCTTCGCCGTCCGCCGCGCCGATCGAGAGGGCGCCGCCCGAAAGCTCGAAGAAGAAATATTGGCTCGGCCGGATGCTCCCGTCCCGGGCGAGGAAATCGGCGCTGTGGGCGTCGTAAAAGGCGGGGGAGACGAATCCCGCCGCGTACACGCCGTAGGAGAGGAGCTCGTCGCGTGCGGCGATGCGCTCGTTATGCGCTTGGGCGTCCGTGCCGCCGTCGGCAGACGTAAAATCGTCGGGGAGCTCGATGTCGAGCACGCCGCGCACGACGAAGGGGACGGCTTCGTCGGAAGTTTCGCCGCGCAGCTCGATCGTCTGCCCCACGATATCGCCGTAATTTTCCAGGGGGATCGCTTCCCCGTCCGCGCCCGTCAGGCCAGCCTGCCGCAGGGAGCGGAAGGTGTAGGCGGTGATCACGATGTCGTCCTCGCCGAGGGCGGTGAGGTCGGTGTCGGTCAGCAGGAGCTCTTCCCAATAGGAGGTGTCTTCGCCGAACTCGGCAAAGCCGGTGAGCGTCGTGCTGTAAAGCGACTGCGCGTCGACCGCCCCCGCGTTCACGATGCCGAAGCTGCGCTCCGACATGGACGAATAATGGAAGCAGGCGATGACGGAGCTGCCGAACCGCTCGCGCAGCGCCTCGGCTTCCGCGCGGGTGAAGAGGGTGCCGGAGGTGTATTCCTCCGTGTCGTACAGCTCGGTGCCGCGGAAGGTGATCCGCTCGCCGCGGTAGTTGTTTTCCAGCATCGCCCATTCCTGCCCCGCGTCCCGATAGGTGCGCGCGGCCGTCGCGACGGGGTCGTAGAAGGCGAGCGTGGAGAACAGCCCGAACAGCGTGAAGGCGAGGACGGAGAGCAGGATGGTGAAGGTCAGCCGCAGCGGGCGCAGCCGCACGCAGCTCGCGCCCATGCGGAAGGCGTGGCGGAAGGGCATATGCGAGCGGATGAGCGCCTGCCCGCTTTCGGCGCCGTCGGCTGCCGCGCCGTCGGACGCGCCTTTGCCGCGGGGATCCTGCGCCGTCGCCGTCTTTTCGAACTGCCCGCCCGCGCGCGGGGTGCGCTCCTGCGCGGCGGCGACGGCCTGCCGGCTGCAGGAGATGGCGGCGCCGCCCTTGGAGGCGGAGAGGAAGCGGCGGATGGAGGCGAAGTCCTCCTCCGTCAGCCGCGCGCAGTCGCGCACGGAGACGGTGTCCTCGCAGAAGCGGACGTTGGCGCCGCAGCCCTCGCCCGTGCGCGTCACGTCGGAGATGACCTTGCCGTCCTGCAGCTCGACGATGCGGTCGGCGTACTGTTCGGCGAACTCGCGGTCGTGCGAGACGACGATGACCAGCTTATCGGCGGACAGCTTTTGCAGCGTGTCGAGCACCTGCCGCCCCGTCTCGCTGTCCAAGGCGCCCGTCGGCTCGTCGGCGAGGATGATCTGCGGGTCCTTGACCAGCGCCCGCGCGATGGCGACGCGCTGCTTCTGCCCGCCCGAAAGGGTGTTGGGCCTGCGCTTGGCGAAGCCTTCCAGCTCGACGTCGCGCAGGATGCGCGCGATGCGCTGCGCGTCCCGCGGCTTGTTTTGCAGTTCGAGCGCGAGCGCGACGTTGTCCTCCACCGAAAACTCGTCGAGCACGTTGTATTCCTGAAAGACGAACCCGACGCAGGTGTTGCGGTAGCTGTCGAAGTCCTCGGCGGAAAAATCCTTGCTGCTGCGCCCGCGGACGACGATCTCTCCCTCGTCCGGGCGGTCGAGGCCGCCGCAGATGTTGAGCAGCGTCGACTTCCCGCTGCCGCTCTTGCCCAGGATAAAGACCAGCCCCCGCGCGGGGAAGGTCAGGCTCACCCCGTCCAGCGCCCGCGTCGGCGTCCCTTTTTTGGTCTGATAGGTCTTTCGGATGTCGCGTATTTCCAGCATTGGTTCCCTCCTTTTTCGCGGCCGCCGCATGTGCCGGTTTGGCGGCTTCCTGATCTAATTATAGCGATCGGGCGGGCGGAAAGTCAATCCCGCGCCGTCCCGTTTTTGTCCCGTTCGCTTGGAAGGGCTCTACGCTTAGCGGAATGTGCGCCTCGGCCGCCCGCCCCTCCCGCCGCGCCCGCGGCGGGAGGGCGGCGCGTTCGCGGAGCGGCGTTCGGAGGAAGGGGGCGCCGCGCTTGCGAAGCGGCGTTCGGGGGGAGGGGCGGCGCGCGTCGCGCAAATCCGACGGGAAGCGGCAAGCCTTCTCAAAAAACAAGGGCGGGGGGACGCTATAATGGGCGATGTCGGCAGGGGGATCCGCCGCGGAGGCGCGTATGGTCGTCTATCTCGATCTTCTCATCCTCGATAATTTCTGTGCGGACGCGGCGCTGCTCTATTGCGCGGTGCGCACCGTCAAGGGGGAGGTCCGCTGGCGGCGCATCCTCCTCGCGGCGGCGCTGGGCGCGGCGCTGGGGACGGGGTACGCCGTGTTTACGATCTTCTTTTCCCTGCCCGCCCCGCTCGACTTTTTCGTGCGATGGGGCGTGCTGTTCGTGCTGCCGCTGCCCGCCGCTTCCTTCCGATACAAGCGTACATACGCCCTGTGCAGCCTCGCCTTTGTCGGGTACATGGCCGCGCTGGCGGGCATCCTGACCGCACTGTTCGCGCGCGGCGAGCCCGCCGCGGGCGGGGCGTATGCCGTGTACGGGATCCCGTCGGGCGTGCTCGTGGCGGGGTGCGCCCTCTTCGCCGTCCTCGCCGAGCGCGTCGTGCGGCGGCTGGCGGCGCGGGTCGAGGTCGTCGCCTGCACCTGCCGCGTCGTGCTTTGCGCGGGGGAACGATCGGTGGCGGTGAGCGGGTTCGTGGACACGGGCAACCGCCTGCGCGATCGCCGCGGTCGGCCGGTCGCCGTCGCGGACGCGCGCGTGCTCGCGGCGCTTTGGGCGGAGCGGCTGTACGGCGGGCGGACCGCGCCCGAGACCGTCGCCGTGCGCACGGTCAACGGCAGGAGCCGCCTCTCGGCCGTGCGGATCGAGCGCATGGAGATATATTGCGGCGGGCGGGTGCATACAATAGAGGATGTGACGGTCGCGCTCAGTCCGACCCCGCTCGCGGGGGAGTACGGGCTGATCCTGCCCGCGTCGTTTGCGCGGAAAACAGATTTTTATGATTCGGGAGGGGACGGATGCTGAATGTTCTCAAAGAGTCGCTGCGGCGGCTGGCGCAGAGGCTGCACCTGCGCGAAAACGTGCTCGACTACATCTGCGGGAGCGAGGCGCTGCCTCTCCCGTACTCGGCGGAGGAGGAGTCGGCGCTGCTGGGCAAGCTGTCGGCGGGGGACGCGGCGGTGCGTTCCTCCCTCATCGAGCACAACCTGCGCCTGGTCGTGTACATCGCCCGCAAGTTCGACAACACGGGCGCAGACGCGGACGACCTCGTCTCCGTCGGCACGATCGGGCTGATCAAGGCGGTCAATTCCTTTGACCCCGCCAAGAATATCAAGCTCGCGACCTACGCCTCGCGCTGCATCGAGAACGAGATCCTCATGTACCTGCGCCGCCTCGTGCGGGTGCGCAACGAGGTCTCCTTCGACGAGCCGCTCAACACCGATTGGGAGGGGAACGAGCTGCTGCTCTCCGACATCCTCGGCACGGACAGCGACGTCGTGTACAAGGACATCGAGACGGGCGTGGAGAAGGAGCTGCTGCGCGGCGCGCTGCGCCGCCTGCCCGAACGCGACCGCCGCATCATGACCATGCGCTTCGGGCTGGACGGGAAGGAGGAGATGACGCAGAAGGACGTCGCGGACGTGCTCGGCATCTCGCAGTCGTACATATCGCGGCTGGAAAAGAAGATCATCGCCCGCCTCAAGAGCGAGATCGGCAAACTCGTATGATCCTTCGTTCCTCCCGCCCCGCGCGGCGGAGAGCAAAAGCGCGGCTTGCCCGCCCCGCGCGGCGGAAATAAATCCCGCGGCCCCGCCTTGCACGGCGATACATAATTTTCATCCCTCCGTACATACTTGCCGGGAGGAGGAAAAGGATGTTGCAAAAAGTGGAGATCTGCGGGGTGGATACGGCGGGCTTGCCCGTTCTGACGGCGGAGGAGAGCGAGGAACTGATGCGCAGGCTGAAAGCGGGCGACGCCGCCGCGCGCGAGCGGTTCGTGGTCGGCAATATGCGGCTGGTGCTGTCGCTGGTCAAGCGGTTCTGGGCGAAAAACGCGAACGCGGACGACGTGTTTCAGGCGGGCTGCATCGGGCTTTTGAAGGCGATCGACAACTTCGATCTCTCCGTCGGCGTGCGCTTTTCGACATACGCCGTGCCGATGATCTTAGGGGAGATCAAGCGGTATCTGCGCGACGGCAACTCGCTGCGCGTCTCCCGCTCCATCCGCGACACCGCCTACCGCGTCTTGAAGACGCGCGAGCAGCTGGAAGCGGAGGACAAGGAGGCGACCATCGAGAAGATCGCCGAGGCGATGCAGGTGCGGGAGAAGGAGGTCGTCTATGCGCTGGACGCCATCTCCGACCCCGTCTCCCTGTTCGAGCCCGTGTACAACAAGTCGGGCGACGCGCTCATGCTCATGGACCAGATCTGCGACGAGAAGAACAACGACGAGGTGTGGACGGAGCACGCCGCCCTCGCCGAGGCGATGTCGCATCTGGGCGAGCGGGAGCGCAGGATCCTCTTCCTCCGCTATTTCGAGGGCAAGACGCAGACGGAGATCTCGGACGAGGTCGGCATCTCGCAGGCGCAGGTCTCCCGCCTGGAAAAGAGCGCCATCAATACCATCCGCAGCGACATCGCCTGCGATACCTGACAAGCTCCCTCCGCCTGCGCGGAGAAGCAAAAAGCCGCCTCCCGCCCGGGAAAGACCACGGGCGGGAGGCTTTTGCCGTTGAAAGCGGGCGGGAGCCTTTTTTCGTTGAAAGCGGGCGGGAGGCTTTTTTCGTTGAAAGCGGGCGGCTTTTTTGTTGAAAAAAGGGAGGGCAATTTTCAAAAATCTGTTGCAATTTGCCGCTGTATCGGGTACAATATAAATACCGTTTTTAAATTTTATAATTTATAACGGCCCAAGGAGGCAATATGGCGAGAAAGGCATATTCGGCGCAGGAGAGGGAGCGGGTGCGCGAGGCGCTGCTGACGACGGTGCTGCAATGTATCGTGGATCGCGGATTGATCCACAGCAGCATCGAGGTCCTGAGTAAAAAAGTCGGCATCTCAAAATCTTTCTTTTACAGTTTTTTTCCTTCGAAGGAGGAGCTCGTGCTGCAGGCGCTCCGCTATCAGCAGCCCAGGCTGCTGCGCTATGCGCGCGAGCTGATGGACGACCCCTCTTTAAGCTGGCGGGAGGGGGTCAAGACCTTCCTGCGCAGCTGCTGCGACGGGGCGAAAAACGGCATCGCCGTCCTGTCCATGGAGGAGGAGCAGGCGATCTTTCGTTGCCTCTCGAAGGAGAGCTTTCAGGCGTTTCGGGCCGATCAGCTCGCGCTGTACGAGGCGATCCTGGCAATTTTCGGGATCGCGCCGGGCAAGATCGATCCGCGCCTGTTCGGCAACCTCGCCCTGGAGATGATGATGGTGCAGAAAGCGATCCCCGACTCGCTTCCCTTCCTCTTCCCGGAGGCGGCGGAGGCGATGGCGGAATTTCAGATCGACGCGCTCGCGGACGCGCTGCAGCGGGCGAGGGATCTGTAAAAAATACATTTATAAAAAGGAGAGGGACGACAATGGACAGCAAGGAGATCATGGAGCGCGCCAACGCGGCGAAGGCGAAGGCTTCTGCGCGGATGCAGGAAATGCTCGCACGGACGCAGGAGATACAGGACGCGGCGGAAAAGCGCCGCGCCGAGGCGCAAGAGCAGGAAGCGGAGCGCGCCCGCCGTGCGCAAGAGCAGGAAGCGGCAAACTTGCAGCGGCAGCAGGAGATCCTCGCGCAGATGATGGGGGCGGAATTTGCCAGACAGTCCGCCGAAACGGAGGCAAAGATCGCCGCGGAGGTCCAAAAACAGGTCGGCGAAATGGCGGGCCTGGGCGCGCAGGAACTGATCGGCAAGATCTACGGGGATGACATGGCGATGTTGGCGGCGGCCTTCGATACTCTGGAGCAGTGGGAGGGGGATACGGAAGACGGAGAGGAAGAGGAAATGACTTCCGAACAGCTGTACGGCTTTGTCGAGGAAAAGCTGGCGGAGGTCGCACGGCTGGAGGAACCCTCTCCCGCGCCGTACGAGGACAGCCCGGCGCAGTGGGAGCGCTTCGGGATCCTGCTCTCGGGCATCATTTCGACGCTGAACGAACACAAACTGGACGAATTGGACGTGGAGGAACATATCCCCGTGATGGACCAGCAGATCGTATCCCTCGTGCGCAATTCGTGGGGGATCACGGGGCGGGAAGAATTGCTGGATACGCTGTATTATCTGGCGCGCGAAGGATATCGCGACCGATTCGAACGCTATGCGTCGGCGGTGAAGGCGGAAGATCTCTTCGACGAGGACATGGATGCGGAGGAGCGGGAGGGGGTCGCGCGCGGCTGGGCGTTTGTCAGCCATTTCCAGGGGAAATACGGTTCCGATTTCCTGTTGGGCTGGGATATCGGGCGCGCGGCGATGATCACGCGCTGGGGGTATTTCATCGGCTGGATCACGCGCGCGGAAGCGGTGCAGCTGCTGTCCGACATGGCGCAGGTCGCGGCGAACGGGCTGGGCGGCTGGCGCGAATTTGCGCAGTCGTATATCTTCGGCGGCGCGTTCTGGAAAGAAGTCTGCGCCGCGGATGCGGGGCAGTATCTGACTTCGCTGACGGACGCCGTCCGAAAACTGCTCGGGAGCGGCGGAGACGGCGGACAGTGGAGGCGCTGCCCCTGGCCGAAACCCGCGCGGCGCTGATCGGTGCGGGACAAGAATGCGGAAGGAACAGACAGCCCCGCCCCTGTATGGGGCGGGGCTGTGCGGCGGTCGGCGCGGCGTGGCTCTCCGAGAGGGCGGCTTTTGTCGTTGGAAAAAAATCGGGCAATTTTCAAAAATCCGTTGCAATTTGCCTCTGTATCGGATACAATATAAATACCGCGCAGGGCCGATCGATGCCGACGGATCGTCGGCGGATATTTTTATCGGGCGGGTGATTTTGACCTGCGGCGGCATCGAAAAAACGGAAAAAGACGAGATGCGAAGTACTATGTCAGACATGATCGGCTAAAAACCGCGCCGTGCTTTGCAGATCGTTTTTGAATATCACAAAAGAGGGAAAAAGAGATGAAGCACTTTGGAAAGATGCTGGCCGTGCTCGGCATCGCCGCGGCGCTGAGCGTGCCGCTGGCGGCTTGCGGCGGGTTGTCCGCTTACGACATCGCCGTAAAGAACGGGTTTTCCGGCACCGAGCAGGAATGGCTGGAAAGCCTGATCGGCGAACGGGGCGAGGCGGGCGCACAGGGCCCGCAGGGCGAAAAGGGGGAGCCGGGCGAACCCGGCGAGCAGGGCCCCGCCGGCGAGAGCGGACAAGGCTCGCAGGGCGAGAAAGGCGAACAGGGCGAGCAAGGCCCGCAGGGCGAGAAAGGCGAACAAGGCGAGAAAGGCGAGCAGGGCGAGAAAGGCGAACAAGGCGAACAAGGCCCGCAGGGCGAGAAGGGCGAGCAAGGCCCCGCCGGAGAGGACGGCGTCGGCATCCGGACGGCCGAGATCGACGCGGAAGGAAAGCTGATCGTCGTCCTGACGAACGGGGAGCGGATCGACCTCGGCGTCGTGGTTGGCGCGGCCGGACAAGACGGCGAAGACGGAAAAGACGGCGAAGACGGTGAAGACGGCAAAGACGGCACGGGCATCCGCGGCATCGCCTATGACGGCGAGAGCGGGAACCTGGTCATTACGGGGACGAACGGCGGCACGCTGTTCGAGGGCTCCGTCCGCTGTGCGCACAGCTATGGCGAAGCGCGGTCGGTCGCCGCGGCGGATTGCAGGACGCCCGGCTGCAGCGTGCAGACCTGCGTCTATTGCGGGGCGGAGCGGTACATCTATTCTGGCCTCGGCGGGCATTCGTATAGCGAGCAGGAGCGCGTGCCGGCCGCCTGCGTGTCGTCCGGGTACAGCAAGAGCGTATGCACGGTCTGCGGCGACGAGATTTATTCGTTTTCCCCACCCGCGGGGCACGTTCCCGGCGGCGTGGTTTGGGAGAACACGGCGGAGAATTATTATATTTACAGCTGCGCGGCCTGCGGAGCCCTCGTTCGGGCGGAATACACGGCGGGGCTGACGTTTGAGGGATCGGACGGGGAAGTGACGCTCGCGCGCGTTCCGACGGGCGCGGACGGCGATATCGTGATCCCCGCCGTATATGACGGCAAGCCGGTCACGGCGATCGGCGAGGAAGCCTTTGCCGGCGTTGCGGCCGACAGCATCACCCTCCCGTCGAGCGTGACGGCGATCGGTGCGCGCGCCTTTGACGGCTGCACGGCGGAGATCGTCTGGGCGGAGGACGCGCAGATCGAGGAGATCGGCGCCTATGCGTTTGCCGGGTACGCGGGCGCGTCGCTCGCCATCCCCGCGAGCGTACGGGCGCTGGGCGAATACGCCCTCGCCGACTGCGTCAGGCTGCGCGCGGTCACGTTCGGGGCGGGCAGCCGCCTGGAAACGATCGGCGGGTCCTGCTTTCGGGGGGACGTGAGCCTGCAAAAGATCGAGCTCCCGCCCTCCGTGACCTCGATCGGTGCCTATGCGTTTGCTAACGTCCGCTGTGAGATCGCCTGGGCGGACGGGGCGGAGATCGAAACGCTCGGGGAGAGGTCCTTCGCCGCGTACGGCGGCGCGGCCATCGTCATCCCGGCGAGCGTCCGTTCGATCGGCGCATACGCGTTTTCTTCCACCTCCGCGTCGATCGTCTGGGCGGAAGGCTGCAAGGTGCAGGCGCTGGCGGCGCGCGCGTTCAGCTCGTATCAAGGGGATCGCGTCACGATCCCCGCGAGCGTGGAGGAGATCGGCGGATATCTCTTCGAGTCGTGCAGCGCGGCGATCGTCTGGGAGGAGGGGAGCCGCCTGAGCGAGATCCCGAATTTCACATTCATGAATTACAAAGGGACGCGCGTCGTCATCCCCGAAGGCGTCCGTTCGATCGGCGCCCGCGCGTTCGCCGGCTGCAGTGCGGAGAGCATACTGCTGCCCGGCACGCTGCGCTCGGTCGGGAGCTACGCCTTTGACGGCGCGGATGCGCTGGCGACCGTGTATTTCGGCGGCGATGCGTCGGCGTGGTCGGCCGTGTCCGTCGCCGCGGGCAATGAGCCGCTGAAAGCCGCCGCCGTCTATTATTATAAGGAAGAGCAGCCCGCGGCGGGCGGGAACTTCTGGCACTATGTGGACGGCGTCCCCGCGATCTGGCCCGCGTCGGAAGAAGCGCAGCCGGCGGGGATCGCTTTGCAAGTATAGGCGGCGCGGCGGGAGAGGATCGCTTTGCAAGCATAGGCGGCGCGGCGGGAGAGGATCGCTTTGCAAATATAGGCGGATCGGCGGAAAAAAGGAGCAAAAGAATACGGACCGGGACGTATCGTCCCGGTCCGTATTTGCATGGTGCGAGTAATCGGATTTGAACCGATACGGGATCGCTCCCGAGAGATTTTAAGTCTCTTGCGTCTGCCGATTTCGCCATACTCGCATATTTATATATGGATATTTAATTGTTATGCAATGCAAAGGTTAAGTCTCTTGCGTCTGCCTGTTTCGCCATACCGGCGCGTTTTTGTGGGATTTTCGTCTCGCCGCCTGCGGCGGTTTGCGCGGAGCCTTGCCGCGCCGCCGCCGATTTTTCTGCGCGCCGTTGTTGATCTTCTTTCCGTGCGCCGCCGACCTTTTTTCCGTGCGGCGGCTTTCTGTAGAAGATCGCGCCTCGGTTGGCGGTGCGCTCCTTGCGAGCCGTCGCCGCGCCTTTTTCGGGGCGGCAGGGGAAGAAAACGGCCTCCGCTTCACGCGAAGCGGAGGCCGATCTTTTGGAGGCGCCACCCGGATTTGAACCGGGGAGTCAGGGCTTTGCAGGCCCTTGCCTTACCACTTGGCTATAGCGCCAAAAAATAAGTGCGGAATTTGATTGGAGCGGGAAACGAGATTCGAACTCGCGACATTCACCTTGGCAAGGTGACGCTCTACCCCTGAGCCATTCCCGCATGATAATTCCGCACTGTATTTCTGTATGAACGTATTGGTGGAAGTTATAGGGCTCGAACCTATGACCCCCTGCTTGTAAGGCAGATGCTCTCCCAACTGAGCTAAACTTCCGTCGGACGCTTATATACTATACCAAATCTTCGTGCAAAATGCAAGCGATATTGCGGCGTTTTTCAAAAAAATTTTTTTCGGCGAAAAATCAAAATTTTTTTCAAAAAAAGTGAAAATATTTTTTTCGTATTCTCAAAAACTGATACACCGGTTTGTTATAATGAAGAAAAAGAGTTTCGGGAGGTACTTTATGGCAAAAAGGAGGTTTCTGACCCTCGCGGCTTTATGTTCGTTCATTTTGGTTCTTTTTATATTGGAGCCCATTATTATATCGGAACCCTGGTACCCCTGGTACGAAAATGCAGACTCGTATATTGCAATGGGGATAATAGCTATCGTCGATTTTTTATTGTTGGGTTTGGCGCTTTGGTTGGGAAATACAAATGAAAAGTTAACCTTATTGCTTCCGGCCAGTTCAGTGCTATCCTTCATCGCGGGATTGATTATCGGTTCCGTAGTAAAGTATGGCTTCTTTATGACGGTAGATTATGTAACGCTGGGGTTGACTGCGGTAATATCGGTGGTTGGTTTTTTTGTGGTCAAAAAGGATGCGAGGGGGAAGTCCTTTTTCTCTATCATTGTTCTTTCTGTAATGGGCTTGTTTGGAGCAACTATATTTAATTGGGTGTTCCCCATGTTCATGGCAATCCATCCGTGATTTTTTCTGTGCATTGTTTTGTTGGCTTGTCTCTTTAATCTGTTGCCTCAAAAAGGCTGGTTTATCAGCCATCTTACATTAGTGGCGGCTTT
>DXFD01000044.1 GCA_019114625.1 Candidatus Borkfalkia faecigallinarum | reverse complement strand
CCCGTGCACGGAGAATACCGCCATCTCAAGCGGCACGCCCGCCTCGCGACGGATCTCGGCATGAGCGAGAACAATATCCTGATCGCGGATATCGGCAACTGCGTCGAGCTGACGCCGGACGGCATCCAGTTCGGCGAAAGCGTCTCTTCCGGTTCCCGCCTCGTCGACGGCGGAAGCCTGGAGGACCGCGAGAACAGCGTGGTCATGAAGGACCGCAAGCACCTTTCCGAGGACGGCATCTTCGTCATCACGGCGTGCGTCTCCGAGCGGACGGGTGACCTTCTCAGCGAGCCGAGCGTGGTCAACCGCGGCTTTGTGATGCCGAACAATGCGGACTACAATTCGGATATCCGCCATATCGTCGAAAACTGCGTCGACCAGGTCGACGTGCGGGCGGACACGGACGGCAGCGAGCTGACGGCGGCGATCAAAAAGCAGGTCAAAAATTTCATCTATAAAAAGACGAAGCAGAACCCCGTCATTATGGCGAATATCGTCCGCGTGTGATGACGCCGTATCTTCGGTCGCTGCTGCGGCTGCGGCAGGACGAACGCCTCGCCGCGCTGCGGGAAAAGGCGAAGTCGGAGCGCGACCCGTGCGCGCCGGATGAAACGGTGCAGCTGCTGCTCGCTTGCGCGCGGATGTGCGCGCCGACCCGCGCGCTGGAGATCGGCACGGGGGAGGGGCTGACGGCGGTCGCCCTTTTGCAGGAATGCCCGCGGCTGCATCTCGTCACGGTCGAATCGGACGAAGCGCGGTATCGGGCGGCGTGTAAAAACTTTGCCGCGTTCGGCGTGGCCGATCGGGTGCGCTGCGTCCTTGGCGACGCGAAAGATCTGCTCGCGGCGCTCGACGAGCCGTTCGGCCTTATCTTTTTGGACGGGCCGAAGGCACAGTATGGCGGGTATCTGCCCGATCTGAAGCGGCTGCTCGCCCCGCGCGGCGTCCTGTTCGCGGACGACGTGCTGTTATATGGCTGGGTGGACGGAAGGGAGGAAACGCCTCCTAAACGCCGCTCGATCGTGCGGAAGATCCGCGAATATCTCGAACTGGTCTGCGGCGATCCCGACTTGCGCACGAGCGTTTTGGATGTCGGCGAAGGGGTCGCGATCTCCGTCAAAAAGGGATCGGACGCGTAGTATGTCTTGCATAGTACTATGCAAACCTTAAAAAATTGAGGTGTATCGGATGCAGGGAGTGGAATTGTTGGCCCCTGCGGGCAGCTTTGAAAAATTAAAGACGGCGCTGTACTTCGGGGCGGACGCCGTTTATCTCGGAGGCAGGCAGTTTTCGCTTCGCTCGTTTGCGGACAATTTTTCTGCAAGCGAGATGAAAGAAGCCGTTGCCTACGCGCACGCCCGCGGGAAAAAGGTGTACGTCGCCGCCAATATCTTTGCAAGGGAGTCGGATTTCCCCGCGTTGGCCGACTATTTCGTGTATCTGCGGGAGATCGGTGCGGATGCGGCGCTCGTCACGGATGCGGGCGCCTTTTTTCTGGCCCGCAAGGTCGCGCCCGATCTGCCGCTGCACATCTCCACGCAGGCCAATACGACGAACCGCTACGCTGCCGCGTTCTGGCGGGAGCAGGGCGCGGAGCGCGTCGTGCTCGCCCGCGAACTTTCGCTGGCGGAGGTCGGCGCGATCCACGCGTTTTGTCCCGATCTGCAGCTTGAAGCGTTCGTGCACGGCGCGATGTGCATTTCGTACAGCGGGCGCTGCCTGCTGAGCAACTATCTCGACGGGCGCGACTCCAACCGCGGCGCCTGCGTGCAGGCCTGCCGTTGGGAATACCGCATCCGCGCGCGCGAGGAAGGGGAAGAGTATCCCATCGAGGAGGATGCGCGCGGGACATATATCCTCAACAGCAAAGATTTGAATATGCTCGCGCACCTGGACGCGCTGTGCGCCGCGGGCGTCTGCTCGTTCAAGATCGAAGGGCGCATGAAGAGCGCCTGCTATCTCGCGACGGTCGTCAACGCCTATCGCCGCGTGATGGACGGCGTTTTATCGGTCGAAGAGGGGGAGCAGGAGCTGCGCAAGGTTTCGCACCGCGCATTCACGACGGCATACGCGTTCGGGGGCGCTTCGGATACGGTCAACAGCACCAACGCGCAGGAGGCAGGGACGCACCCGTATGTCGCCGACGTGCTCGCGGCGGGCGAGATCCCGCTCGTGCAGATGCGCGGACGGTTTCGCGTCGGCGACGAACTGGAGATCCTGTCGCCCGGGCCGTCCTTCGGAAAGACCTTTTTTGTCCGCTCCATGCAGGACGAAGAAGGGGGCGCCGTGGAGGACGCGAAGCTCGTCATGCAGAAGCTGCGCCTCGCGTGCCCGTATCCGCTCGCTCCCGGCGACATCCTTCGTTTGGTCCCGCGCGGCAAATAAATCAATTTTTTGCGTTTTTGCATAGTACTATGCGTGACAGAATTGCGGAAAACATGAATAGATCTGTCATTTTACACTCGGACCTGAACAACTTTTACGCGTCGGTCGAGGTCAAGCTGTTCCCGGAGTTTGCGGGCAAGCCGCTCGCCGTGTGCGGCGACAAGGAAGCGCGGCACGGCATCGTCCTCGCCAAAAGCGAACAAGCCAAAAAGTTCGGCGTGCGGACGGGCGACGTGATCTGGGCGGCGCAGCGCAAATGCCCGGGACTGATCGTCCGCCCCGTCCGTTTTGCCGAGTACGAACGCGAGTCGCGCGCGGTGCGGGAGATCTACGGGCGCTTCACCGACCGGATCGAGCCGTTCGGCATCGACGAATGCTGGCTGGACGTGACGAACAGCCGCGTCTTCGGGAGCGGCGAACAGATCGCGGGAAAGATCCGCGCCGCCGTGAAGGAGGAGCTGCATCTGACCGTTTCGGTCGGCGTCAGCTTCAATAAAGTCTTTGCCAAACTTGCCTCCGATCTGAAAAAGCCGGATGCCGTCACGTTTGTCGGCCCGGACAATTTTCGGGAGAAGATCTGGCCGCTGCCCGTATCGCAGCTGCTGTACGTCGGCAAAGCGACGGCGGAAAAGCTGGAAAAACTGGGCATCCGCACGATCGGAGAGTTGGCGACGGCAGAGCCGTCTCTGCTCGTGCGGCATCTCGGCAAATGGGGCGCGACCTTGTCCGGTTATGCGCGCGGCGAGGACCGCGAGCCTGTGCGCCCGTCCGACGAGCGGGAAGCCCTCAAATCGGTGGGCAATTCGCTCACTTATTTCGAGGACGTCTACCGCAAGGAGGATATCAAGCGGCTGCTGTATGTTCTGAGCGAGAGCGTATCCGCGCGGATGCGCGACGCGGGGCTCGGCAAGGCGGACACGGTGCATCTTTGGGTGCGCGACAACGCGATGCAGAGTTATTCATGGCAGACGAAAGTGCGGCCGACGGCGCTCTGCGGCGAGATCGCGGGCGCGGCGTACGCCCTTTTTTGCAGCCGCTACGTCGCGAGGCGCGGCGTGCGCGGGTTGGGCGTCACGGCATCCGGATTCGATCGCGGCGTCGAGCAGCTGACGTTCGACGTCCTGCGCGGGGATTATGAAAAGAAGGCGCGCGCCGAGGAAGCGGTCGCCCGCATCCGCGAGAAATACGGGTACTCCAAATTGCAGCGCGGCATCATGTTCGAGGACAAGCGCTCGATCGAAATGGATGTGCGCGGCGAGCGGCTGCCCGGGAAAGAGCGCGGCGGGCTGTCGTTTGAGAAGGGCGGCGGGCGCGGCGGGCTGTCGTTTGAGAAGAGCGGCGAACGCGGCGGGCTTTCGTCGGAAAAGGACGGCGGGCGCGGCGGCGAAGATCCCGCTCCTAAAGAGGATTAGAGATGGCAAAAGAGAGATATACGATGCGCGATTTTGCGCGGAGGCACAACTTTCAGCTCGAAAAACACGGCTGTAGCGGCAGCTACGGCGGGTACCGCGTGCATATCCGCTATCGGTTGCTCGGGAACCCGTCCTGTCTGCTGACCGTCGTCACCCACACGGCGGGCAAGAACAAGGAGCTGGAAAAATATCTGGAGCGGCACAAAAAAGAGCTGAAGCTGTCCGCATACGGCGTCGTCGGGATCGGCCTGATGGTCTGTCCGCAGCTGTATTCCGACGTGTTCCGCAAGATCGAAGAGATCCTCGACAAGATCGTCGGCTATCTCCAAAAAAACGGCTTCCCGAACGAGGATCGTTGTCCCTATTGCGGGAAGGAGCTCGGCGCGGACCGGACGGAAATGTTGGAGTCGGGCATCCCGTTTGCGGCGCACGAGGCGTGTTTTGAGCGCGCTTTTACGGCTGCCCGCCGGAAGGAAGCGGCGGAATCCGCCCGAAGCGACCGACGGCTGTGCGGGATGCTGGGCGCCGTGCTCGCGGGCGTCACTGCGGCCGCCGCCTTTGCGATCATGTTCCTGTGGTGGGGATTCGGCGCCATCGCGGCTTTGATCGGCTCCATGTTCGGCGGCTGGCTGTATGGCAAGTTCGGCGGCAAAAACACGCCCTTCCGCATCGCGTTTGTGTTTTTCAGCACGCTCGTATTATTATTGGCGACGTACGCCGTCTGCCTGTATTTGCAGGCTCCCGTCGCGGATTCGGTCGGGGAAGTCGTCGCGGGGATCGCGGGCCGCCTGCGCACGGATGTCGGGTTCCGCGTCTTGTTTATCCTCAATCTCGTCATCCTCGTCGCCCTGGACGGCGTCGGGACGATCTACAACTTTTTTTCTTATCGGCGGGACAGGGCGCGCGTCTATTCGCTCGTCCGCCGCGCCTGATCTTCGGAGGATCTCGGTATGCTTATCGATTTTCATGCGCATGTATTTTTGGATAAACTGGCGCCCCGCGCCGTACAGTCGCTGGCGGAGCGCGCGCACATCGTGCCGCATACGGACGGAACTTTGCGCGGCACGCAGCGCGTCATGCGGGAGGGCGGCGTCGATCGGTTCGTCTGCCTGAACATCGCCGTCGCCCCGCGCACGGAGGCGCACGTCAATGATTTTGCGATCTCCCTTCTCTCCGTCCCGGAGGCGATCCCGTTCGGCTCGGTACATCCGGACTCGCCGCACGCATTGGACGAGCTGCGCCGCCTGCACGAGGCGGGCGTCCGCGGCGTCAAATTCCACAACGAATACCAGGATTTTTATGTGGACGACAAGCGCGCGTTCCCTCTCTATGAGCGCTGCGCCGAATACGGGATGATCATGCTCTTTCACGGCGGGGCAGACTGGGGATTTCAACCGCCCGCCAAGGCGCCGCCGCAGCGGATGCGCGCCGTCGCGGACGCCTTCCCGCAGGCGAAGATCGTCGTGGCGCACCTCGGCGGGCAGGATATGGCAGAGGACGCGATCCGCTATCTTGCCGCCTCTTCCGTCTATATCGATACGAGTTTCACCGCCTGCTCCGTCCCGGTCGAGCGGGTCGAACGGGTCATCCGCGCCTTCGGGACGGAACGCGTCCTGTTCGGAACGGATTGCCCCTGGGATACGCCGGCGGACACGGTGCGGCATCTGCGCTCGGCGCATTTTTCGGAAGCGGAGCTGGATCGGATCTTTTCCAAAAACGCGCTGCGACTGTTGGGAGAGTTATAAAAAGCGCAAACTATCGGTTTATAACGGACCGCCCTGCGGTGCCCGTCCGCGGCGATCGCCGCCGCGTGCGGCGCGCGGGCGGTTTTTTGGAATTTTTTGAAAAATTTTCAAAAAACATGTAACAGGGGCGGCTAAACGGGTACATATATGGCAGGAGGAAATCGTGATGGATGACGGAGCGATCATTGCGCTCTATTTTGCGCGTGACGAAGCGGCGATCCGCGAGACCGACCAAAAATATGGCCGCTTGTGTTATTGCATAGCCGACAATATCCTGCACAGCCGCCCGGACAGCGAGGAATGCGTCAACGATACATATCTTGCCGTATGGGATCGGATCCCGCCCGCCCGGCCGGAGTGTTTTTCTGCTTTTCTCTGCCGCATCGCGCGCAATCTATCCCTGAAGCGCTATCGTCGGAACAGGGCAAAGCGCCGCGACATGGCGACGGAGACCTCTTTTTCCGAATTGGAAGGCGTCTTGGCGGATATTTCTCCGGATGCGCTGCAACGGCTGGAAGCGAAAGAACTTGCCGCGGCGATCAGCCGCTTCTTGCGGGGGATCTCGCGGGAAAAGAGGTACATTTTTTTACGTCGCTATTGGTTTTTCGATCCGATCGACGCGATCGCGAGGCGCTGTTCCTGCGGAGCCGGGCGGATCCGCGTGATCTTGTTTCGGCTTCGCCGATCGTTGGCAAAATTTTTGCGGGAGGAATTCGTATGAAGGAGCCGTTTGCAGAAACGCTGTCGCAGATCGATGCCGATCTGATCGAGGAAGCTGCCGCGGAGAGTTTGCCCGTGCGTCGGAGCGGGAGACGGGCGCTGCGCATCGCGGCGATCGCAGCCGCGCTCCTTCTCGGAGCAGGGCTGTGGGCGAGCGCGCTCCTTCGTTCATGCGGCGGATCCTCTGATCCGGAAAACGATGGCTCGCGGGAGGTGGCGGAAGTCGCCGTCTCGGAAGACGGCGAGGCGGACATCGCCTTTGACGGCTGTGTGGTTTTGTAAAAGAGAAGGAGGGGAGGAAATGATCCGAAAAAAGATCTCGTCCGTCCTTGCGCTGATCGGCTGTCTGACGGCGGCTGCGGCGATCGTGCTGGAAGCGCTTCCGGACTCGGCCGTGCTCGTATTCGGTACGGAAAGCGGGAGTGTTCGAGAAGAATATTCCTATTTCGATACGCTTCCGTTCGGCTATGCCGACGTATGGCCCTTGCTGACGGCGATCCTGACTTGTGCGGCGGCGGCAGTCTCGCTTGCGGCTGTATTTTGCCGCGTCAAAGGGTTCGTGTATCTGTGGGTGTATCTGGCGGGCGCTGCCGTGTTCGCTTCTTTTTTGGCGATCTGTTCGCCTGTTTCGCATTTTACCGCCGTCGGGCTCGCGATTTTTTTGGTGTCGGCTGCTGGATTTGCCGCCGCGGTTACAAGTTTGTATATCCTTTTTCAAAACAACTCTGCCGAGGCAGACGGCTGAAATTTGAACGCCGATCATGCAAAAGCGGTCCGCGCGGGCCGCTTTTTCCGTGCGAAAAATTTATCCGCGCGCGAAAAAATGCGGCGATTTTTCGATTGACTTGCCGAGGAAATTTCTATATAATAGAGCAGAACATTTGTTTGTATCGGAGCGCGTGGCAGGGTATGGAAAAATTTGAATTGGTGTCGTCGTATCGGCCGACGGGCGACCAGCCGCAGGCGATCGAAAAATTGACGGAAGGGGTGCTGGACGGAATCCGTACGCAGGTCCTGAAGGGCGTGACGGGCAGCGGCAAGACGTTCACGATGGCGAACGTGATCCGCAACGTCGGCCGTGCGACCCTCGTCATCGCGCACAACAAGACGCTAGCGGCGCAGCTGTGCAACGAATTCCGTGAGTTTTTTCCGCACGACCGCGTCGAATATTTCGTCTCCTATTACGATTATTATCAGCCGGAGAGCTATATTCCCAGCACGGATACCTACATCGAAAAGGATATGTCCGTCAACGACGAGATCGACAAGCTGCGCAACTCCGCGACGGCCTCGCTCGGCGAGCGCGGCGACGTCATCGTCGTGGCGTCCGTCTCCTGTATCTACGGCCTCGGCGCGCCGGAGGAATACTTCGATCTGGCGATCTCCCTGCGGCCGGGCGACACGATGCCGCGCGACGAATTGCTGCGCCGCCTGATCGAATTGCAGTACGAGCGCAAGGACATCGACTTTTCGCGTTCGTCCTTCCGCGTGCGCGGGGATATCGTCGAGATCTTTCCGGCGGGCAATTCGGAGATCGCCATCCGCGTCGAATTTTTCGGGGACGAGATCGACCGACTGTGCGAAGAAGAGGTCGTGACGGGCAAAGTTACGGCGGAATTGAAGCACATCTGCATTTTCCCCGCCAGCCATTACGCGGTCGGCAGCCAAAAGATGCAGGCAGCCCTCGCGGCGATCGAGCGCGACCTCGACGACGAGGTGAAGGCCTTCCGCGAGGACGGGAAACTGCTGGAAGCGCAGCGGCTCGAGCAGCGTACCCGTTACGATCTGGAAATGATGCGTGAAGTCGGCTATTGCAGCGGCGTGGAAAATTACAGCCGCTATTTCGACGGGCGCAGCCCGGGCGAGCCGCCCTTCACGCTGCTGGACTACTTCCCGGACGACTTTCTCGTCTTTATCGACGAGAGTCATATGACCATCCCGCAGATCCGCGCGATGTATCACGGGGATCTTTCCCGCAAGACGAATCTGGTCGGATACGGGTTCCGTATGCGTTCGTCCTACGACAACAGGCCGCTCACCTTTGAGGAGTTCGATGCGCGCGTCCCGCAGATGATCTGCGTCTCTGCGACGCCCGCCGAGTACGAACTTGCAGAGGCGGGGCAGGTCGTCGAACAGATCATCCGCCCGACGGGCCTGCTCGATCCGGAGATCGAGGTGCGTCCCGTCAAGGGGCAGATCGACGATCTTCTTGCCGAGATCCGAAAGGAGGCCGCCGCCGGCGGGCGCGTGCTGATCACGACGCTCACCAAGCGCATGGCGGAAAATTTGACCGACTATCTCAAAGAAAACGGCGTCAAAGTGCGGTATATGCACAGCGATATCGACACGCTCGAACGCATCGATATCGTCAACGGCCTGCGCGGCGGCGAGTTTGACGTGCTGTGCGGGATCAACCTGCTGCGCGAAGGGCTGGATATGCCGGAAGTGCGGCTGGTCGCCATTCTCGACGCGGACAAAGAGGGCTTTTTGCGGAGCGAGACGTCGCTTATCCAGACCATCGGCCGCGCGGCGCGAAACGCCGAGGGGCGGGTCATCATGTATGCGGATACGGTCACGGGCAGTATGCGGCGCGCCATCGACGAGACGGAACGCCGTCGCAAGGCGCAGATGGCGTACAACCGCGAACACGGGATCGTTCCCAAGACCATCGTCAAAGAGGTCAAGAGCACCATCGGCATCACGCAGAAGAAGAGTGCGCAGAGCGCAGACAAGATCCGCAAAGAGGACATCCCGGACGAGATCGAAAAGCTCAAAGCGCTGATGAAGGTCGCTTCCAATCAGCTGGATTTTGAAAAGGCGATCGAGATCCGCGACACGATCAATCAGCTCAAACGAAGATTGATGAAGAGGTGACGCCATGCAAAGCGCCGAAAGATTTGACGGAAAGGCCGCCGACTACGCGGCGGGACGCCCCGCCTACGCGGAGGAACTCTTCGACCTGCTCTTTGCAAGGTACGGCTTTGCGGCGGGGGATGCGGTGGCGGATATCGGCGCGGGAACGGGGATCTTTACCGAAGCGCTACTGCGGCGCGGATGCACCGTTTTCGCCGTGGAGCCGAATGCGGAAATGCGCAAAACCGCGGAGGAGCGGCTGTCCGCGTACGGCGGTTTTGTTTCCGTCGCGGGGGACGCCGCCCGCACAGGGCTGGCGTCGGGTTCTGTCGGCGCGGTCACGGCGGCGCAGGCCTTCCATTGGTTTGACGCGGATGCGTTTGCGGCCGAGTGCCGCCGCATCCTTCGCCCGGGCGGGAAAGTCGTCCTCGCTTACAACCGCGACGACGATTCGCCTTTGCTGCGGGCGCTCGACGCCGCAGCCGTGCGCTTTTGCCCCGCGTTCCGCGGCAGGTGCGGCGGAATGACGGAGCAGGACGGCCGCATCGCCGCGTTTTTCGGCGGAAAACCGGATATCATCCGTTTTGCGAACGGCCGGGAGGAGGACGAGCGGACATTCGTGCGGAGGGCGCTCTCTTCCTCGTACGTCCCTGCGGGGGAGGGGAAAGAGCGGTATGCCGACGCCGTCCGCGACGTCTTTGCGCGCTTCGCCGCCGCGGGCAAAGTTTTTGTGCCGCGCACCACATGGGCATATATCGGGGAAATGGATGGAGAAAAAACAGCTTGACAAGGTTGCGATCATGAAAGACGAAATTTTCGTAAAAGGCGCCAAAGAAAATAATTTGAAAAATATCGACGTCCATATTCCCCGCGGCACGCTCACCGTGTTTACGGGGCTTTCGGGAAGCGGCAAATCGACGCTCGCCTTCGATACCATCTTTGCGGAAGGGCAGCGGCGGTACGTCGAGAGCCTCTCTTCCTACGCGCGGCAGTTTTTGGGGCAGATGGAGAAGCCGAACGTCGAGTCCATCGACGGGCTGTCGCCGGCGATCTCGATCGACCAGAAGACGACGTCGCACAACCCGCGTTCCACCGTGGGGACGGTCACGGAGATCTACGACTATATGCGCCTGCTGTTTGCGCGCGTCGGCGTGCCGCATTGTCCGAAATGCGGACGAGAGATCCGCCGCCAGACGGTGGACGAGATCGCCGACAAGGTGCTGGCGATGCCGGAAGGCAGCAAGATCCTCGTCAACGCCCCCGTCGTCCGCGGGCGGAAGGGGGAATACACCAAAAATCTCGAATCTTTCCGCAAGAGCGGATACGGCCGCGTCAAGATCGACGGCATCGTCTACGACCTGCAGGAAGATATCAAGCTGGATAAAAACAGCAAGCACAACATCAGCGTCGTCGTCGACCGCCTCGTCGTCAAGGAGGGGATCCGCAAGCGTCTGGCGGACAGCCTGGAAACGGCGCTCCGCCTCGCGGACGGGCTGGTCGTCATCGACTGCGGCGGCACGGAGGATCTGTACTCGGTCAAATATGCCTGCCCCGATTGCGGGGTCAGCCTGGAAGAGGTCGAGCCGCGCCTGTTTTCCTTCAATACGCCGTACGGCGCCTGCCCCGACTGCGGCGGCCTGGGCTTTAAGCAGGTGGTGGACGAGGCGCTTATCTGTCCCGATAAAAACAAGACGCTGCGCGAAGGCGCGATCGCGATCGGCGGATATTTTTTGGAGAGCAAACAGGTCAATCAGATGTACGTCGACGCCGTGGCAAAATACTACGGCATCGATCTCGATGTGCCCGTGAAGGATCTGCCGAAAGAGCAATACGACATCCTCATGTATGGCTCCAACGGCGAGAAGATCCCGATGCAATATGACCGCTACAATTTTCACGGGACCTATCAGATCGCCTGGGAGGGGTTCGTCCGTTCCCTTTCCCGCCGCTACCAGAACACCGAGAGCGACGGCGTCAAAGCGGAGATCGAAAAGTATATCACCGAACTTCCCTGTCCGACCTGCGGCGGCAAACGGCTGAAAAAGGAGGCGCTCTGCGTCACGGTCGGCGGAAAAAATATCGCCGAGCTGTGCGATCTGTCCATTTCCGACCTCGACGCCTTTTTCCGCGACTTGCGGCTGACCGTGGCGGAACATCGCATCGCGGACGTCATCCTCAAAGAGATCCGCGCGCGGCTCAGCTTTTTGAACAATGTCGGGCTGGCTTATCTGAACCTCGCGCGCAGCGCGGGGACGCTGTCCGGCGGCGAATCGCAGCGCATCCGCCTCGCGACGCAGATCGGCAGCGGGCTGACCGGCGTGCTGTATATTTTGGATGAGCCGAGCATCGGCCTGCATCAGCGGGACAACGAAAAACTCTTGAAGACCCTCCTCGATCTGCGCGACCTCGGCAACACGCTCATCGTGGTCGAACACGACGAGGACACCATGCGCGCAGCCGACTACATCGTGGATATCGGCCCGCGCGCGGGCGTGCATGGCGGGGAAGTGGTCGCGTGCGGCGGCGTGCAGGATATTATGGACGCGCCCCGCTCGATCACGGGCGACTATCTCGCCGGACGCCGCAGGATCGAGGTCCCGCCCTCGCGGCGGGAGCCGGACGGGCGGTTCCTCGAGGTGGACGGCTGCCGCCAGAACAACTTGCGCGGGATCGACGTGCGGATCCCCGTCGGGCTGATCACGGCGGTCACGGGCGTGTCCGGCTCGGGGAAGAGCTCACTCGTCAACGAGATCGTCTATCCGCTGCTGGCAAACGAGCTCAACGGGGCGCATCTGGTGCAGGGAAAGTGCGATGGCTGTCGGGGGCTGGAGCATTTCGATAAAGTCATCGCGATCGACCAGTCGCCGATCGGGCGGACGCCGCGCAGCAACCCCGCGACATACACGGGCGTGTTTACGATGATCCGCGAACTGTTCGCGGCGACGCCGGACGCGCGCGAGCGCGGCTACAAGGCGGGGCGCTTCTCCTTCAATGTGTCGGGCGGGCGCTGCGAGCATTGCTACGGCGACGGCATCATCAAGATCGAGATGCACTTTTTACCGGATATTTTTGTGCCGTGCGAGGTGTGCGGCGGAAAGCGCTATAACCGCGAGACGCTCGAGGTCCGCTATAAGGGGAAAAACATCGCGGAAGTGCTGGACATGACGATCGAGGAGGCGTGCGAATTTTTCTCCGCCGTGCCGAGCGTCTACAATAAGCTCAAGACCATCGTCGACGTCGGTCTCGGCTATATCAAGCTCGGGCAGTCCGCGACGACGCTGTCCGGCGGCGAGGCGCAGCGCGTCAAGCTGGCGACGGAGCTTTCCAAGCGGTCGACGGGCAAGACGTGCTACATCCTCGACGAGCCGACGACCGGCCTGCACAGCTACGATGTGGATAAGCTGATCAAGATCTTGCAGCGGCTGCGCAGCGCGGGGAATACCGTCATCGTCATCGAACACAATCTCGACGTCATCAAGATCGCCGACTGGATCGTCGATCTCGGTCCGGAAGGGGGCGACGGCGGCGGGACGATCGTCGCGAGCGGTACGCCGGAAGAAGTCGCCGCATGCGCCGCCAGCTATACCGGGCAATTTTTGAAAAAAGTCCTGTAAATGTAAAAACAGCTTTCCGACGGGCGTCGAAAAGCTGTTTTTTGCATTTTGCAAAGTACTATGTCTGACATAAAACGATAAAAATTGTAGTATTCGTCAAAACACGTTTTCAAACGTGATCTTGTAAGTCATCGGGATCTGGCGGCAGATCGTCTGCAAGACTTCGAGTTTTGCCAAAGCGTCGGTATAGGCGCGCGTTTCAATACAGCTGACCGCCTCGCCCAGCCAATAGTCGACCTGCGCGATGTCGTTGTGCGGGATCACGGCGTGCAGGTCCTTTTTATCGGCCAGCCATAAAGCGCGCACGGCTTCGGCGTCCTCGCGCG
>DXFD01000043.1 GCA_019114625.1 Candidatus Borkfalkia faecigallinarum | reverse complement strand
CTCCGCGAGATTTACGACCTGTCGGAAGGGCGCGTCCGCATTGCGGGCTGCGCCGTTACCGGCTACGGGGAAGACATGATGAAAGCCGCGCTCAGAGCGGATTTCGGGATCGTCGAAACGGTCGCGCATTTCAAAGCCGCCGTCTATTTCAACCCGAAAGTGGACTTTATCATCGATATCGGCGGGCAGGACATCAAGTGTTTCAAGATCAAGAACGGCGCCATCGATTCGATCATGCTCAACGAGGCGTGCTCTTCGGGCTGCGGCTCCTTCATCCAGACCTTCGCCAAGGCGATGGGCATGGAGATCGACGAATTTTCCAAGCTCGGGCTGTTCGCCAAACACCCCGTCGAGCTCGGTTCGCGCTGTACGGTGTTCATGAACAGCTCGGTCAAGCAGGCCCAGAAAGAGGGCGCGAGCGTCGAAGACATTTCGGCGGGGCTCTCCTCGTCCATCGTCAAAAACGCGATCTATAAGGTCATCCGCGCCAAAACGCCGGACGAGCTGGGCGAAAACATCCTCGTGCAGGGCGGCACCTTCCTCAACGACGCCGTTCTGCGCTCCTTTGAACTGGAAACGGGCAAGCAGGTCACCCGCCCCGGCATCGCGGGGCTGATGGGCGCCTTCGGCGCGGCGCTTTACGCCAAAGAGAACGTGCAGGGCGAAAGCACCGTCGTCACGGCGGAAGAGCTGCGCTCCTTCTCGTACACCTCCAACAGCCACGTCTGCAAGGGCTGCACGTCCCGCTGCAACGTCAACGTCATCGGTTTTTCGGACGGCCGCAAGTTCATTTCCGGCAACAAGTGCGAAAAGGGCGCGGGCCTCAAGCCCCATTCGGACGAGCTTGACCTCTACGCCTACAAATACGAGCGGCTGCTGCGCTCCGTCGCGGGCACGCCCGGCCGCCGCGGCAGGGTCGGTCTGCCCCTCGCGCTCGGCTTTTACGAACAGCTCCCGCTGTGGGCGGGCTTTTTCGAAGAGCTCGGCTTCGAGGTCGTCCTCAGCGAAAAATCTTCCCGACAGCTCTATTTCAAGGGGCAGCACACCGTCGCCAGCGACACCGTGTGTTACCCCGCCAAGCTGGCGCACGGGCACATCGAAAGCCTTCTGGACAAGGGCGTCGACTTCATCTTTTTCCCCTGCGAAAGCTACAACATCGACGAACATTCGTCCGACAACCATTACAACTGCCCGGTCGTGGCGTACTATCCCGAACTGCTCAAAGCCAACAACGAGCGGCTGAACGCGGAAAATTTCCTCATGCCGTACATCGACGTCAACGACGAAAGTTCGGCGGTGCGCGCGCTGCGCCGCGCGCTGGGCCGCTACAAACTTTCTCCGGCCGCCCTGCGCCGCGCGCTTCGCGCGGGCTTCGCGCGGCTGGGTTCCTTCCGTGCGGACGTAGAGAAACGGGCGGACGAGATCCTCAGCCGCGCGCGGCGGGAGGGTAAGCGCGCGGTCGTGCTGGCGGGCCGCCCGTACCACATCGACCCCGAGATCAACCACGGCATCAGCAAACTGCTCGGTTCGCTGGGCGTGGCGGTGCTCTCGGAAGACGGCGTGGCGCACAAGGGCAGCGCCGTGCGCGTGAACGTGCTCAACCAGTGGACGTACCACGCCCGCCTTTACCGCGCGGCCGAATACGTCTCGCGCAGTGCCGATCTCGACCTGGTCCAGCTCGTCTCCTTCGGCTGCGGCATCGACGCGATCACCACCGACGAGGTCCGTTCCATCCTCGAAAAGCGCGGCAAGCTCTACACGCAGATCAAGATCGACGAGATCAACAACCTCGGCGTGGTCAAGATCCGCCTGCGCAGCATGCTCGCCGCGATCGAAGAACAAAAAAGGAGGTCTGCCCATGAAAAAGAACAGTAAACCCGAACAGACGGCGGATTTCCGCGACGACTATCCCCGGTTCACGCCCGCGATGAAAAAGACGCACAAGATCCTCGTGCCCGACATGCTCCCCGTGCATTTCGGCATCATCGTCGACTTTCTCAACAAAGAGGGGTGGGATATCGAGGTTCTGCACAACGACTCGCGCGCCGTCATCGACGAGGGCCTCAAACACGTGCACAACGACACCTGCTTCCCCGCGCTGTGCGTCACGGGGCAGTTCATCGACGCGCTCAAAAGCGGCAGGTACGACCCCGAACACACCGCGGTGCTCATCACGCAGTCGGGCGGCGGCTGCCGCGCCTCCAACTACATCCCGCTCATCCGCAAGGCGCTCAAAGCCGAATTTCCGCACGTGCCGGTCATCTCGCTCAACTTCGCGGGGCTGGAAAAGGACAGCGGCTTCCCCGTAGGGCCGCGCCTTCTGCTCAAACTCGCCTTCGCGATCTTCTACGGCGATACGCTCATGTCCCTGTACAACCAGTGCAAGCCGTACGAAACGGAGCCGGGCGCGTCCGACAAGGCGCGCGAAGACTGCGTCAAGCTGATCGGCGACGCCTTCGACGCCGGCCGCTACCGCCGCTACAAAAAGATCGCCCGCGCCATGCTGCAGCGCTTTTCGCAGGTCGGCCGCAGCGGCGAAGCCAAGGTCAAAGTGGGCATCGTGGGCGAAATTTACGTCAAGTATTCGCCGCTGGGCAACTCGCATCTGGAAGAATTTCTGCTCTCCGAAGGCTGCGAGCCGGTCGTGCCCGCGCTGATGGATTTCGTCATGTACTGCGCCGTGAACAACCTCAACGACGCGAAGCTGTACAACAAAAAGAGCCTGGCCACCCCCGTGTTCGGCGTCGTGTACCGCTATCTGCACCGCGTGCAGAAAAAGATCATCCGCCTCACAGAGGCGTATGGTTTCGAGCCGCTGCACGACTTCGAGCACCTGCGCCGCTGCGCGGACAAGGTGCTCAACCAGGGCGTGAAGATGGGGGAGGGCTGGCTGATCCCCGCCGAAATGGCGGCCCTCGCCGAGACGGGCACGGACAACATCGTCTGCGCGCAGCCCTTCGGCTGCCTGCCCAACCACATCGCGGGCAAGGGCGCCGTGCGCACCTTGAAGCGGATGTACGAGCACGAGAACATCGTCGCCGTCGATTACGACCCCTCCGCGACCAAAGTCAACCAGGAAAACCGCATCAAACTGATGCTCGCCACGGCAAGGGAGAACCTCGCCGCGTCCGAGGCGCGCGCCCGCGAAGCAAAGGCCGCCGAAGAAAAGGCGCGGGAGCGCCGCCGGAAGTGACCCGCCGCAAGGCGCGGGGGTGGCTTTGTAAAGAGCGCGCCGCCGCAGCAAACCGCCGCGATGCGCGCGGCCGTTGCGCCCGCAGCCGCCGCGCCCGCCCCAAAGTGCGCCGCCGCCCAAAAGCGCGCCGCGCCCGCCGAAAAAAGCGCGCCGCGAGGCGCGCCGAAAACCGCATCCAAAGAGTACCGCCCGCGGCGTCTGCCGCGGGCGGTCCTTTGCGGAAAAATAAAGAAGAAGGATCTGCGCCCGGCCGCAGGGGCCGCGCGCGGTCAGATCACTACGATGTTCTTGGCTTCAAATTTCTCCTTCACGCTCTGGGGGAAGTTGTCGTCCGTGATGAGCACGTCGATGTTCTCGGGGGAGGCGAAGGTGTACGGCATGATCTTGCCGATCTTGGAGGTGTCCAGCATCATATACACCATCTTGGCGCGCTCGAGGATGAATTTGAGCAGCTCGGACTCCACCTGCGACACGCAGGAAAAGCCCTGCTCGAAGGAGAAGGCGGAGGCGGAGATGATCGCCAGTTCAAAATTGGTGTTTTGCAGGAACACTTTGGTGTAGGGGGATGCCGTGGAGAGGTTTTCCTTGATCAGCGTCCCGCCGACGAGGACGACCTCGGGCTGTTTTTTATGCGCCAGCTCTTCCGCCACGGCGATGCCGTTGGTAAAGACGTGGCAGGGGCGGTCGGGCAGTTCCTTCGCCAGGTACAGCGCCGTCGTGCCGCCGTCCAAAAAGAGGCTGGAGCCTTCGTCGATGAGGGAGACCGCCTTTTTCGCGATCACCTTTTTGGCGTCCGTGTTGATGGTCGACTTCTGCGCGTACGCCTCGCCCGAGCGCTTCTGCACTTCCAGCACAGACATCGCGCCGCCGCGCACGCGGATGACCTTGTTCTCCTTTTCCAGTTCCAGCAGGTCGCGCCGCAGGGTCATGTCCGAAACGTCCGGGAACTGGACGGCCAACTCTTCCAGGCTCATCTTTCCGTTTTTCTCGATCAAGAGAGCGATCTCTTCAATGCGGGTGCGTTTCGTAAAAGTTTCCTCCTGTCATCGGTTTACGGCATTCAGTATATCATATTTCACAGCTTCGCGCAACAATTTTCCCATAAATTGTGAAAATTTTACAGTTTGCGCAAAAAAAATTTTTAGGGGGCGGAAATAATATTGAAATTCCTTCAAAAATATGTATAATATATCCGTGACCGGCGGCCGGCGGCCGCAAACGGAGCAAGACCGCCCCGCCGCGGCGGGGAAAAAGGAGAAATGCCTATGTTCAAGCGATTGCGGGCGGACATCGAGGCCGCCAAGCGCAACGACCCGGCCGCGCGCAACAAATTCGAGATCTGGCTCACCTATTCGGGGGTGCACGCCCTGTCCTGGCACCGCTTCGCCAACCGCCTGTACCGGATGCACTTGAAGCTCCTCGCGCGCATGGCGTCGCAGTTCGCCAAGTTTCTGACCGGCATCGAGATCCACCCCGCCGCCAAGATCGAGGGGGGCGTGTTCATCGACCACGGCACGGGCGTGGTCATCGGCGAGACGGCGGAGGTCGCCGCGGGCGTCGTCATCTACCAGGGCGTCACGCTGGGCGGCACGGGCAAGGAGAAGGGCAAGCGCCACCCCACCATCGAGCGGGACGTGGTCATCAGCTCGGGCGCGAAGGTCCTGGGCGGCTTCACCGTGGGCGAGGGCGCCAAGATCGGCGCGGGCGCTGTCGTGCTCAAAGAGGTCCCGCCGCACGCCACCGTCGTCGGCGTTCCCGGGCGGGTGGTGCGCATCGGCGGCGTCAAGCCCGACCTGCAGCAGGAAAAGGTGGACCCCAACGCCGAGGAGATCGCCGCGCTCAAACGCCGCATCCACAAGCTGGAGGCCGCGCTCGAAAAGCTCACCGGGGCGCAGTTCGGGTGCAGCGAGGAAGAAGAACTGTTCCCCGCCGTCGGCGGGGGATCGGGGGAAAAGGACGAGAATCGTAAGCAAGAAGAGGACGAAAGCAATGATCACGAGTAAAGAACTTCGCAGCAAGTGGCTCTCCTTTTATGAGAGCAAGGGGCACGTCAACATCGGGGCGGTGTCCCTCATCGGCGACGGCACGACCGGCGTCATGTTCAACGTCGCGGGGATGCAGCCGCTCATGCCCTATCTTCTGGGGCAGCCGCACCCGGCGGGCAAGCGGCTGTGCAACGTGCAGGGCTGCGTGCGCACCGTCGACATCGAGTCGGTCGGCGACGCCACCCACTTCACCTTTTTCGAGATGATGGGCAACTGGTCGCTGGGGGACTACTTCAAAAAGGAAAAGACGGCCTGGTCCTTCGAGCTCCTCACCGAGGTGTTCGGGCTGGACAAGGACAAGATCTGCTCCACCGTGTTCGCGGGCAACGAGTCCGCCCCGCGCGACGACGAGACGGCGCAGCTGCTCATCGGCCTCGGCATCAAGCCCGAACACATCTTCTATCTCGATAAATCCAACAACTGGTGGGAGCTCGAGGGCACCGTCGGCACCCCCTGCGGCCCGGACAACGAGTGGTTCTATCCCATCACCGACGAGGAGTGCGGCCGCGAGCATTGCGACATCAACTGCCCCTGCGGCCGGTACGTCGAGATCGGCAACGATGTGTATATGCAGTATAAAAAGACGGAGAACGGCTACGTCCCGCTGGAAAACAAGAACGTGGACACCGGCTTCGGGCTCGACCGTATGCTCGCCTTCCTGAACGGGCTCAAGGACGGCTACAAGACCGACCTGTTCGCGGCGGTCATCGCCTATCTCGAGCAGGCGTCCGGCAAGAAGTACGACGACGGCGGCGAACCGCAGAAGTGTATGCGCATCATCGCCGACCACACCCGCACCGCGGTCATGCTCATCGGCGACGTCAACGGCATCCTGCCCTCCAACACGGGCGCGGGCTACATCCTGCGCCGCCTGCTCCGCCGCGCCGTGCGCTACTGCCGCAGCCTGGGCGTGGACGGCAAGGAGATGCTCCCCGTCGCGAAGATCTTCATCGAACAGATCTACGACGAGGCGTATCCGCTGCTGCCGCAGAAGGAGGAGTACATCCTCGCCGAGATCGGCCGCGAGATCGGCCGCTTCGAGGCCACCCTCGAAAAGGGCATGAAGGAGTTCGAAAAGACGCTCGCGGGCATCGAGCGCAAAAACGAGTTCATGGCAAAGCAGAACCCCGACTACGTCAGGGAAACGGCGATCGGCGGCAAGGCGGCGTTCAAGCTGT
>DXFD01000042.1 GCA_019114625.1 Candidatus Borkfalkia faecigallinarum | reverse complement strand
TCTCGATGTCGCCCGGGGTCTCCTCCGTGCCCGCGAACAGACTGCCGATCATGCACGCGCTCGCGCCGGCTCCCAACGCCTTGACGATGTCGCCCGAGAACTTGATGCCGCCGTCCGCGATGATGCGCTTGCCCATCTTGTCCGCCATCTCGGCGCAGTCCATCACCGCGCTCAGCTGCGGCATGCCGATGCCCGCGACGATGCGGGTGGTGCAGATGGAACCGGGACCGATGCCGACCTTGACGACGTCCGCGCCCGCGTCGATGAGCGCCTGCGTCCCCTCCGCCGTCGCGACGTTGCCCGCGACGACGGTGAGGTTTGGATATTTCGCCTTGATCTTGGTGACCTCTTCCAGAACGCCCTGCTGGTGGCCATGCGCCGTGTCGACGACGATGACGTCGACCTTCGCCGAGACGAGCGCGGCGATGCGCTCCATCGTGTTGGCGGCCCTGCCGACGGCGGCGCCCGCGAGCAGGCGGCCGTTCTTGTCGCGCGCGGAGTTGGGGTACTGGATGCTCTTTTCGATATCCTTGATTGTGATCAGGCCTTTCAGGTAGCCGTCCTGATCGACGATGGGCAGCTTTTCGATGCGGTGCTTGCCGAGGATCTTCTGCGCCTCTTCGAGCGAGGTGCCGACGGGCGCCGTGACGAGGTGCTCCTTCGTCATCACGTTGTCGATGGGCTGGTCGTAATTGGATTCAAAGCGCAGGTCGCGGTTGGTGAGGATGCCCACCAGCTTGCCGTTCTTGGTGATGGGGACGCCGCTGATCTTGTAGCGCTCCATCAGCGCGACGGCTTCGCGCACGCTGTTCTCGGGCGCGAGGAAGAAGGGGTCGGTGATGACGCCGTGCTCGCTGCGCTTGACTTTATCCACCTGGCTCGCCTGCTCCTCGATGGACATATTCTTGTGAATGATGCCGATGCCGCCTTCGCGCGCGAGGGCGATCGCCAGTTTGCTCTCCGTCACCGTGTCCATCGCCGAACTCATCAGCGGGATGTTCAGCCGCACGTCGTCGGTCAGGCGCGTAGTCAGATCCACCCCCGAAGGCAGAACGTCGGACGCGGACGGGATCAGCAAAACATCGTCAAAAGTCAAACCCTCTCGCACAATTTTGTTCATAAGCATCTCCTTTCGTCAAAATTTTATCGTGATAAAATGGAATACGTCGTCAATGCGCGGTGCGGCGCACGCTGCTCCCGCGCGCCCGCAGGCGGGCCCTTCCGCCCCGCCGGGCAGGACCGGCACAGGGCCGCCCCGTCAGAAAAAGAAGCCGCGTCCGGCCGTCAGGCGGCCTCGCGCAGCATATCTTTGAACTCTTTCAGATCTTCGTGCATATCCTCGTCGAAGGCGTTGCCGTCCGCGCTCAGCCCGTCCAGACGGGACAGGATCTGCCCGCAGAAGGAGGCGTCGTCCGCCTCGATCGCCGCCCCCGCGACGTAGGTCACGGCGTCCGCCGTGTCAAAGCTCTCCCCCAGCGAATCGAACGCCGTTTCGAGCGCGGCATCGGCGTCGCCGCTGCGGTACTGCGACTCCGCCGTGATGCCCGCAAAGAACTGCTCCGCCGTGCCGAGCAGCCCGCCCAGCGTGCCGGTGAAATCGGTCTCGGCGTCGCGCTGCGCGCAATACTCGCCGTAGCCGGGATCCTTGCGGAGGATGGCGCCGTATTCGGCGGCCGCGTCGTAATGCGCCGCCTCATAGCTGCGGCTGACCGCGTCGGCGAGGTCCTCGATGTCCCCCGTCTTTTTGTACTGCGCGACGCTGTAATAGGCGCAGGCGCCGGTCATGCCGAGCGAATCGGTCAGCGAGACCATGACCGACGGCACGAACAGGCTGAAAATGCCGAACAGCACGAGCGCCAGCACGATGATGCAGGCGAGGGTGATCGCCGCCGTCTTTGCAATCAGTTTACCCAAATCGATACCCCGTAAAAGACAGGCGCGCATCGCCGCGGCAAAAACATTTCGGCCGGAAAGGACGGGACGCGCGCGTCGTTTTTTGGATTTTGATTATTTTAACATACGCCGCAAAAAAAATCAACCGTTTGGGGAAAGATATCATTTTCCGCCGCCGAAAAAAATACACTAATGACAGTAAAAACCGTATCCGCAGGGAGGAAACCCATGAAAAAGTTCGCTTGTATCCTGCTCGCGCTGGCGGCGTGCATCCTGCCCGCCGGCTGTGCCGCGGCGCCCGATTTGACCGAATACGTCTCCGAATACCGCAGCCGCATCTACGAAGGGACGGAGGGGGGCTATACCGTCTTTGCCTCCTTCACCCGCCGCGAATACCCCTACCGCGCCGACGGGACGCCGGGGGAGATGCAGGACCTGTTCGAGATCGCGCTGACCGCGCCGGACAACACCCGCCTCTACCGCGTCGAATTTACCGTCGGGGAAAAAGCCTACGCGGCCGACCTCGCCTTTGACAGCGTGCGCCTCGCGCACACCGCCTCCCTCTCCATGCCCGAACCCGCCGAAGAGAGCATCGCCTTCACCGTACGCGACGCCGAAAACGCGGACGTCGAGCCGCTCGCCGTCGAGGCCGCCTGCCTGCGCCCGCAGGGCGCGCTCGCCCTGCCCGACCTGCTCGAACGGGTGCGCGCGGCGGAAGAGGAGCGCTTTGCCGCCCTCTCGTCCGGGCGCGGATTTGCCGGGGAACTGTATGTGCGGCTGCTGTGCGAGAACGGGGCGAGCTACTATTACGTCGGCCTGACCGACCGCGCCGGCCGCACCTACGCCATGCTCGCCGACGCGGCGACGGGCGAGATCGTGGCGACGCGCGAATGACAGGACTGTCCCGCTTGGGCTGCGCCAAATACAAAACGGCCGCCCGCAAAGGGCTGTCCCGCTTGGGCCGCGCCAAATACAAAACGGCCGCCCGCAAAGGGCGGCCAAATATTTCCCCGGTCGGCGCAGACGCCGCAAAAAGCACGGTTTATGTCAGACATAGTACTTCGCGTCACTGCAAAAAATCGATGATGATGGTGTTCTGCACATAGAGATAGTCGTCTTTGATGCGCACGAAGGAATCCGAACGGTCGAGATATGCCGCGTTCTTTTCGAGGGGCGCGGCAAAATCTTTTACAAAATCGCTGCCGAAGCGGGCGCGGTACGCGGCGAGATCGATGCCGCGCGCGGTGCGCAGGGAGAGCATGACCGTCTCGAATTTTGCGTCCTCCTCGCCGATCGCGTCGTCCGCGACGACGGGATAATAGTTGCTGAGGATGCACTTGATGTACTCGTCGAGGTCGCGCGTGTTGGTGAAGCGCCGCCCGCCCATGAAGGAGCTGGCGTCCACGCCGAAGCCGATGTACTCCCCCCGTTTCCAATAATTGAGGTTGTGGCGGGACTCGAACCCCTTCTTGGCGAAGTTGGACACCTCGTACCGCTCGAAACCGCGCTCCGCGAGATAGCGGCGGGCGCCCTCATAGAGGGCGGCGACCGCGTCGCCGTCGGGCAATTCGCCGTTGAGGTAGTCGGTATAGACGGGCGTGCCGTCCTCGGGGGTGAGCGCGTACATCGAGATGTGCGAGACGCCGCCGCGCAGGGCGAGGTCGATGCTCGCGCGGACGTCCGCCTCCGTCTGCCCCTTTAAGCCGATCATGATATCCGCGCTCTTGTTGGCGTCGCCGATCAGCTCGCAGGCGTGCAGAAAGTCGGCGGCGGTATGGTTGCGGCCGAGGTCCTCGAGCTGCGCGCCCACCGCCGTCTGCAAACCGATGGAGAAGCGGCCGATCCCCGCCCGCTTGTAGGCGGCGATCTTTTCCGCATCCACCGTGCCGGGGTTGAGCTCGATGGTGACCTCCGCCCCCTCCGCCAGCCGATAACACTCGCGCAAGCGGTTCATGCACCCGACGATCAGTTTGGCGTCGATGACGGAGGGAGTGCCTCCCCCGAAATAGATCGTGTCGAACACGCGGCCGGACAGGTCTTTGGCGCGCAGCTTCATCTCCTTATAGACGCACGCCATGTATGCCTCGGCAAACCCGATCTTGCCGGGATAGGAAGTAAAGTCGCAGTAGCGGCATTTGGACGTACAGAACGGGATGTGGATGTAAATGCCGGGCATAACCCCCTCCTTTTACGCGTTTATGTCACGCATAGTACTTTGCATATCCCCGCAAAACCAGCCGTAACGGGTCAGATCGACGTAGAAACAGCCATCCCGCGCGGCGGACGGGACGCCCTCCGCCGCTAAAAGATCGCGCTGGACGGCGGGCCCGCCGAAGGCGAACGCGGGCGCGAGCCTGCCCTCGCGGTTGACGACGCGGTGGCAAGGGATCGCCCCGGGGGCGGGGTTGACGTGCAGCGCATACCCCACCGCGCGGGATGCGCGCGCATTGCCGCACAGGCGGGCGATCTGCCCGTACGTCGCGACGCGGCCGCGGGGGATGCGGCGCACCGCTTCATACACCCGCGCGAAAAAGTTGTCCTCCCCCGCGCCGGGCGCGGCGACGCCCTCCTCCGGATCGGCGGCACGCAATTTTTCTCGGCCTGCGGCGGCCTTCTTCTCCTGACCTATGGCGCGCATATTACTTGTTGGTTTTGAGGATGGACATGAACACTTCGGACGGGACTTCGACCGAGCCGATGCTGCGCATACGTTTTTTGCCCTCCTTCTGCTTTTCGAGCAGCTTCTTTTTGCGGGTGATGTCACCGCCGTAGCACTTGGCGAGCACGTCCTTGCGGACGGCTTTGACCGTCTCGCGGGCGATAATCTTGCCGCCGACCGCCGCCTGGATGGGGATCTCGAACAGCTGGCGGGGGATCGCGTCCTTGAGGTTTTCCGCCAGCTCCCTGCCGCGCGGATAGGCGCGGTCCTTGTGGACGATCATGGAGAGGGCGTCGCACACGTCGCCGTTGAGCAGGATGTCCAGCTTGACAAGTTCGCTGCGCTCGTAGCCGGCGAGCTCGTAGTCGAAGCTCGCGTAGCCGCGGGTGCGCGACTTGATGCCGTCAAAGAAGTCGTAGATGATCTCGTTGAGGGGCATGGTGTACAGCAGCTTGACCCGCTTGGCGTCGAGATAGGTCATATCCTTGAACACGCCGCGCTTCTCCCGGCACAGGTCCATGATCGCGCCGATGTACTCGGGCGGGGAATACAGCTCCACGCGCACGATCGGCTCTTCCATATATTCGATGTCCGTCTGTTCGGGAAGGTGAGACGGGTTGTCGACGAACAGCTCGGTCCCGTCCGTCTTGTGGACGAGATAGGAGACGCTGGGCGCCGTGGTGATGATATCGAGATTAAATTCGCGCTCGATGCGTTCCTGGATGATCTCCATGTGCAGCAGCCCCAAAAAGCCGCAGCGGAACCCGAAGCCGAGGGCGACGGAGGTGTCCGGCTCAAACACGAGCGAGGCGTCGTTGAGCTGCAGTTTGAGGAGGGCGTCCTTGAGGTCGTTGAACTTGCTGCCGTCCAGCGGATAGATGCCGCAGAAGACGACGGGCTGCACCTTTTTATAGCCGGGCAGCGGCTCCGCCGCGGGCGAGAGCGCGCCCGTCACCGTGTCGCCGACGGCGACGTCCTGGATGCTTTTGATGCTGGCGGCGATATAGCCGACTTCCCCCGCGCGCAGGATCTCCTTCGGGACGAGCTTGGGGCTGAATACGCCCACCTCGGTCACGTCGTACTGCTTGTCCGAGCGGAAGGTGCGGATGAGGTCCCCCACCTTCACGCAGCCGTCCTTGATGCGGACGAACAGGATGACGCCCTTGTAGTTGTCATAATAGCTGTCGAAGATGAGCGCTTTGAGGGGCGCCTCGGTATCCCCGTCCGGGGGCGGGATTTGGGTGACGATCTTTTCGAGGACGTCGCGGATGTTGGTCCCCTCCTTCGCGGAGACGCAGGGCGCGTCGGAAGCGTCGAGGCCGATGACGTCCTCGATCTCCTTCTTGGTCCCCTCGATGTCCGCCGAGGCGAGGTCGATCTTGTTGACGACGGGGACGATCTCGAGGTCGTTTTCGAGGGCGAGGTAGACGTTGGCGAGCGTCTGCGCCTCGATGCCCTGCGTCGCGTCCACGACGAGGATGGCGCCCTCGCACGCGGCGAGCGAGCGGGAGACTTCGTAGGTGAAGTCGACGTGGCCCGGGGTGTCGATGAGGTTGAGTTCGTATTCGTTCCCGTCGTCGGCGGTGTAGTACATCCGCACGGGCGTGAGCTTGATGGTGATGCCGCGCTCCCGTTCGAGGTCCATCGAGTCGAGCAGCTGCTCCTCCATGTCCCGCCCGGAGACCTGCCCCGTCAGTTCCATGAGGCGGTCGGCAATGGTGCTCTTGCCGTGGTCGATGTGCGCGATGATGCAAAAATTTCGAATAAACCGATCGGGTTTTGCCATAACTGTCTTTCTCCGCGGAGCGCCCGCCCCGGCCGCGCGCGCGGCCGATCCTGCGGCAGAGCTCCGTCTTTCTGTTCTCCGTCCTTCTATTATAAACGATATCCGCCCGCTTGGCAAACAAATCGCCGCGCGGCGGGATATTTTTGTATGGAAGCGCTCTCCGTCCGCCCGCCAGCGCGGGATCGCACGCCTCTCCGCCCGCACGCAGACTATTCTACGCAGGCGCGGAGCCGACTTGCCGTGCGCGGGCGCGCGAGACCGATTTTTTATGCGCGGGCGCGCGAGACCGATTTTTTATGCGCGGGCGCGCGGGGCCGACTTGCCGCGCGCGAGGCGCGGGAACGCGCAGCGCGTCAGCCCAGCTTCCCCTCCCGCTCGAGGCGGTCCAAAAAGGCGGACACGCCCTCGGCGATCTCCGCATAGGCGGCCGCAAAATCGCGCGTCCACCACGGGTCGGCGATGTCGCGCGGGCAGGCCGTATCATCGAGCAGGCGGACGATCTCGGCACGGGCGGAAGGGCAGATGCGGCGGGCGGCGAGCACATGGCGCTCTTCCATGCAGAGGATATAATCGAAGCGATCGCCGTCTTCGCGGCAAAGCTGCCGGGCGCGCTTGCCGCCGCAGGCGATGCCGTGTTTGGCGAGCTCGGCGCGCGCGGGCGGATAGACGGGGTTGCCTTCCTCCTCGCCGCTCGTCCCCGCGGACTCGATGTACAGGCGGTCGGCGACGCCGCGCGCGGCGGCTTCCGCTTTGCAGATAAACTCGCCCATCGGCGAACGGCAGATATTTCCCAAACAGACAAACAGGACGCGGATCACGGCGCACCTCCACAAAGCTGAAAGTCTCCCCGCTATTGTACCCGAAAGGCAGCCCGCCTGTCAAACAAATTTATCCCGCCGCCTCCCCGATAAAAAGCTCCTCCCCGCGGCAAAGCCGCGGGGAGGAGTCCGCTAAAAAAGGTCGGTCGGGCGCAAACGGAGGAAGCGCCTACATACCGAAGGGGTTTTCGGTGGGATACGGGAGGGAGGCGGGGCGGTTGTAACCGATCTGCTCCGCGCCCAGATAACGGAACACCTCGAAGATCTCCTTGCCGAAGTGGCCGAACGCGACGGCGCCGTGGTGCGGGAATCCGCCCTCGAGCAGGACGTGGCGGTAAAAACGGCCCATCTCGCGGATGGCGAACACGCCGATACTGCCGAAAGAATGCGTCTGCACGGGCAGCACCTCCCCTTCCGCCACATAGGCGCGAAGATGATTGTCGGAGGTGGATTGCAGGCGGTAGAAGGTGATCGCGCCGGGGACGATGTCCCCTTCCAGCGTGCCGTTGGTGACTTCCTCGGGCAGGGAGCGCGCCATGATCTTCTGGTTGCGCATCTCGGGATGGCAGAGCTTGCCCGCGCAGGTGTTGCCGCAATGGAAGCCCATGAAGGTGTCGGTGAGTTTGTAATCGAACTTGCCCTCGATGTCCGCTCGGTACAGCTCGGCGGGGACAGTATTGTTGATGTCGAGCAGGGTGACCGCGTCGCCGCCGACGCAGGCGCCGATGTACTCGGAGAGGGCGCCGTAGATGTCCACCTCGCAGGAGACGGGGATGCCGCGGCCGGTCAGGCGGGAATTGACATAGCAGGGAACGAAGCCGAACTGCGTCTGAAAGGCGGGCCAGCACTTGCCGGCAACGGCGGCGTATGCCTTGCAGCCCCTGTGCGCCTCGATCCAGTCGAGCAGGGTCAGCTCGTACTGCGCGAGTTTGGCGAGGATCTCCGGCTTCTTGTTGCCGGCGCCCAGCTCGTGCGCCATGTCGGCGACGACGGCGGGGATGCGCGCGTCGCCCGCGTGCTTGTTGTAGGCTTCAAACAGGTCGAGCTCGGAATTTTCCTCGATCTCCACGCCCAGGTTGTACAGCTGTTGGATGGGCGCGTTGCAGGCGAAGAAGTTCTGCGGACGGGGCCCGAAGGAGAAGATCTTCAGGTCTTTGATGCCGACGAGGGCGCGCGCCACGGGCAGGAAGCCGTGGATGAGGTCGGCGCAGTACGCCGCATCCCCCACCGGATAGGCGGGGATGTATGCCTTGACGCCGCGCAGCTTCAGGTTGTAGCTCGCGTTGAGCATGCCGCAATAGGCGTCGCCGCGGTCGGAGGAAAGCACGGCGATGTTCTCTTCCGCCGCCGCGCAGAACATGACGGGGCAGCCCGTCTCGCCCGCCCACTTCTGCGCGAGCATGGTCTCGGAGATCTCCGGGCCGAAGTTGCCCAGATACACGCACAGGGCGTTGCAGCCCGCACGCTTGACGTCCTCGAGCGCCTGCATCATCTGCACCTCGCTCTCGACGATGCAGACGGGGCACTCATAGATGTCCGCGTCGCCGTACTTGGCGCGGTACGCCGCGGCGAGCGCCGCGCGGCGGCCTACGGACAGGCTCTCGGGAAAGCAGTCGCGCGAGACGGCGACGATGCCGACCTTGATCGTGGGAATGTTCTTCATCTTTGGCTTCCTCCCGGCGGATGGTTATTTCGCCATTATTATAGAACGATCGCCCGGGAAAGAAAAGTAACGGTTGTTCTTTTTTGGGGAAATTTGTGCAAATTTTCGCGCGGCGGGCCGCCGCGACCCCGCGTCCACCGGACCGCCCGCGGTGCGTCCCGAGACCGCGCCCCGTTGCCCCTTGCCGTCTCGCGCGTGAACCGTGCGCCCGCAGCGCGCCCCGCCGCCCTTCGCCGCCCCCGCAAAAAAATGCCGCCGCGCCCCCGCTGCGATCCCGGATCCTCTTTGCCGTCCGCTCCGAACGCCAGTTTATGTCACGCATAGTACTCTGCATACGCCTATAAAAGCTGCTTTCCGCACGCGCGGCGCGCCTTTCCCGCCGGGATCTGCCCCCTTTTGCCTACAAAGCCACCCGCGCGCAGACGCCGCCCCCGCAAGCGCCGCCCTGCCGCGCGCAAGGCTCTATGCCCGAAAAATCGTTCCGAAAAAGTGCCGAAAAATAATTGACACAATGTCAGTATTCTGCTATACTTTATATACTGACACGATGTCAGAATAAATTCATCCGATCGAGGAGGGACATCCCATGCTGGGCAATTTTTCCTACTGCAACCCCACAAAGCTGTATTTCGGCGCCGATTCGCTGCATTTTTTGAATGACGAACTCCCCAAGTACGGCAAAAACGTCGTGCTCGTGTACGGCGGCGGCTCCATCAAAAGGAACGGCATCTATGACAAGGTGATCGAGATCCTCCGGCAAAACGGCAAGAACGTGGCGGAGATCGCGGGCGTCATGCCCAACCCGACGCTGGACAAGCTGTACGAGGGCATCGCGATCGCGCGGGCGCACAAGGCGGACTTTCTGCTCGCCGTCGGCGGCGGGTCCGTGTGCGACTACACGAAGGCGCTTGCCGTTTCCGTCCACTGCGAGGAGGACCCGTGGGACAAATATTATATCCGCTTCGAGGAGCCGACCTGCGAGACGCTGCCGCTAGGCTGCGTGCTGACGATGGTCGGGACGGGCTCGGAGATGAACGCGGGCGCCGTCATCACCAACACGAAGGCGAAGCGCAAGATCGGGCACGTCTTTGCGGACGAAAAGATCATGCCCCGCTTTTCCATACTCGACCCCGTCTATACCCTCACCCTGCCCCACTACCAGATGGTCGCGGGCATCTACGACATCTTCAGCCA
>DXFD01000041.1 GCA_019114625.1 Candidatus Borkfalkia faecigallinarum | reverse complement strand
GCTGCGCAAATATCCGTTCATCGACTTCAAGTTCGAGCGCGAGATCGGCAACGATATCCTCATCGTCGAGGGGTTGACGAAGGAAGGATACTTCCGCGACCTCGATTTTATCGTGCAGAAAGGGGACAAGATCGGCTTTGTCAGCGATAAGAGCACGACCATCACCATGCTGTTCGACATCTTGACCGGCAAAGTACAGCCCGATTCCGGCACGGTCAAGTGGGGGAAAACGATCATGTTTTCCTATCTGCCGCAAAACAACAACGACTTTTTCGACGGATGCGACCTGACGCTGGTCGAATGGCTGAGCCAGTTCTCCAACGACCATTACGAGGAGTACCTGCGCGGCTGGCTGGGCAGGATGCTCTTTTCGGGGGAGGAGGCGCTCAAAAAGGCAAAGGTCCTCTCCGGCGGCGAGAAGGTGCGCTGTATGCTCGCGAAGATGATGCTGGAAGGGGGCAACTTCCTCGTCATGGACGAGCCGACCAACCACCTCGACCTCGAATCGATCACGGCGCTCAACAACGGCATGAATAATTTCCGCGGCTGCATGGCGTTCACGTCGCACGACCAGGAGCTCATGAATACGGTCGCCAATCGCATCATCGAGATCAACGACACCAAGACCTTTGACAAGAACGTCACCTACGACGAATATCTCGACATCCTCGAGGGAGCTCAGTAAACGCCGATGTATCCCTATCCCTTACTCAGTTTTCCGGACGGCAGCAGCATCGGGTTTTATGAGATCTGTATGCTCGTCGGCGTCATTGCGGCGATGGTGCTGTTTTCCCTCCTGGCGGGGAGGCGGAAGATGCCTGCCAAAATGCAGAATCTGATCCTCGTCGGGATCGTCGTCTCCGTCGTCGTCGGCTATCTGACCGCCGTCTTGTTCCAGGCCGTGTACAACGCGCTGGAAACGGGCGAATTTGTGATCGACGAGACCACGGGCGCCACCTTCTACGGCGGACTGATTGGCGGGGCAGCCTGCCTGATCCTCATTTATTTCGTCGGCTCGCGCATCCTGTTCGGGAGCAATGCCGAAGGCGTGCGAAGGTTCCCGACGCTGGCAAACATTGCCGCGGCATGCGTGCCCCTCGCGCACGGGTTCGGGCGGATCGGCTGTCTTCTGGCGGGCTGCTGCCACGGCGGCGAGACGGACGCATGGTACGGCATCCCGATGGATATCGGCGTAAGCGACGGCGTCTATGTCAAAGTCGTGCCGCTGCAGCTGTTTGAAGCGATCTTCCTCTTTGCGCTGGCGGCGTTCATCATCGCGCGCATCTGGAAGGGGAAGGGGCTGGAGGCGCCCGTCTATCTGATCGGCTACGGCGTTTGGCGCTTCGTCATCGAATTTTTCCGCACGGACGACCGCGGCGCGTCGCTGATCCCCGGCCTTTCGCCCTCCCAGGTCACGGCGATCTTTATGATCCTCGTCGGGGCGGCGATCTATGTCGGGTATTTTGTGATTTGCTCCCGCAAGGGGCGCGGCTTTTTCGCCGATCCCGCCCAAGCGGCGAAAGGCGGTTCGGCGGCGGGCGATCCCTCTTTGAAAAACGGCTCCGCGGCGGAAGTTCCCGCGCCGCAAAGCGGCGCGTTCGCGGATGCCGACTCGAAAGAGGAGAGCGCTGCGGCGCAGGAAAGCAGGACAGACAAATCAGATCGCTGATCTGTTTGAATATCGTTTATTTTCGAGGTGTTGTAGCATGATGAATGATGAATATGATCCGCAGCAGGATGGCGGCACGAGCTCGGAACAGCAGCCGGAGGGCGGGCGCCCGGACAACGGCTCTTCCGACGACGGGATGCAGAGAAAGGTCGTGTATATCCTCGCCTATCTCTTCGGCATACTTTTCTTTTTGCCGCTGCTCCTGTATCCGAACGAGGCGGAGGCGCGCTTCCACGCGAACCAGTCTCTGCTGATCTTGCTGTGCGCCGTCATCGGCGAAGTCGTTTTCGGGATTTTGTGCCTGATCCCCGTCGTCGGCATCCTGTTCGGGATCCTGTGCGGCTTGCTCGGTCTGGCCGTGCTCGTCGCGTGCATCTATTGCATCGTCGGCGTCGCGAAAGGGGAGTGCTGGGAACTGCCCGTACTCGGGAAATTCCGCCTGATCCGTTGATTTTGCAGCAAAAGCCCGCGCCGCGCGGGCAGCGTAAGCGTATGCGCTTGCACCCGATGTGAGCGAAAGCAATGCCCGCGCACGTCGCGGGCATTGCCGTGCCCGCTGCTGAACAGGCGATTCGGGCATTGCCGTGCCCGCCGGGCGGTCGGCGCGGCGGAGAGAGAATTGGAAAGAAGGTTTTATATGGCGTTTTTAGAGACTTTTATCAACGTCGTCACGATCGTCGTGCTGGCCGTGCCAGGCTTTGTCCTGCGCAAGAGCAAGCTGTTCTCGGACAAGGCGGCGTCCCTGCTCGCGGTGCTGCTCCTGTACATCGCGCAGCCCTTTTTGATGATGTCGTCCATCTTCAACAAGCCGTTCGACCCGGCCATGCTCGCGCGCTTTGCCTGGGTGCTCGGCTTTGCGGTCGCGCTGCAGCTGGCGGTCTATTTTTTTGCAAAGCTCTGCTTCCGAAGCGATCGGAATGAGGCGGCGAAACGGGCGGCTGTCGCGTCCTCCTATCTCGGCAATGTCGGGTTTATGGGGATCCCGGTCATGGAGATGCTCTTCCCCGGCAACGACGAGATGATCCTGTACACCGTCGTCTACAACATCGCGTTCAACGCCATGACCTGGACGCTCGGCGTCTACGCGATCACGGGCGAAAAGAAGCGCATCAACCCGCTCAAAGTCCTCCTCAACCCGCCGACGATCGCGGTCATCATCGCGCTTCCGTTCTTTTTCTGCAACGTCGCGATCCCGGAGGCGGTCGCGCTGCCCGTCCGTTATCTCGGCGACATGACGCTCCCGCTCTCCATGATCATCCTCGGCATCCGGCTCGCGGATATGCACCCGCTCCGCCTGGTCGCGGATGTGCGCGTCTATGCCGTCGCCGCGATCAAACTGATCGTCTCGCCGCTGCTCAGCCTGGGGATCATGCTGCTCGTCGACCTCGTCTTCCCGCTCGATCGATTCGTCGTGATCGCGCTGTTCATCATCGCCGCCATGCCGACGGCGTCCAGCGCGCTTAATTTTGCGGAAATGTTCGGGGGCGATCGCGAAACGGCGGCGGCGTCCACGCTGATGAATACCATCCTCTGCATCGTGACGATCCCGCTGCTGATGCTCCTGTGCGAGCTGATCTGAAGGAAAAAAGACAGACGAAAAGGCACCCGCAAGGGTGCCTTTTGACTGCCGTGTCGGCTAACTGACGATGTGGAACAAACCGAGCGAAACGCCGCAGAAGATGAGCAGCGAGAGCACGTCTGTGATCGTCGTGATGAAGGGGTTCGCGAATACGGCCGGGTCGATGTGGATGGTCTCGGCGAGGATCGGCACGCAGCAGCCGACGATCTTGGCGACGATGACGGCAAAGGCGATCGCGACGGCGACGGCGAGGGAATAATACACGGTATATTCGTAGCCGAAAATGAGCCGATCGATCAGCTGTAATTTCGCGAAGCAGATGATGCCGATGGAGAGTGCGATGAGCACCGCCACGCGCAGTTCTTTCCAGATGACCTGTAAGATATTGCGCGGTCGGATCTCGTCCAGCGCCATGCCGCGGATCACGGTGACCGAAGCCTGGCTTCCGGCATTGCCGCCCGTGCCCATGATCATCGGCACGCAGGCGACCAGCACGGTGGGGAGCAGCTCTTCATAGATGTTCAGGATCAGCCCGGAAAAGGTCGCGCCGACCATAAGGATGGCGAGCCAGGGCAGGCGGTGCAGATAGACGCTGAAGACGTTCGTCTCCAAATACGGCTTGTCGGACGGGGTGACGGCGTTGATGTACGAAATATCTTCCGTCGCCTCTTCGGTGATGACGTCCAACGCGTCGTCGACGGTGACGATGCCGACCAGCCTGTTTTCCTGATCGACGACGGGCACGGCGAGCAGATCGTACTTGGAGAGGAGGTTCGCGACCTCTTCCTTGTCGTCCAGCGTCTTGACGGAGATGATGTTCGTCTCCATGAAGGTGCCGATCGTTTCGTCGTAGTTGTGCAGGAGCAGGTCCTTGACGGTGACGATGCCGAGCAGGGTGCGCTGGTTGTCCGTCACATAACAGGTGTAAATGGTCTCTTTATCGATCGCCTCTCGGCGGATCTTGTCGAAGCACTCGCTGACGGTCATCGTCTGATGCAGGGAGATGCACTCCGTCGTCATCAGGCTTCCGGCGCTGTCTTTCGGGTACTTGAGGATCTCGTTGATCTCTTTGCGCGTTTCGCTGTCCGCCTGCAGCAAGATCCTTTTCACGACGTTGGCGGGCATCTCCTCGATCAGATCGACGGTATCGTCCACGAACAGCTCGTCCAACATCAGCTTGAGCTCTTTATCGGAGAAAGAGTTGATCAAAAGCTGCTGCTGCGAACTTCCCATCTCGACGAACGTCTCCGCCGCAAGTTCCTTCGGCAGGAGACGAAAGACGATGGGGATATCCCGTTCGTCCAGTTCGGAAAAGATCTCCGCAAGGTCGGCGGGCTCCAGCTCGGCGAGCAGGGGCTTGAGCAGGGGGAACTTCTTTTCTTCCAAATAGTCGACGATCTCGACGATCTTGTCGTTTCTGTTTTCGGGCGTCGCCTTGCGCAGGACCTCGTGCACGACCTCCGTCGGCATGCTCTCGAGCAGATCCTCGACGTCGTCGTCGATGATCTCGTCCGTGACCGGCTGCAGCTTGACGTCGCTGAAATCTTTGAGGACGCGCTTTTGCGTGTCGCTGTCGAGCAGGACGAACACGTCTGCGGCGAGCTCTTTGTCGAGGCAGCCGAACAGCTTCGGGAGATGTTCGCCGTCCATCGAGTCGAGCAGCGCGGCGAGATCTTCCGCGGAGAGCTCGTCCAGGATCGAGTGCAGATCTTCGATGCGGTTTTCGTCTAAAAGCTGAATGATCTTTTCCTTCACAGGGCCACCTCCTCGCGCGATATTTCCATCGATTAGTATAAATTTTTTTGCGTGGTTTGTCAAGTATTCGAAAAGGGAAGGGGAGCGCCGCCGCCGAAATAATTTCCGCATAAATCGCGCGGCGCGCCGCCGTTTTTGTTGAAGGATGCCGCCTTTTTGTGATATACTGTATGGGAATGAACGGCGGACGCGCGCCCGTTTTGCTGCGCGTCGCCAAAAGAAAACGCAAGGAGCAGAAAACAGGATGAATCAGAGGATGTTGGGGCTTGGCAGCCGCCGCTCGGTGATCCGGGAAATTTTTGAATTCGGCAAAAAGCGCGCCGCACAAGTGGGCGCGGAAAACGTATATGATTTCAGCCTCGGCAACCCGAGCGTCGTGCCGCCGCAGATCGTGACGGATACGCTGCACAGGCTGCTGCGCGAAGAGGAGCCGACGGCCCTGCACGGTTATACGTCGGCGCAGGGCGACGCGTCCGTGCGCGCGGCGATCGCGGACTACATCCGCAAGACGCACGGCGTCGATGCGGACGCGAATTTCATCTATATGACCTGCGGGGCGGCGGCGTCGCTGACGATCACGCTGTCCGCGGTCTGCGTTCCCGGCGACGAGGTGATCACCTTTGCGCCCTATTTTACCGAATACAAAGTCTTTACGGAGACGGCGGGCGCGTCGCTCGTCGCCCTCGACTCGGATCCAGACACCTTCCAGATCGACTTGGAGAAGCTGGCAAGCGCGATCAATGAAAAGACGGCGGCGGTCTTAGTCAATTCGCCCAATAACCCGAGCGGCGTCGTGTACAGCGAGGAGACGATCGTGCGCCTGGCGCACATCCTGACCGAAAAATCGGCGCAGCTCGGCAAGACGATCTATCTCATCACCGACGAACCCTATCGCGAGCTCGTTTACGGCGGGGTCAAGGTCCCGTATCTGACCCGGTACTATCCGCACACCGTCGTCTGCTATTCCTATTCCAAATCGCTTTCGCTCCCCGGCGAACGCATCGGCTATATTTTTGTCAATCCTTCGGCGGAGCGCGCCAAAGAGCTGTATCTCGCCGTCTGCGGCGCCGGCCGCGCGCTCGGATATGTGTGCGCGCCCTCGCTCTTCCAGAAGATGATCGCGTGCTGCCAGGGCGTCACGTCCGACGTCTCCGTCTACGAGCGCAATCGCGACCTGCTGGCAAGCTCCCTGCAAAATTACGGGTTTTCCTGCGTCCGTCCGGACGGGGCTTTCTATCTGTTCGTCAAGTCGCCCGAGCCGGACGCCTACGCGTTCTGCGAGCGCGCAAAAAAGTATGATCTTCTGCTCGTCCCCGGCGACGATTTCGGGTGCAAGGGATATGTCCGCATCGCGTACTGCGTTTCGCACTCGATGATCGAACGCTCCCTGCCGTCCTTCCAAAAACTGGCGCTTGAGTACGGCCTGCCCGCGCGCGGGTAAGCCGCGGCGGCTTTTGCCGGAACGAAAATCATCTTCGGAAGGCGTCTGTAATAGGAAATTCTGAACATGAGCGGTTTGGCGGTTTGCCGGACCGCTTATTCTTTGCCTTAGTGATCCTTTATAAAATGTACGCGCGGGGATGCTTTATTGTACGCGGAAGAGTTATTCGGCGGGGCGCGATTCATACAATAGAGTATGCATCGTATTTTTCGCGCCGTAAAGACGCCGCTCTTGTGCCTACTCTGTCTCGGCATCGCCGTCGCCGCCTGCCTGTATCCCGCGTACGGGCGGGAGAAAGAGGAGGAGAAGGGCGGGACGGAGATCCTGCGCGTGTGGCAGATCGACAGCTTTGAGGGCGGGCGCGGCTCGCGCGCATCCTTTTTGAACGGGGTGGCGCGCCTCTATGAAAAGGAGGGGGATCGGCTCGTTCTGGTCACCGCCCACACGCCGGAGAGCGCCGAAAACGCCGTTTCGGAAGGGCATATCCCCGATGTCGTCTCCTACGGCCCGGGCGTCGGGTTCGTCGCCGACCTCGCGCGGCCGCTCGCCGGGCTCGACTTTTCCGCGGGCAGGCTGGGCGGCGAAACGGTCGCGTATCCGTGGTGCCGCGGCGGCTATTTTTTGCTGACGGGCGAGGGCGATTTTACGGACGTCACGCCGCAGAATACGGTCTTGAGCGTCGGGCGCGGGGCGTGCGTCGAGGCGGCCGCCGCATCGGAAGGGTATGTCGGCGATTTCAGTACGGAGCCGTCCGTGCAGGCGTATGTGGATCTGATCGGCGGAAAATACCGCTATATGATCGGCACGCAGCGGGACGTCTGGCGTCTGCGCACGCGCGGCTATTCCTTTTCGGCAAAGCCGCTTACGGCGTTCTGCGACCTGTATCAATACGTCTCCGTCTGCGCGGAGGACGGCCCGCGATACGCCGCCGCGCTGGAATTTATCGACGTGCTCCTTTCGCGCGCGGTGCAGGAAACGCTCACAAAGATCGGGATGCTCAGCATAGACTGTACCGTATATGCGGGGGATCCCGTTCTGTCGTCGGCGGAGAACGCGAAGCCGCGCCGGACGGTATCGGCGTTCCTGACGCAGGAGGTGCGCGGCGAGCTGGAAAGCTGCGCGAAAGCCGCCCTCTGCGGAGACAAAAGCGGCGCAAAAAAATTGAAAAATTATCTCGTATAACATTGTAAAAAAAGTTCGTTTGCTGTATAATAGGAGAGTACAAAATGGAGCAGAAATGGCATTCGCTGTGCGCCGCCTTCCCGGATATGCCGCATGAAGAGGATTTTTCTTTCCGCGCGCATACGACGGTCGGCGTCGGCGGGTGCGCGCCGCTCGCCCTGTATCCGCGCGGCGCGGCGGAGCTTGCGGCTCTGCTGCGGTGTGTATCCGAACGCGGACTGCCGTACTTTGTTTTAGGGAACGGCTCCAACCTGCTCGCGTCGGATGCGGGGTTTGACGGCGCCGTCATCTGCACGCGCTTCGTTCGTTCCGTGCGCGCGGAAGGGGAGCGGATCGTCGCCGACTGCGGCGCGCGCCTCGCGTCCGTCCTCGCCGCCGCCGTGCGGCAGAGTTTGTGCGGAGCGACTTTTTTGCAGGGGATCCCTGCGACGGTCGGCGGCGCTATCTTTATGAACGCGGGGGCGCAGGGGCGCTGCATGGCGGATATCGTGCGGTCGGTCACCGCGTGGTCCGAAGGGGAGATCGTGCGCGTCCCGGCGTGGGAGTGTCGGTTTGCCTATAAGCGCTCGCGCTTTATGGAATGGGGTGAATGCGTCATTTCTGCCGAATTACAGCTGAAAAACGGCAATTTGCAGAGTATTCTGTCTGACATAGATCGCGTCAAACGCAGGCGCTCGGCGCTTCCGTCCGGCCGCAGCATGGGCTGCGTCTTTCAGAACGCGGGCGGCGTGTCCGCCGGCGCGCTGATCGAGCGCGCGGGGTGCAAGGGGATGTCCTGCGGGGGCGCCTATGTGTCCGCGCGGCACGCAAATTTCCTGATCAATCGCGGCGACGCGACGGCGCGGGACTTTGTTTGCCTGATCGAGCGCATACGCGCGCGTGTACGGGAGCGGACGGGGATACTGCTGCGCGAGGAGATACGTTACATAGGAGTATTTTAGATGCTACTGACCGGTGATTATCATACACATACGATCTACAGCCACGGCAAGGGGACCGTCCTTGAAAACGTGATGCGCGCCAAGGAGGTCGGGCTGCAGGAGATCGCCATTACCGACCACGGGTTCGAGCAGCTGGCGTTCGGTCTGCGCCACGAGCGGATCCCGCAGCTGCTCGCCGACTGCAAGGAGGCGAGCGCGCGGACAGGCATCCCCGTCTATGTCGGGACGGAAGCCAATCTCTGCGACGAAAACGGGCGGACGGACCTGAAGGAAGAGGACTATAAAGATTTTGACATCTTCCTCATGGGGATCCACCGCTTTGTCAAATTCACGCACATACGGGATTTTTGGAATATGTTCGTGCGCAATTCGGTCGACACGACCTTCCATATCCGGCCGAGCAAGAGCCTGGTCCGCTACAACACCAACGCCTACATCAACAGCATCAAGAAAAATCCGATCGACGCGGTGACGCACCTCAACTACCAAAGTTTTTGCGACGTCGTGGAAGTGGCGAAGGCCGCGCGCGATTACGGCACATACATCGAGCTGAACGCAAAAAAGGTCCATCTGACGGACGAAGAGCTCGTCAAGGTCCGCGATACGGGCGTGCGATTCATCATCGACTCGGACGCGCACACGCCCGACCGCGTCGGCGACACAAAACTTGTGGACAAGATCTTATCCCGCGTCGAGATCCCGCGCGATCGGATCGACAACATCGACGGCAGGAAGCCGAATTTCCGCTTCCGCGCCTACAAGGAGAAACACTGTTAGCGTGGCGGCGGTAAACTTTACGAGGGAGATCAAGCGCGAGATCGTGCGCCGCGGCATTGAAAACGCCTGCTGCCGCACGGCGGCGCTTTCGGCTTTTTTGCGCGTCACGGGCAGCGTGCTGCGCAGCGGGCCGCGCATAGGCTTTGAATTTGTCACCGAAAGCGAGCGCACGGCGGAATTCGTGATCGGGATGCTCGAGGATCTGTTCGGCGCCGAATTGAAGGTAGTCCGCGCGGAGGCGGATGTGCGCAGCGGGCGGGATCGGCTCGTCTTTCAGTGCCTGTCCGACCGCTCGTTTTATATCCTGTGCGAGCTCGGCATCGCCGAGCGAACGGGCGACGCGATCAGCTTGAAAATGGATATCGATCGCTACATGATCGAAAACGACTGCTGCAAGCGCGCGTATATCATCGGCGCGTTTTTGGGCAGCGGCAGCTGCACTCTGCCCAAGATAGTGGACGCGCGCTCCGGTTATCATCTCGAGATCGTCTTTTCCGGGCAAAAGATCGCCGATTCCTTTTTGGAACTGCTCGCCCGTTATGAGATATTGGCGAAGTACGTCGAGCGCAAGGGGACGTACGTCGTGTATCTGAAAAATCTCGGCGCGATCTCCGATTTTCTGGATCTCGTCGGCGCGGAGGGCGCGCTGCAAAAGCTGAACGCGCTCGTCGGGGAAAAGGAGGAGCGCAACCGCATCAACCGCGTGGCGAATTGCCTGCAAAAGAATTATGACAAGAGCGTGATGGCGTCCGTCCGGCAGATCCGCGCGATCGAGACGATCGCCGCGGCCGTCGGGTTGCAGGAGCTGGACGAGCCCCTGCGCGAGGCAGCGCAGGCGCGCCTGGCCGACAAAGAGGCTTCCCTCAAAGAATTGGCGGAACGCCTCGGCGTCACAAAGAGCTGTCTGAACCATCGCCTTCGCAGGCTGGTCAAGATGGCGGAGGAGCTTTCGGGGGAGGAATGATCGATGGAACGGGAGCCGTTTACCTATCACAAGAGCACTTACAACGCGTACGACGCGCAGCAGATCGTCTTTGAAGCGAGCAAATACAAGAGCGAGCTGACCATCCAGGACGGGAACAAGCGCGCCAACGCGAAGAGCATCGTCGGGCTTCTGACCGTCCGCTTTGCGGCCGGGGACGAGTACGTCGTCTTTGCCGAAGGCGCGGACGCACGCCGCGCGGCGGCGGGGCTCGCTTCTTTCATTGCGGGCCTGCGCTGAGCCCGCAAGATCTTTACAAACGGGGAACTATGAGCGATTTTGTCCATCTTCACGTACATACCGAATACAGTCTCCTCGACGGCGCCTGCAAGGTCAAGGAGCTCGTCGCGCACTGCGTCAAAAACGGCATCAAAGCCATCGCTATCACCGACCACGGCAATATGTACGCGACGCTGCAATTTGCGGAGCAATGCCGCAAAAACAACATCCAAGCGATCATCGGCTGCGAGATGTACATGACGCAAGATCTGCGCGTCAAAGACAGCACGAGCGAGTTCGAGCATCTGATCCTGCTCGCCAAAAACAAAAAGGGGTATCACAACCTCGTCAAGCTGGATTCGATCGCCTATGTGGACGGGTTTTATTATAAGCCACGCTGCGACTATAAGACGCTGCGCGAGCACAGCGAGGGGCTCGTGTGCCTTTCGGCGTGCCTTGCCGGGCGTATCCCCAAGCTGTTGCTGCGCGGCGATTACGCGGGGGCGCGCAAGACCGCGATCGAGCTGAAGGAGATCTTCGGCGACGATTTTTACATCGAGATCCAGGATCACGGGCTGCCCGAGCAAAAAAAGATCATCCCGCTCTTATTGCAGCTCGCCAAGGAACTGGATATCCCGCCCGTCGCCACGAACGACGTCCATTACATCCGCAAGGAAGATTGGGAAATGCAGGATGTGCTCATGTGCATCCAGATGAAGAAGACGGTCGACGATCCCAAGCGCATGAAGTTCGATACGCAGGAATTTTACCTGAAATCCGCGCAGGAGATGGCCGAACTGTTTTCCTATGTCCCCGAGGCGATCTCGAACACGCTCGTCGTCGCGCAGAAATGCGCGGAGGAGCCCTGCTTCGACCTCAAAGACAACGGCGACCCGATCAAGGACAAATCGCTGATCCCCGGCTATACGCCGGAGGACGGCTCCGATCCCAAAGATTATCTGACAAAACTGACGTGGGAGGGGCTGAAGCGCCGCTACGGCGAGATCACGGAGGCGGTCAAAAAGCGCGCCGATTACGAGCTTGGCATCATCCTCGGGATGGGATTCGCGGAATATTATCTGATCGTCATGGATTTTATCCAGTGGTCCAAGGCGCGCGGGATCCCGGTCGGCCCCGGGCGCGGGAGCGGCGCGGCGAGCATCGTCGCCTACGCCATCGGCATCACGGATATCGATCCGCTCAAATACGACCTCTTCTTCGAGCGCTTCCTGAATCCAGACCGCGTGACCATGCCCGACTTCGACGTCGACTTCTGTAACGAAAGGCGGCAGGAAACGATCGAATACGTCCGCGAAAAGTACCATCCCGAAAACGTGGCGCAGATCGTGACGTTCGGCACCCTCGCCTCCAAGGCGGCGATCAAGGACGTAGGGCGGGTGCTGCGCGTCCCGTATTCGGAGACGGACCGCGTGACCAAGCTGATGGACGGCAAATCGACCATCGGCGAATTGCTCGGCCGCAATATCGAGGGGCTGCGCCAAAAGGCGGCGGCCGAACAGGACGAGGACAAGCGCACCGAGCTTTTGAAAAAAGTCGACGAACAGGAGAAAAAGCGCAACCCAGAATTCATCGAACTGTATGAAACGGACGAGCAACTCCGCCGCGTCATCGATATGTCCCTCCGCCTGGAAGGGATGCCCCGCAACACGTCCATGCACGCCGCGGGCGTCGTCATCTGCCGCAAACCGATCGCCGACGCCGTTCCGCTCTCTCGCAACGGCGAGGACGTCACGACGCAGTTCAACATGAAAGAGGTCGAGTCCATCGGCATGCTCAAGATGGACTTCCTCGCGTTGACGACGCTCACCGATATCAAGAAGGCGTGCGACTACATTCTGGAAGACACCGGCCGCGTCATCGATTGGGACGAGATCGGCTACGACAATAAAGACGCGTATGCGCTGATCTCCGAGGGGGATACGGACGCCGTGTTCCAGCTCGAACAAGGCGGCATGAAAAAGTTCATGAAAGACCTCAAGCCGGACTGCCTGGAAGACATCATCGCAGGCGTCGCGCTCTATCGCCCCGGCCCGATGGCATATATCCCCAAATATATCGCCAACAAACAGGACCCGTCGCAGGTCAAGTACGATTGCCCGCAGCTCGAACACATCTTAAAGGTCACCTACGGCGTCATCGTCTATCAGGAACAGGTCATGCAGATCTTCCAGGATCTGGCCGGATTTTCCCTGGGCCAGGCGGACCTCGTCCGCCGCGCCATGGGCAAAAAGAACAAGGCCGAGCTGATGGCGCAGAAGGATAAATTCATCTTCGGCAACATCAAGGACGGCGGCAATATCGAGGGCGCCGTCAGCCGCGGGATCTCGAAGGAAGTCGCGGCGAAGATCTTCGGCGACATGGAGAGCTTCGCAAGCTATGCGTTCAACAAGGCCCACGCGACCTGCTACGCCGTTCTCGCCTATCGCACGGCGTATCTGAAGCGCTTTTACCCCAAAGAATTCCTCGCCGCGATCCTCAACAACCGCATCGAAAAGATCGAGGAAGTTTCCAAATACATCGTCTATCTCAAAGAGAAGAATATCCTCGTCCTGCCGCCCGACGTCAACAAGAGCAAGACGTATTTTTCGGTGCAGGGCAACGGCGTGCGCTTCGGGTTGAGCGCCCTGAAGGGGGTCGGCGTCAACGCGACGCAGTCCATCATCGACGAGCGGGAGGAGAAGGGGCCTTTCAAAAACTTTGCAGACTTCGTGTTCCGCTGCGCGCCCTTCCTCAATAAGCGTATGCTCGAGGGGCTGATCTGCGCGTGCGCGTTCGACAGCTTCGGCGTGAACCGCGCGCAGCTGCTGGCCGTCTACGGCGGCGTGCTCGACCGCGCGAACAAGATCGCCAAACAAAAACAGAGTATGCAAATGAGCCTGTTCGGCGACATCATCGAAGAGGACGTGACCGACATCGAGTATCCCGACCTCCCCGAACTGGAAACGGGTGAAAAACTTGCCAAAGAGAAGGCGGTGCTCGGCGTCTACGTCAGCGGTCATCCCTTTGAAAAATACGCAGGAGCCTTCCACGACTGCTCCTTCTCCTGCCTCAAAATGCAGAACTTTGAGGAGGACGAGGAGGGGCATAAGAGCTACCCCGAGCTCACCGACGGGGCGACGGTCACGATGGGCGGCGTCATCGGTTCGTACAAGCGCATCAATACCCGTTCGGGCGCGCCGATGGCGTTCATCTCGGTGGAGGATCTGTACGGGAATATCGAGTGCGTCGCATTCCCGAACGTATATGAAAAGATCCGCAGCATCGTCGTCCCCGACAAGATCGTGCGGCTGAGCGGAAAGATGCAGCTGGACGACGAAAAGGCGCCCGTCATCATCCTCGACAAGATGCAGGAATTTACGGGCGGGGCGGCGGCGCCCGCAGAAAACGCGGCCGCGCCCGTCAAAGTGCGCGAGCACGCGCTGTGGCTGAACGCATCCGCGCTGACGGAAGAGGAATTCGACGAGCTGACGGCCCTCTTTTCCAACTACATGAACGGCGATCTCGTCGTCAAGATCAAGCGCGGCGGCAAACTGTACCGTCTGACGCATATCAACGATTGCCGCGGGCTGCGCGACGAGCTGAATTTGTATCTGCGCGAGGACGAGATCGTGCGCGTTTGAGCCGTTTTGGGCCGTGGAAGCGTCATCATTGACAAAAAATGTTTGAAATGATAAAGAATCGTATGTATTGCAGGCAAACCTTGCAAAATGCTTTGCTTTTTGTGTGGAATCTGTTATAATAGGATAGCATAAAAGTGATCGACTTGAACTAACGGAACGGAGGAGTTATATGAAACGAATCGGTGTATTGACGAGCGGCGGCGACGCACCCGGCATGAACGCATGCATCCGTGCGGTCGTCCGTACGGCAAAGTATTTCGGCATGGAGATCTATGGCATCGAGCAGGGCTATGCAGGCCTGGTCAACGACGAAATGAAGCCGATGGAGATGCGCAGCGTTTCGGACATCGTCCAGCGCGGCGGCACGATCCTCCGTACGGCCCGCTGCGTCGAAATGTACACGGTCGAGGGGCAGAAACAGGCGGTCAAGACGCTCAACGACCACGGCATCGAAGGTCTGGTCGTCATCGGCGGCGACGGTTCTTTCCGCGGCGCCAAGTGCCTCAGCGAGCAGTTCGGCATCCCGACGATCGGCATCCCCGGCACCATCGACAACGACCTTGAATACACCGACTATACGCTCGGTTTCGATACGGCCGTCAACACCTGCCTCGATATCATCAACAAGCTGCGCGACACGATGACCTCGCACGAGCGTATCAGCGTCGTCGAGGTGATGGGCCGCCGCTGCGGCGACATCGCGCTGTATTCCGGTATCGCGAGCGGCGCGGAGATCATCATCGTTCCGGAAATCCCTTTTGATATGGAGGATATCATTCTCCGCATCAACCGCAGCCGCGCGAACGGCAAACATTCGAACATCATCGTCTTGGCGGAAGGCGTTTCGACGGCGGAGGAGTTCTCCAAAAAGCTGCAGGCCATGACGACCTATTCGGTGCGCGGCACGACGATCGGCCATGTGCAGCGCGGCGGTTCGCCCTCGATGGCGGACAGAATGCTCGCGGCGCAGTTCGGCAATCGCGCCGTCCGTATGCTCAAAGACGGCATCGGCAACCGCGTCGTCGGTATCCGTAAAAATGAGATCATCGATATGGATATCATCGAAGCCGTCAGCATGAAAAAGACTTTCAACTATGAATTGTATGAAACGCTGCAGATGATTTCGATGTGATCGGGATGATCGAGCAAGGCGGCCGCCCGGATCGGGCGGCCGTTTTCCGTTTGGGCGCGTTTTGAAAGCATCGAGTCTTTTATTCTTATAAAAAAGTACAAAAAAGTTGCAATATAGTCTTGAAATTATTTCTTGACTGTAATATAATAGTAGGTAGAAAATCGCCTTTGCGTCGGCCTTGCGGTTTGGCATGTACGGCGACGCGGGTCGGATAGAAGGATGGAAAGAGAAAGATGATCCTGACAGTCTGTTTGAATCCATGCACGGACGTTACGATCGAAGTCGATTCGCTCAACGTCGGCAAGATCAATCACGTCAAGAACAAGACGCTGAGTTTTACCGGCGCGGCGCTCAACGTCGCGATCGGCGTGGCGCGCCTGCACGGGCAGAGCTACGCGACGGGCTTCATGTACAATGAAAACGGTTCCCAGTTCGAGCAGGCCCTCGACCGCGAAGGCGTGCCGAGCGTCTTTGTCTGGAACAAGGGCCGCGTCCGCGAGAACTACAAGTTTATCGACAACAAGTCCATGCTCACCGAAGTCAACGACGTCGGCGAATGTATCAGCGAACACAAGCAGGACGAGCTGGTCGACATTGTCGGAAATCTTTCCAAGACTTGCAGCGTCATGATCGTTTCCGGCAGCCTGCCGCAGGGCGTGGAGAGCGGTTACTATTCCCGCCTCTTTTCCGTCGCGGCGCCGAACACGCTGAAGATCGCCGATACGGAAGGGGCGAAGCTGCTGGCCGCGCTGAGCACGGGGCTGGATCTGGTCAAACCCAACAAGGACGAACTGCAGAGCACGCTGCAGCAGGAATTCAAGTCGCGCGAGGATATGCTCAAGGGCTGCTACGCGCTGCTGGACAAGGGCGCCAAGCGCGTCCTGCTCTCGCTGGGCAAGCGCGGCGCGATCATCACCGACGGCAGCAAAAATTACTATTGCAAGAGCATCAACGTCGCGATCAATTCGACGGTCGGCGCGGGCGACGGCATGGTCGCCGCGGCAGCCATGATGCTCGAACAGGGCGCCCCCCTCAACGAGATCTTGCGGGCGGGTGTCGCCGCGGGCACCGCGACGGTGACGACCTTTGGGCAGATCTCCTTTACGAAGGAAAAATACGACGAAATTTTCGCAAACATCAAAGTGGAGGAATTTTAAGCGTTGCTCACGGTCGCGGATGTCAAAAACGATGCCGAAGTGAAGGCGATCATGCACATCGCCGAGAGCCAGATCGAGGCCCTCGGCTTTACCGAGCATTCGGTGCGCCATTCGAGCATCGTCAGCCGCTGGGCGGGCGAGATCATGCAAAAAGTCGGCGGCGACGCGCGGCGCGTGGAGCTCGCGCGGATCGCGGGATACCTGCACGACATCGGCAACAGCGTCAACCGCGCGGGCCACGCCCAGTCGGGCGCGCTGCTCGCGTACAAGATCCTGACGCGCATGGGTATGGAATACCTCGACGCGGCCGAAGTGATGATGGCGATCGGCAATCACGACGAAAAGGAAGGGCTGCCCGTGAGCGACGTCACGTCAGCGCTCATCATCGCGGACAAGGCGGACGTGCATAAGAGCCGCGTGCGCCACAACACGACGCGCATGAGCATGGGGGAACAGAACATCCATGACCGCGTCAATCTCGCCGCCGAGCGCTCGCGCGTCGACGTGCATCCGGAGACGAGCGAGATCGTGCTCGATATCCAGATCGATACGCTGAAATGCCCCGTCATGGATTATTTCGAGATATACTTTAACCGGATGCAGCTTTGCCGCCGCGCGGCTGCCTTCTTAGGAAAAACTTTTGCGCTCGTGATCAACGGGGTACGCCTCTTATAAAAGTTTGGATCGGCCGCGGGTTGGGCGGCCGATTTTTTTGCGCCCTCGCAAAAGCCTTTTCTCAAAATCAGCAAAGCCGTTTCGAAAATCGTCTGTTTATAAAATCCGCCGCGCTTCGATATAATAGCTCCAGCGCTTGGCGCTGATCTGCTCGATCACGGCGTGATCGGACGCGGTGTGCAGGATGTAGTTGCTGCCGAGATAGAGAGCGACGTGTCCCACGCGCTCGATGCCCGTATAATCGTAGCGCTGCTCGTTGGTAAAGAAGAGCAGGTCGCCGCGGGCGATCGCGCTGCGCGGCACAAAGCGGCCCCGCGCGATCTGTGTCCGCGTCGTCATCGGCAAAAGGACGGATGCGCCGCGGTAGAAGATGTATTGGACGAAGGAGGAGCAATCGTATTTTGCCGGGTCGAAGCCGCTCAGTTTTTTTCCGCTCCCGTCGTGATAGCGCGTCGCTCCGTAAACGTAAGGAGACCCGAGCAGGTCGTATCCGTATCGGATAACCCGTTCCACCGATTCGGAGCGATTCTTTTCGATCTCATATCGCTCTGTGTACCGTCGATCGGCGCTGATATAGGCGATTTGGTTTCGATATTTTGTGCGGTACCAGTTTCCCTCCGCGGCGAGGAGCGTCACCATATCTCCCTCGTCGAGCGAGCCGAGCGACCTGTGTTCCGTGCCCGGTCCCTTGCGGACTTGCAGTTGGTCGACCTTTGCGCGGACGTAGACCGCGTCGTCTGCGGGCGGTTCCGGGTTCTCACCCGGATTCTCTTCCGAGTCCTCCCCGGGCGGTCCCGTATCGCTTTCGCCGCCGGCAGGCGGCTCCGGTTCGGGCGGATCGGGGGAGGGGCCTGCCGTTGGCGGAGCGCCTTCGTCGTCTGCCTCCGGCTCGTCATCCTCGTTCGGGTCGTCGGCCGTGATGTCGCTCTGCCGCTCGAAAGAGCCGGTCGTGAACAGGGCGATCCCGACCGCGAGGATGATCGCGGCGAGCAGCACGGCAAAGATGCGATAGGCTTTGTTGTTCATCATGCGTTCACCTCCAAGACGTATGATAACAAAAATAATACAAAAAATCAATGCAAAAATTTTTCCATTTTGCGAAAAATCAGGATTTGCGAAGTACTATGTCTGACATAGACCGCGAAAAACAGAGGTGATAGGCATGCTTTGGGTGATCATTTTTCTTGCCGTGCTCGTCGCGGCGGCCGCCGCGACATGGATCGCCGCCGTGCGAACCGATCGGCATTTTTTCGGAAAGCGGTATGACGGGAATCCCGACGTCCGTTATTTTGAGGCATCGGATTTTGTCGGGCTGCAGGCGAACCCCGTCTCCTTTTCCTCCGCTCCCGGCATCACGCTGCGCGGCTTTTTATATCGGAAGGAGGGGCTGCAGCCGCGCGCGCTCGCTGTTTTTGTGCACGGGCTCGGCGCGGGTCATCTCGCATACACGACAGAAATCGATTTTTTGGCGCGCTGCGGATATCTCGTGCTCGGTTTTGATATGACGGGCTGCGGCGCGAGCGACGGAAGGGCGGACGGGTTCGACCAAGGCCCCCTCGACATTGCGGCCGCGCTGCGGTTCGTCCGTTCACAGCCTGCGCTTTCGGCGCTGCCGATCGTATTGGTCGGGCACTCGTGGGGCGCCTTTTCCGTCATGAACGCGCTTCCCGCTCAGCCGGACGTTCGGGCGGCCGTCGCGATCTGCGGGTTTGCTTCCTCCGCATCTGCCGCCGCGCAGAAGACGTTCGGCCGCTTTGCCTTTTTGGCGCCGCTGCTTTCCGGCTGGCTTTGGCTCTTCAACCGCCGCCGATTCGGGAAAGACGCCAATCAAAACAGTTTGCGCTCTTTGCGCGCCTCCAATCAGCCGCTCCTGTTGCTGTACGGCGGGCGGGATCTGACCGTCCGCTACCGCGAAAACGGCGCACGCATCCGCAAGGTCGCCGCGCGCAGGGCGAACACGAAGTTTATCCTATATCCGGAAAAGGGGCACAATGCCTATCTCTCCGACCGCACCCAGCGCGCGATGTACGAGCAGTTCGGCGCGATCCCGAAGGAGATCCGCTCCGATCGCGCCAAGTTAAAAGATTATTATGCGTCCCTCGACTATCGGCTGCTGACGGAAGAGGATCCGCAGGTCATGCAGGAGATCGCCGCTTTTTTGGACGGCTGTTTGTCAGCCCGCAATTAGCCTGCCGTATGCCCGATCGGCGACAAGGGGCAGCAGCCCGCTTTTTCGCAAAAAAATTCCCCGGCTTTCGAATTTTCGTTCGGCAGCTGGGGATCGTTTTTTAATGTCGTATCCGTGAAAACGTGCTCGTCAGCGGGAAAAACAGCGCGCCGACCGTGACGATCGCGCACAGCGTCTGCGGAACGAGTGCAAGAAAGGATGCGTAAAAATAGGAGACGAACGCCGTGCTTCCACATTCGATCCCGTAAAAGAGCGGCGTCAGGATGTCGTCGAGCAGGGTAAAGCATACGGTACAAAGAGCCGCGAGCGCAACGACGGGGATGACGCGGACGAGCGCTTCCGCCCGCGGCAGGGCGCGGCGCAGGAGCAGCGCGCCGTTCAGAAGGAGCAGCAGGGCGGCGCAGAGAGCAAAGATCACCCAAAGCAGCGCGCGGATCGTCTCGATTTCGAGCATGGTCAGCTTCAATGTGTCGGTCGACGCCAGTACCGCGCACGCGGCAGCGAGCAGAATGAGCACTCCGTTGGCGGCCGTGCATTGAGCGGCCGCAAAGCGGCGAGGCGAGCTCTTCCCCAAAGTTCCGAACAAGAGCGCAAAGGCGGGATAATAGAGGAGATACAGGGCGATCGCAGGCGGGTGAAAACCCCACAAAAAGCAGCGCAGCAGGGAAAAGGCGACCGCCGCCAGGACGCCGTCCTTCGGACCGAAGCTCCAGGAGAAGGTCAGGAGGAGGACGGTGACGATCTCGATGCCGCTGACCTGTGCAAAGACGGCTTGCCCTGCGATCAGGATGGCCGTCATGACGGAGCAGGCGGCGATCTCCTGCGCGGCGGAGCGCCTCTGTCCGCGCGGCAAACCGTTCATGGCAGCACCTCCGCCGCCGCGGCGGCCCGCCGCGCCCGATCCCTGCCGCCTTTTACCACGACATTTCCTCATATACGAGGGCGTAGGTATAACCGGCCAGGACGGGCAGCCCTTCCGCGCCGTAGCTGCTGCTCGCCAGCGCGAGCCCGTTGTACGAATAGCTGTACGCGGGATCGGCATAGATGACGCCATCCTTCTCCAAAAGATCGCAATAGATCATCCAGTAACTGCCGCCTGCGGCGCCCGTGACGTTTTCGGTACCGTTCAGCGAGGTGATCATACCGTCCGCGATCGTGTAGGTAAGCGTACCGGCCGCGGTCAGCCCGTCCAGATATTCTTTCAGAGAGATCGGCTCAAGATCGTCCGGCGCGGTGAACACGACAAGCTCGGCCGTGTTTTCCGTGACCGGGTATGAGCGCGCATCGTCGCCGGCGCTCGGCGTGCAGGCGACGAAAAAGAAGGTCAGGAGCAGAACGCCGCTCCATGCGATCAGTCGTTTTTTCATGATATCACTCCCGTGTAAAAATTGCGGCAAAGAAAAAGCGTCCGGCCTTGGCAAGGACCGGGCGCACGGAAACGACGCCGCAGGGCGCACGAAAAGACTCCGCGCCCGCGGCATAGGCTCCGCATTTCCGCATCCCCTCGGAAAGGCTGGCTTCGGCGCACGGGGCAGGTCTTCCGGCTTACAACAGCGGTTTGCGTGCGCATCGACCTTCCCGCGTGAGCAGTGGTCGGCGCGCGCCGCTGAAACGGCAGCGGGGGCTGCGGGGCAATTGGCCCTGACTTCCCTTTTAAACGCCCGTATCTTGTCGGGGCGTACCGCCGTGCGCATGAGTTTTCGGATATTGTAACAATTCGCCCACATTTTGTCAAGCGGATCGACTACATGCCCATATTTTGTCAAGCAAATCAGCCACATAGCCGCGCCCGCGCTCAAATTTTGCGCGGCGGCAACGCGTTGCGATATCATAAAAAAGAAGCGTTTCCGTCATGCAAAAATGCAATTAAAAGGAAAGACACATGGGGCGACCCATACGTCTCTTTGTTTTATCGGTCATGCGATCATTCGGCTGGTCCGGTTTGGAACGCGGCGAACTTATGCGCATATTTTTTGGGGACGCGCGCCGTCAGAGAAATGCCGTCGTCGCGGTAGCGCAGGTCTTTCTCGGAAGCGAGGTCGCGGACGCGGGCGTATTCGTCCATGCGCGCATAGGGGATGAACAGGTACAGGTCGGAAAAATCGGCGGCGAAATGCGCCAAGATTTTCTGCTTCAACCGATCGATCCCGAGCCCCTCTTTGGCGGAAATAAAGACGGCGTCATGCGGATATTCTTCAAAGGACGCGATGCCCTCGCATTTATTCATGACGACTTGGTAGGGAGCCGTACAGTCGAGTTCGCGGAGCGTGTCGAGCGTCGTTTGCAGCTGCATCGCGTAATCGGACTTCGCGTCGCAGACGATGAGGACGAGATCGCAGTGCAGCGCGCTTTCCAGCGTGGAATGGAACGCGGAGATGAGGTTATGCGGCAATTCCCGCAAAAAGCCGACCGTATCCGTCAGGAGAAAGTCGATGCCGTCGATGGTCAGCCGCCGCGTCGTCGGATCGAGCGTGGCAAATAAGCGGTCCTCGGCGAGCACGTCGGCGCCCGTCAAAAGGTTCAAAAGCGTCGATTTGCCCGTATTGGTGTATCCCACGAGCGAAACGCGGCGCGCGCCTTCCTTTTCCCGCCGCGCGTTGACGAGCCCGCGACGGTTTTCCATCGAAGCGAGCCTCTCTTTTATATAAGCGATGCGCATACGGATGCGCCGCCTGTCCGTCTCCAACTTGGTCTCGCCCGGGCCGCGCGTCCCGATGCCGCCGCCGAGGCGCGAGAGCGCTTCGCCTTTTCCCTTCAAACGCGGATACATGTATTGCAGCTGGGCGAGCTCGACCTGTAATTTGCCTTCGCCGCTCCTGGCGCTGCGTGCAAAGATATCCAGAATGAGCGTCGTGCGGTCGATCACCTTCTTATGGTCGAGCGCGGCGGAGATGTTCAGCGTCTGGGAAGGGGAGAGCTCGCCGTTGAACAGGACGGTCACGTCCAGCCCATCCAACCGCTCGCGCAATTCCTGCAACTTGCCCGGCCCGATCACCGTGGCGGGATTCACTTCGCGGATCTTTTGGAAAATAGTTCCGGCGTAGAGGGCGCCCGCGCTTTCGATCAGCGAGATCGCCTCGTCACGGATCGCGAGCGCGTCGTCCTCAAAGATCGGCTGCAGGATATAAATCTTTTCCTTGACCCCGTTTGGGTCGATATTTTCACGAATTTCCATATTTTGCACAGTACTATGCGTGACATAAATCGCTTAAAAAGCGGTCAGCCGTTCGGATCGTCCTTCTTTTTCGGTTCGCGCAGCCTGACTTTGTCGGCGACGTTGCGGCGGATATCCTCGCTGATGGCGGCATAATGTTTGCGCGTCGTGTTGACGTCTTTATGCCCGAGGACGTCCGCAACGACATAGATATCCTTCGTTTCGCGATACAGCTGCGTGCCGTAGGTGCTGCGCAATTTGTGGGGGGATATCTTTTTTAACGGAGAGACGATGCGGCTGTATTTTTTGACGAGGTCTTCCACGGCACGAACGCTGATGCGCCGCATTTTGATGGATAAAAAGAGGGCATGTTCCTGTTCGGGCGTGTTTTTATCTTCTTCTTTATAGGCGAGGTATCGCGCCAACGCGTCGGCGACCTCGTCGGAAAAGTAGAGGATCGCCTGATTGCCGCCTTTTCGCGTCACCTTGAAGCTATTGGTCGTAAAGTCGATGTCCTCGTTATTCAGGCCGACAAGCTCGCTGATACGGATGCCGGTCCCCAAAAACAACGTGAGGATGGCGACGTCACGGATGCGCGTCTTTTCATGGAAGGCGCGCTGGTGGTTGGTCATGCCGCTGCCCGAATCGGCGCAGTTCAAAAGGTCGGCGACTTCGTTCGCTTCCAGGCGGATGATCTCTTTTTCGTGCAGTTTGGGCATGGAAACTTTGGCGGCGTTGTCGACGCTGATCTTATCTTTGCGGAAAAAGTACTTGAAAAGCGCCCGCACCGTCGATAATTTCCGCGCTTTGGCGCGCTCGTTGCAGCTTTCTTGGGAGCCACGGAACTCATAGTGGGTCAAATAACTCAAAAACCGCTCGATATCGTGGCTGGAAACCGCCTCGAGGTCGCTCAGCGTGATGGCGCGCACAGCCTTCCCGCGCAGGCATTTTTTGGATAAAAAATCGAAAAAGATGCGCAGATCGTAGGCGTAATTGAGGCGCGTCAAGGTGCTGGTCTGGTTCTCGATCCCCAAAAAATACTCGTCGACAAACGGCGGCAATTCTTCCTTCAGGGCCTCGATGCGCTCCAGATTTTTGATGTTTCGCTTTTGATAAAAGGACTGTTCGGCCATACAAATATTATAGCGCAAGGGCGCAAAAAAAGCAATACTTTCCCGATAGTTTAAGAAGGCGCCGCATTATCAGCGTTTGGAACGGCGCAAACATAGTCGCTCCAAACCCTTTTCAGCTGTTTTTCAAAAGAGAAAGACGCGGTAGAGGAGAAAACAAGACACGCATATCTATGCGTAAAACACGACTTTTACGCGAAGATGGCAGCAAAAAGGCTTATAGGGCAGTTGCTTCCGCCGATTGCTTCAATTTTTGCCCGCCGCTTACCGATTTTTTGTATGTTTTGACGTTAATCTTGCTCACATTTTTATCTTTTGACCGCGAGCACTCGTATGATCGGTCACAAAACCGCCACGCGCAAGATCATATATGATTCTGCCGCAAGATCGCTGTAACGATGGTTTTTTCTGCAACATCGGCGCCGTGCGGCTTGTGTGCTTGACGGTTTTTTACGCAACCAAAAAAGTCGCCGTCGGACACATGAAATCGGCGCGCGTCCGGCGGCGTACTCATGAAGCGTAAAATTGAGCACAAAATTAACAGTCAAATATCGTAAAAATTTTCTTCAAACGAATACGACGCCGTTTCCTTCGCGGTTTTGCAAGACGGCTTCCAGAAAAGTTTTAGCATAAGACGACGGGATCGCCCAGTTGACGTTTTCGTATTCGCCTCCCAGGCCCAGCGTATTGATGCCGACGACGCGGCCGTCTTCATCCAGCAGCGGCCCGCCCGAATTTCCGCCATTGATCGGGCAATCGGTCTGGATCATGTCATAGCCGTACTCCTCACGATACGCTGAAAAATTCGGGGCGGATACGATCCCGTCTGAAATCGCCACGCCGTATGCAACGCCGTTCCCGATCGCATATACGGGTTCGCCGCGCTGCGGCAAATCGGTGCGGAATTCGCAGACGTCCGTAAAACCGTCGACGAGCGTTCCGGAGCCGGTGTCCGTATAAATTTTGTTCACAAAGCGCAGCACCGCGAGGTCTCCCTGCGCCTGGTATGCGACGATCTCCATCGGCAGTAAAATAAATTCCTCCTGACCGTTGACGCCGCGCTCGAAGGCGCAATATACGGAAATGCCTTCCAGGTCGACCGTGGAATTGGCGTGGCCCGTCTCGCTTTGGTTCAGCTCGGCTAATTTATTCAAAACGTGCAGATTTGTCAAGACTGTTCCGTCCGCATCGACGAGGAAACCGCTCCCTTCGGCGATCCCGATCGCCGGCTGATCGCCGATATGATCGAAATAGACAATGATTTTGACCGTTTTGTCGAGATTTTCGGCCGCGACGCGCTGTGCCGCCGTGGATGTCTCACCCGTACGAAGTTTCGATCCGGAAAAGACGACCGTTTCTCCCCCCGGTATGACGAAATAATCACTGCTCCCGATGTAGTTATAGAGAGTTCCGATGTATACACCGGTCTCGTTCATCAGGATCCGGGCGACGGAGTGGCTTGCCTCGCGGAGTTCATCTGCGTTTTGGATGATGCTCTCCCGCGTACCGGAAGTTTCGGCTTCGTCCTCATAATCGATCGCAACGTCCGCGCTTTCCAAGATCGAGCGGATCTCGGACGACGGCGTCGCGAAGGAAACTCCATATACGCCGTTCAGGGCATAGTTCTCCGCCCGCTCCGGCCGCCGATTGATCATTCCGACCGCTCTGCCGTCGGCGTTCAAGAGCGGCGCCCCTTCGTTCCCGTCGTTGGTCTGGATACTTGTCTGGATCAGATAGCGGAAAGAGCCGTCAAACATATTGAGGTCTCCGTTCGTGTTCGCAAAAGCAACTCTGTGCGTATTGAACGGTTTGGATATTATACCCGCAGAGACGGCGGCGGGCAGGAATCCGTCGTCGCTTTCGAGTCCGCCGATCAGCAGACAGTCTTCTCCATATGTCAGCGCGTCGGAATCGGCGAACGTCAAAGCCTGCGGCAGTTCACATTGCTGTCCGGAAAGCGAAGTATAGGCTCCGTCTTGCGTTTCGACGGATAAGACCGCGATATCGACGTTGGTCGTCGGCGGATCTGCAGCGATGCTGCTTTCCGGATGATACAGCCCGAACGATGCCTCGGCGCAGTAGCCATACAGCTCCGCCTCGGCGCTGTTTCCGTCCGCAAACGTGACGGACAGCTCCCTCCGGCTCGTGTTGACTCGGAAGATCAAAGAAGAAGACGTGAGGATAAAACCGTTCTCGTCGTCCACCACAAACCCGCTGCCGCGGATCGTTTCGCCGCTTGACGAGTTACTCACCTCGACCGTCACGACCGAATCCGCGGCGACGCGATAGGCACCGGTCAAATCTTCCGACGGCGGATCCGCGGCGATATAGTCAGTTTCGATCCGGTTTTGTATATCCGCGCCGCCTTCGACAGGCGGTGCTGCGCAGGCAGCCGCCGAAAGCAAGAACACGGCACAGATCATCGCCCAAGCGGCGATGCGAAGTTTTGAAAAATACCGAGCGAATTTCATGCTTCGCCTCCCAAGACGGCGACGGTATAAGGGATCGCGATCTGTAGCCGCGCGGAGACGGCATCGAGGTATTCGGTCAGCGCCTGCGATCCGATCGCACGCACGGCATTCTTTGCGTAGACCGTATCGCTTTCGTCCGTATGCCGCACTTTCGCGGATGTGAGCCCGATCATATAGCCGTTTTCGTCCACAACGGCGCCGCCGACAAGCTCCGGCGTGACGGGCGCCGCGATGATGTAGTCGCCCGCGCCGTCACGCGACGCGACCGTTCCGCTCGTCATCGAAATATACATATATTCGGCCACATACGGAAAATCGACCTCGTTGACGACGTCTCCGATGCCGTTGCCGACGATAAAGCACGCCTGGCCTGCCTCTGCCGACAAGGAAATTTGCGCCGAGACGGGAAAGCCTTCCGCAGCATTTCCGTAGGCATCCGTATAATAAAAGCGATCGCGAAAAGCAAAGAGGGACAGCCCGCTCTCCTCGTCGAGGTCGATCGCTCGGAGCGGATAGAGCGTGTTCCCGAGGCCGTAGATCTCCGGCAAAACGGCGTACACGGAAGTCCATGTCCCCGTATAAGTGGCGCCGTCCTCGGGATCGGTAAAGGTCGGCCGCAGGGCTGTGTCCGACGACAAGATATATCCTTCCCGATCGATGATCACCCCGGACGAGATCTTTACGATCGTTCCGAAGGTCAGCTTATCCGAAAAATTGCCGATCGATACGAGCGAGACGGCTGTATGCAGCCCGCGGTCAACGGCGACCCCCGACGCTGCGTACGACAGATCGTATTGCAGATAGACGTCGGACGGCCGCTCGATGTCCAAGCCGAACAACGAACAACCGCCAAGCAACAGGAACGCCGCAGCCAGAAGAGCGGCGAGGACGGATCGCAGTTTCATCGCATAAATCCCCTATTATGTCAGGCATAGTACTATGCATACAGGCTATTTTATCGGTTTATTGCTCAAAATCGTATATGTTTTCGGCAAAATCGAGTAATGGTCCGCATAGGCGATGTTTTCATGGAGAAGGTCATACAGCTTGCCCCGATACTGCATTTCATATCGGTCGGAACCGCGGTTCATAACGACGACGGCGACTTCTTTCCCCTTCCGCCGTTCAAAGACAAGGCAAGCAGCGTCCGCAAAGATCTCCTTATATTCGCTGTCATAAAACACGGAATGCAGCGAAGAGCGAATCTCTGCCAGGCGGCGGAAATGCGCCAGCATATCTGCATCCATATGATCCCAATCGAACGGGAAGCGACAGAACGGGTCGGAATAGCCCTCCATGCCGATCTCGTCTCCATAATAGATGCAGGGAACGCCGAAGACGGTGAACAGCAGCACCGTCGCCGCCTTGACGCGCTCTTTCGCAGTGCGGCGGGCGCTTTCGCTCAGTTTTGTATAACTCATTTCATCCTTCGTATAGGCGTGGACGCCGCCCAGCGCCGTCAGGATGCGCGCCGTGTCGTGCGTTCCGAGGATATTCATGAGCGAATCGAGAACGGACTTCGGATAATTGTCCCGCAGCATCGCGACCGTCTGGCGGAACAACGACGTGTCACCGCTGAGGATAAATTGGATGATCGCATCCTTGAGCGGGTAATTCATCACGCTGTCCAGCTCCTTGCCCCAAAAATATTTGCGGCGCTTGCTGTATGCGATCTTGTTGGAGGCGTCCTCCCAAACTTCCCCCAGCACCACGGCTTCCGGATCGGCCGCTTTGACGGCTTGGCGGATCTTTTCAATAAACTCGTCGGGGAGTTCGTCCGCCACATCCAGGCGAAAGCCGCCCAGCGGATATTTCAGCCAATATCGAATGACCCCGTTTTCGCCCGTTATGTAATCGGCGTACGACGGACATTCTTCATTGACGGCGGGCAGATTATCGATCCCCCACCACGCGCTGTATTTTTCCGGATAATGGATAAAATTATACCACGCATAGTACTTGGAATCTTTGGACTGATAGGCGCCGACGCCCGGGTAGCGGCCGTATTTATTGAAATACAGGCTGTCGTCCCCGGTATGATTGAATACGCCGTCGAGCATGATGCGGATGCCGCGCTTGCGGCACTCTTCGACGAGCCGGGCAAACTCCTCTTCCGTGCCGAACGTCGGATCGATCTCCATAAAATTGCCCGTATCGTAGCGATGGTTGGAGAAGGAACGGAAGATCGGGTTCAGATACAGGACGGTGACGTGCAGACTCTGCAGGTAATCGAGTTTTTCGAGGATACCGCGGATATTGCCGCCAAAAAAGTCGTTGTTGAGGACCTTCCCCTCGGCGTTCATGCGATATTCGGGGGATTCGTACCAACTTTGGTGCAGCCATTTTTCGGGCGCGACGCTCACTTCGCCGCTGCGGTAAAAGCGGTCGGGGAAGATCTGATACATGATGCCGCCCTTCAGCCAGGACGGCGTCCGGAACCCCGTTTCATAGACGAGGATCTGATAGAACGCGGGCGATCCTGCAAATTCCAGGTCGCGCAGCTTTCCACAGCCCGCTTTTCGCCCGTCATTGAATTGGAAATAATAGAAATACAGCCCCGGATCCGACAGATTCAAGAGCAATTCCCAGCCATCCGCAACTTCGTCCATACGCAAATATTGAGCCCCGGACTGTCCGTCCTTGAACAGGACGAACAGACAAGGCTCAGTACTTTTACCGTATACACGGATCATTACATTTTGGTTTTGCTCAATCCCACCGGTAACGCTCTTGCAGCGCACGTCTAAGGGATTATAGTAGATATTCATAAAGCGACAAGCGGGTAGATCAAGCTTTCAGCGGTTTCAGATGCCAGATGTTGTCTGCGTACTCTTTGATGCTGCGGTCCGCCGCAAAAATGCCGGCGCTCGCAATGTTGTTGAGCGAGATCTTCGACCAAAGCTTTTTGTCGGTACGATAGAGTTCTTTGACCTTATTCTGCGTCTGGTGATAAGATTCAAAGTCCGCCATGCACATATACGGGTCGGCGACCGGCGTACCTGTCAGCAGATAATTCGCGATCTCGGAGAAGGATTCGCCGTTGAAGCCGCGCAGCAGCATCTCGACGATCCTGCGGATCAGCGGATTCTGGTTGTATTGCAGGCTCGCGTTGTAGCCTTTCGACCACATCTCTTCCACTTCATCTGCGCGCAGGCCGAAGATAAAGATGTTGTCCTGCCCGACCGTCTCGCTCATCTCGACGTTCGCGCCGTCCAGCGTGCCGATCGTGAGCGCGCCGTTGATCATGAACTTCATGTTGCCGGTCCCGCTCGCTTCCTTGCCCGCCAAAGAGATCTGCTCGCTCACTTCCGTAGCGGGGATCATCTTCTCGGCCATCGTGACGTTGTAGTCTTCCATATAGACGACGTTCAGCTTCTCGCGGATCTTCGGATGCTTTTTGATATCTTCGGCGAGATAGCAGATCAGCTTGATGAACTGTTTCGCGCGCAGATAGCCGGGCGCAGCCTTGGCGCCGAAGATGAACGTCTGCGGCTGGATATCCTTATCCGGATCATCCAAAAGGTCGGCATACAGCGCGATGATGTTCATCGTATTCAGAAGCTGGCGCTTATATTCGTGCATACGCTTCGCCTGCACGTCAAAGACGCTGTTCGGGTCGATCACGACGCCCTCTTTCTTGAAGGCATAATCGGCAAACTGCTTCTTTTTGATCTGCTTGATCTCGTTAAGGCGTTTGAGGACGCTCTCGTCGTCGGCAAACTTTTTGAATTTGGACAGCTGCATCGCATCTTTGACATACCCGTCGCCGATGCAGTCGTTGAGCAGCCCGCAAAGTTCGGGGTTGGACTGGCACAGCCAGCGGCGATGCGCGATGCCGTTCGTCACGTTCGTGAACTTCTCCGGCCAGATCTGATAGAAGCCGTTGAAGATGCTGTTTTTGATGATATCGCTGTGCAGCGCCGAGACGCCGTTGACTTTGTGCGAACCGATCACGGACAAATTCGCCATGCGGACCTGACCGTTCGAAATGACGGACATCCGCTCGATGAATTGATGCTGGCCGGGGAATCTCGCCCACAGGTCGTTACAGAACCGGCGATTGATCTCTTTCAGGATCATATGGATGCGGGGAAGGCGCCTTGCGATCAGGTCCTCCTGCCAGGTCTCCAATGCCTCCGCCATGACCGTGTGGTTGGTGTATGCGAAAGTCGACGTGACGATATTCCACGCGTCGTCCCAGGTAAATCCGTTTTCATCCATCAAAAGGCGCATGAGCTCCGGGATCGCGAGAGCGGGATGCGTATCGTTGATATGGATCGCCGCCTGCTGCGGGAGCAGGCTGAGCGGCCCGTACCGATGTTTATGATCGTTGATGATGTTCTGCAAGGATGCAGAAACGAGGAAATATTGCTGCTTCAAGCGCAGCGATTTGCCTTCATAGTGATCGTCCGCAGGATATAAAACTTTGGAGATGACCTCCGCTTCGTTTTCTTCCTGCATACAGCGCAGATAATCGCCCTGGGAAAAGAGCTTCATATCGAAGTGCGATATGTTGCGCGCTCTCCAAAGGCGGAGAACGGAAACGGCGTCGCTGTCCTTGCCCGAGATCATCATATCATAGGCGACAGCTTCGACCTCTTTGTAACCGCCGTAGGTCACTTTCAAGCCGTTTTCCGTCCAATCCTCCTTGACCCAACCGTCGAATTTGACGGTGCAGGACTTATCGCTGCGCTGCGTCAGCCAGACTTCGCCGCCCGGAAGCCAGATATCCGGCAATTCCGTCTGCCAACCGTCGACGATCTTCTGCTTGAACAAACCGTAATCATAACGAATGGAGTAGCCCATGGCCGGGTAGTTCCCGGTCGCGAGCGCATCCATGAAACAAGCCGCAAGCCTCCCCAATCCCCCGTTGCCGAGACCGGCATCCGGTTCCTGCTCATACAGATCGTCCAGCGTGAGATTGAAGTATTTGAGCGCCTTGCTGTATGCGTCGCCGAGGCCGAGGTTGTAAATATTATTTTTGAGTGATCTACCGAGCAAAAACTCCATGCACAGATAATAGACGCGCTTGCCTTTTTTGCTCTTCATTACCTTATGGAACTGCTGCCGCTTTTCGAGGAGAATGTCTCGTACGCTCATGACGACGGCTTTGTAGATCTGATCCGTGGTCGCCTCTTTCGGCGAGACGCCGAAATAACGCGATAATTTACCCTGGATCAGTGCCTGCACTTCTTTTTCGGTAATGCTTTTCGTACTGCTCATGTCCTACTCCTACCGTTAAAAATTATTTCAACATTTCCCCATACACTTTTTCGTACTCTCTCGCGGAGCGCTGCCAGCTGAAATCGACGGACATAACGCGCCGCATCAATTCCGGCCAAAAATCTTTGTTATAGTAGCAGTTGATCGCCTCGCGAATGACGTACAACATATCATATGCGTTATAATTGGCAAACGTAAACCCGTTTCCGCCGTTGCCGACAGGCTTGATGCTGTCGTACAGGCCGCCCGTCTCGCGGACGATCGGCACGGTACCGTAACGGCTCGCAATCATCTGCGAAAGCCCGCACGGCTCCGATTTGGACGGCATCAGGAACAGGTCTGCGCCCGAATAGATCTTGCGCGACAAGTCGGGATTGAAGGCGATGATCGTGACCAGCTTGCCGACATAGCGGCGGGACAGGTCGGTGAAGAAATTCTCGTAGGAAGAATCACCCTTGCCTAATATTATGACCTGAACGTCCTGGCGCAATACCTCCTCGATGACCGTTCTTACGAGATCGAGGCCCTTATGCGCGACCAGGCGCGAAATGACCGCGATGATCGGCGTGTCCGGCTTGACGGGCAGGTTGAACATCTTCTGCAGCTCTTCTTTACAGCGCTTTTTGGGCTCGAGGTTGTCGATGCTGTAATGGCTGAAGATGGAGATGTCTGTCGCGGGATCGTACGCTTCCGTATCGATGCCGTTCAGGATGCCGACCAGCTTGAACTCGTTGCGGCGAACGATGGGATCCAACCCGTGCGAATAGTAAGGATCTTTGATCTCCATCGCATAATGCGGGCTGACCGTCGAGAACTTTTCGCTGCATTCGATTGCCGCCTTCATCAGGTTGATGCACTTATTGTATTCGAGCAGATATTTCCAGGAGTTGGAAATGCCGAACAGGTCTTCCAGAATATCCAGCGAATACTTGCCCTGATACTCGATGTTGTGGATCGTGAACAGCACGCGGGTGTACTGGTATTCCGGACGGAAGCAATAGATCGTTTTCAGATAGATCGCCGCGAGCGCCGCCTGCCAATCATGGCAATGCAGGATCTCGGGATAGAAGTTCAAAAACGGCATGATCTCCATGACGCTGCGGCAGAAGAACGCATAGCGCTCGCCGTCGTCATAATACCCGTAGCAGCCGGGCCGCTTGAAGTAGTATTCGTTATCGAGGAAATAGAACGTGACGCCGTTCATCTCATAGCTGAAGATGCCGCAATACTGATTGCGCCATGCCAACGGCACGAAGATATTGCCGAGATACTTGAACTTGCTGCGGTAATCCCACGAAATGTCCGAATACAGCGGGATCACGACGCGGACGTCGTAATTTTCGTTGGTTGCCAACGCCTTCGACAGAGAGCCGATGACCTCTGCCAGGCCGCCCGTCGCGATGAACGGGGTCGACTCGGATGCGACAAACAAAATTTTCTTCTTAGGCATGACCGTGATTTCTGACACCTCCTCGATCTCCGGTTGCGCGGCTGCCGCCTGCTCCTCGGCAGGTTCGGCCGCGGGCGCTTCGGAAACGGCGGCTTCGGCCGCCGCTTCCTCGGCAGGTTGTTCCATTACGGGAGCCGTTTCGACGGGGGCTTCGGCTTCGGCGGGAACTTTCGCTTCGGCCTTCACTTTCTTCGCGCGCGGTTTGCGCGCGGCCGGTTTCTTGGCAGTCGCCTTTTTCGGTTGCGTCAAAACCTCTTCCTCAGCCTTCGTTTCCGGTTCTGCTGCGGCCATCGTCCCCTTCTCGATAACGGCGTCTTCCGCCTTTTTGCTTTTTGCTTTTGCCGGCATGAAAATTTTATTTCCTCCTTACTTAAAATCAGATCATCGTGCCCTTGGCGAGGAAGTACGGCTGGATCTCACAGCCGGACAGCTCGCGGCGGTCGCGGATAACGACGTTTTTATCCGTGATGACACAGTTCATGCGCACGTTTTCGCCGATGACCGTATCCTGCATCACGATCGAGTTGCGGATGACCGTTCCCCTGCCGACTTTTACGCCGCGGAAGAGGATGCTGTTTTCCACCGTCCCTTCGACGATGCAGCCGTCGGAAACGAGCGAATTGCGCACGTCGGCGAAGTCGCCGTACTTGGAAGGCGCCGAATCGCGCACCTTCGTGTAGATGTCGCGGTCGCCGAACAATTCGTCGCGGATGGGCTTTTGCAGCAGCTCCATGTTGTGCGCGAAGTACGCGCGGAGCGAGTCGATCGTCGCGTGATAGCCGTGGAAATCGTACGAATAGATCTTCAGGCTCACGATATTGCGGCGAAGGATATCCTCTTCAAAGCTCTGATACCCGTGCGCCGTCGCGTCGTTGATCAGGCGCAGCAGGAATGCGCGGTTGATGACGAGGATATTGCTGAAAAATTTGTTGGACCCGCCGACCGTATCGTTCTTGATGTCGACCACGCGGCCGGTCTCGTCCGACTGAACGAGCGTATAGCGCGAGGAATTACCGATCTCCTCGTTGTGGCAGACGAGCGTGATGTCCGCCTGCTTGGCTTCGTGATATTCGATGACTTTCGTGAAGTCCATGTGATAGACGCCGTCGCAGTCGCAGAGGATGACGTAATCCTCGTTGCGGCGGGACAGGAACCCGGTGATCCCTTTCAGCGCTTCCAGACGGCTGCGGTACAGCCCGGCGTTATCCATCGCGCCGAAGGGCGGAAGCAGGACGAGGCCGCCCGTCTTGCGGGCGAGGTCCCAGTCTTTGCCGCTGCCCAGGTGATCCATCAGCGACTGATAGTTGTTCTTCGTGATGATCCCGACCGTGGTGACGCCGGAATTGACGAGGTTGGAAAGAGCAAAGTCGATCAGGCGATAGCGGCCGCCGTAAGGGAGCGAGCCCATCGTTCTCTTATGCGAAAGCTCCGGGACATTATCGTCGTGAATGTTCGAAAAAATGACGCCAACTGCAGACATGATTACACCTCCTCCCCGTCTTGAATGCTCTTATCCACGATCGTGCCGGCCGTGACTTTGGCGCCCTTGCCGACGCAAATGCCGCGCCCGAGCACGGCGATGCCTTTGGCAGAGCCCTTGTCGTCGCCGATTTTGGCTCCGTCCTCGACCGTGACGCTCTCGTCGATGATCGAATATTTGACGACGGCGCCCTTGTGGATGACCGTATTGCTCATGATGACGCTGTCCTGCACCACGGCGCCTTCTTCGATGACGACGTTGCTGGACAAGACGCTGTTTTCGACCGTGCCGCAGACCTCGCAGCCGAGCGCGATCATGGAATTTTTGACGACGGAATGGTCGCCCATATATTCGGGCGGCGCCAGCGGGTTGCGCGAATGGATCTTCCACGCCGTGTCGGCGACGTCGAACGCGGGATTCTCGCCCAACAGGTCCATGTTCGCCTCCCAGAGCGAGCTGACCGTCCCGACATCTTTCCAATACCCTTCAAAGAGATAGGCAAACATCTTTTCGCCCGCGTTGAGCATGGCGGGAAGGACGTTTTTGCCGAAGTCTTTGGAAGAATTCGGGTCGTTTTCGTCCGCTTCCAAATATTTATACATCTTTTCGGCCGTGAATATGTACACGCCCATGGAAGCGAGGGTGCTCTTCGGCTGTTTGGGCTTCTCCTCAAATTCGTAGACGGAGCCGTCCGGATTCGTGTTGAGGATGCCGAAGCGGGAAGCCTCTTTCAGCGGAACGTCGATCGCGGCGATCGTGCAGTCGGCGCCCTTTTCGATGTGCGCGCGCAGCATCTTGCTGTAATCCATTTTATAGATGTGGTCACCCGACAGGATGAGGACGTAGGACGGGTTATACATCTTGATAAAGTTCAGGTTCTGGTAAATGGCGTTGGCAGTCCCCTCATACCAAGCCGATTTCGACTTCTTCTGATACGGCGACAGGACGTGTACGCCGCCGAAGTTCCGGTCGAGATCCCACGGCTGCCCGTTACCGATGTACTCGTTGAGCACGAGCGGCTGATACTGCGTCAGCACGCCGACCGTATCGATCCCTGAGTTCACGCAGTTCGAGAGCGGGAAATCGATGATCCGATACTTCGCGCCAAACTGCACTGCCGGCTTTGCAATATTGTTGGTCAGGGCATAAAGCCTGCTTCCCTGCCCGCCGGCAAGCAACATTGCAACGCACTCTTTCTTTCTTTGCATAGTCTACCCCCAAAAATTAATTTGACTGATTTATCAATACGCGGCCGCGCTGCGGTCACAGTATTTTTTGCAAATAGATACAGCTCAGTTTTGGTACTTCGATCTTGATCGAATACTCCTTGCCGTGGCTCGGCTTGCGTTCGGTGTTGAAGATGCGCTTTTTCAGCTCGCCTTCCCCGCCGAATTTCGGATGATCGGTGTTGAACACGACTTTGTATTTGCCCTTCGGCACGCCCAGGCGATACCCTTCCGCCTTCGCGCCCGAGAAGTTGACGACGACGAGGTAGGTGTTCTGCGCCTTGTCGCGCCGCAGATAGGCGACGATGTTGCGGTCCGCGTCGTTGGCGGCAATCCACTCGAAGCCGTCCCAGGAATCTTCGATCTCATAAAAGGCGGGCGTCGACGCATAGAAATGATTCAGCGCGGCGTTCATATCCGACAGCTTCTGATGCAGCGGATATTCCTTCAAGAAGAAGTCCAGCCCTTCCTTATAGTTCCATTCCTTGAACTGCCCGAATTCGCAGCCCATGAACAGCAATTTCTTGCCGGGATGCGACATCATGTAGCCCATGAAGGCGCGCAGGTTCGCGAACTTCTCTTCATAGCTGCCGGGCATCTTGTCGACCAGCGAGCGCTTGCCGTACACGACTTCGTCGTGCGAAATGGGCAGGACGTAGTTCTCGGTAAAGGCATACATCATCGAGAAGGTCAGCTTGTTATGATTGCCTTTGCGGAAATACGGGTCCGTCTGCATATAATCGAGGACGTCGTTCATCCAGCCCATGTTCCACTTGAAGTTGAACCCGAGCCCGCCGATATCGACCGGCTTCGTCACGAGCGGCCACGCCGTCGATTCTTCCGCGATCATCAGCGCATCCGGGAACTGCGAGAAGATCGTCGAATTCAGGCGGCGCAGGAACTCGATCGCCTCGAGGTTCTTGTTTTCGCCGTATTTATTCGGGAGCCACTCGCCCGGCCGCTTGTCGTAATCGAGATAGAGCATGGATGCGACCGCGTCGACGCGCAGGCCGTCCACATGGTATTTATCGAAGAAGAAGAACGCGTTGGAGATCAGGAAGGACAAGATCTCGTTCCGCCCGTAGTCGAAGCGGCGCGTCCCCCAGCTCTTGTGCTCCTGTCTGTCCCAGGCGGGGCTTTCATAGAGCGGCTGGCCGTCAAATTCATAGAGCCCGTGCGCGTCCTTCGGGAAATGCGCGGGCACCCAGTCCATGATCACGCCGATCCCGTTTTTGTGGCACTCGTTGACCAGATGCATAAAATCGTGCGGCGTGCCGAGGCGGGAGGTGATCGCGTAATAACCCGTCACCTGATACCCCCACGACCCGTCGTACGGATATTCGCACAGCGGCATGAACTCGACGTGCGTGTACCCCATCTTTTTCAGATACGGGATGAGGTCATCCACCAGTTTGTTGAAGTCGAAGTAGTTGCCGTCGCCGTACTGCCTCCACGAAAGCGCGTTCATTTCGTAGATGTTCATCGGCGAAGCGTAAGGATTTTTCTCCTTGCGCTTTTTCATGTACTCCTTGTCCGACCAACGGAACCCCTTCAAGTCATACGTTTTGGAAGCCGTCTTGGAAGGCGTCTCCGCATGGAAGGCATACGGGTCGGCTTTGTACAGGAAGCGCCCGTCCTTCGTGCGGATGCAGTATTTGTAGACCGCGTAATTTTTCAGTCCGGGAATAAACAGTTCAAACGTCTCCCCGTCCAGGAGCCTGCGCATCGGATTGGCATCCGGGTCCCATTCGTTGAAGTCGCCGACCACGGAAACCGCTTCCGCGTGCGGCGCCCAGACGCGGAAGATAAAGCCTTTCTTGCTATCCTGCGTCTGCGGATGTGCGCCAAAAAACTCATAAGCCTTGTAATTTTCTCCGTGATGAAAAACATACAGAGGGAAATCAACGGACGACTGCATCATCTTCCTCCATGGTTACGGCAGTAAACTGCCTGTCTTCTGAAATATTATACAATAGAATTTAACGATTTTCAATAGTTCCGCGAAAAAAGTCAAAAAATTTTATAAAAAAATCCAAATCCTGCGCCCCGTCAGCCTTCGGCTTGTCGTAAAAATGCGGTAACAATATAGCGGTTTTCAGTTAAAAGACGGTTTTGATAAAAACGTATATTACCGACGGGACGGGCGAACGAGAAAGCCGTCGGCGCGATCGCGGGCGCGCAGCGGGCCGCGCGCTTCGCCGTAGACGTCCTTTTCCCACAGACCGAGCGCGAGCGAGTACAGGAGCGCCGGAAAGATGTGGAAGATGTGGTTATCGAGCAGCGACGCGCCGCAGACGGCGAGCACGATGCCGAGATAGAAGATCCTGTCGGCCGTCGGGCGGCGGAACAGCAGGCACAGCACCTGTGAAATGTGGTACAGATAGGCGACCATCCCCACGAGGCCGCAGCTGGCAAAGATCTGTACGAAGATGTTGTGATACATATCCGGGAAGACCCAGTTGGCGATGTCAAAGCCGAAATCGGGATAGAAGCGGATATAGAACCCGTAGCCGAACAGCGGCGAGGACAGGAATTTTTCCATGCCGAACCGCCAGATCGCGAATCGGTTGGAGTCGCCGAAACCGCGATCGAAGATGGTCGCGAAGAGTTCGCGGATACGGTCGAAAAACAGGACTCCGCCGACGACGGCGGCCGCGACGGCGAGCAGGTTGCAAACGCGAATAAACGTGCGGCGGGGGCTGCGCACGACGGAGAGAAGGATCGCCCCGCCGAGCAGCAGGATCCCGCCCGTCAGCAGCGCGGTGCGGCTAAGCGTACAAGCGACGGCGGCAAGCTGCAAAAAGGCAAAGGGATAGAAGATCCAGCCGTGCCGAATCTTATAGGCGAGATACAGCGACGCGGGCAAAAACATGGCGAGCATCCCGCCGAAATTGTTGCTCATCCCCCACCCCGCGATCATCGCGTCTTTGTTGATGGAGACTGCGGGAAGAAGAGATCCGCTTTCGAGAAAATGCTGCACGATCTGCAGCCCGGAAGCGGAGCCGTCCGCCGTGCGGAATACCTGACGGAACAGGAGCGCGTACACGATCTGCAAAAAGATGACTATGCCTGCGGACACGCAGCAGGCCGCAAAATAGAGCCCGTTGTCCGCCCGCCTCGCGCCGGTTTGGCGGATGAAGAAATAGACGGCGACGAAGGAAAGCGCGATCAGGGCGCCGAAGAGCAGGTCCTCCGGCACATACCCGGGCGACAGCGCCCCGTTCAAAAGGAATGCCGCAGCGAGAGCGATCATGCCGCCCTGCAGACCCTGCGGGCGCGCGAAAAGCGTTTCGCGTCGGCGGGCAAGGAACATGCGCGCGGCGAGCATCGCCACGGCGATCGCCCCCAAGACCCCCAGCGAGACGAATGCGGCCGTCGTGTTGAAAAAGTCGGAATCGGCCTGCGGCGTGTGCATCCAACTGGTCGAATAGACGATGAGCACGGCCGGCGGCAAGATCGCCCGCGTGTCCTTCGCGAACAGGCAGATCAATACGACGAGCAGCGCCGTCACCGCATAGACGATCGCCTCCAACCCGCACAGCGAGCTGACGAACATAAAGGCCGCATACAGAAAGATGAACGGGTATCCGTCACAAAATTCACAAATATTCCGGATGGAAAAAAATCGGAGCCACCCGCTCTTATATATGGGAGGCAGAGAATATTTTTGCAAGATCTCCACGAAACTTCTCCTTCGTTCGTTGTAAGAGCGCTTCGCCGCCCGCGGCGGCGAAAAGCCTGCGGCCGCGGCGGAAAAAAGAAAGAGCATCGCGGTCGCGATGCTCCTCTTTGGTGTGAAGAATGGGACTTGAACCCACACGGATTTCTCCAT
>DXFD01000040.1 GCA_019114625.1 Candidatus Borkfalkia faecigallinarum | reverse complement strand
AGACCGCGTCTTTGTCAAGGCGCTCGGCGCGGTCGGCGAAGTTCTTTCCGTACACGAAAAGAAAAAAGAGGCGGAAGTTCTCGTCGGCAGTATGCGGCTCAACGTCAAAGAAAAGGACCTTCGCGCCGTTTCCGGGAGCCCCCGCGGCCGACCGGTCGAGCGCGTGCGCATCGTCCATAAAACGGAACCGATCCTGGCCGTCAAAACGGAGATCAACCTGCTCGGCATGACCGTCCCGGAAGCGATCCGCGAGGTGGACGCGTTCATCGATCGGGCCGTGCTCGCCGGACTGGAAGAGGTCAAGATCATCCACGGGATCGGCACGGGCAAATTGAAAGAAGGGATCCGGCGGCACCTGCGCGAAATGCCGAACGTTCAGGAATTCCGCGCCGGCGCCTACGGCGAAGGGGAAGCGGGCGTCACGATCGTGAAACTGCGCTGATCGGAGGTGCGCATCCCTCTCAAGTGCCCGGCATAAGTTTGCCGTCTCGTTCATACATTGACAGAGGAAATGTACGGAACGGGGGTACGGATTTTGAAGCGCTCTTGCAAAATCGCCGCCTTGACGAATCTCTGTCTGCTCGGGCTGCTGCTGATCGTCGGGGCCGTGTGCTTTTATCCGCTCGGGGTCTCGACGGCCGGACAGCAGGCGGGCCGCGTCTGCCGCGAAGGGGATCGGGACAGCCGCTATGTTTCGCCGATGTTCTGCGTCTTCGACGGGGCGGACTATGTGCCGCAGATCCTGGACACGCTCGATGATTTCGGCGTGAAAGCGACCTTCTTCGTGAGCGGGAGCTGGGCGGACGATCATGCAGCGACGCTGCGCGAGATCGAGAGCCGCGGCCACGAGCTGGGCAACGGCGGTTATTTTCAGACCGATCTGGGCAAACTTTCCTATGAAAAGGTTCGGGAGGAGATCCGTCTGTGCGGCGAGCTCGTGCAGATGCTGACGGGGCGTTCGATGTCGCTCTATTGCCCGTTCGACGGCGGCTGCTCCGATGAAGTCGCCGATGCCGCCGAGTCGCTCGGTTACACGGTCGTCCTTTGGTCGCAGGACACGAAGGATCTTTCGGATGCGGACCGTACGATGATCTTCGACCGGGCGGCAGAAGCGCGGGGCGGTGAACTCATTCGGATGCATCCGACGGCGGAGACAGCGGCGGCGCTCCCGTCCGTTTTACAATTTTATTTGGAAAACGATCTCGAACCCGTCCCGGTGTCCGTCAATATCGCGGGGATCGCGAAGGGGTAAGAGTTCAAAAATATATTTACGATTGGAGAATGATGAACTATGGATAAAGTTTACAGCAAAAAATTTCCGAGCGGGCTGCGGCTCGTCGTAAAGAAGATCGATGGCCTGCTTTCCGTAAGCATGGGCCTGCTCGTGGGGACGGGTTCCTGCTTTGAAACGGAACAGGAAAACGGCATCTCCCATTTTATCGAACACATGATGTTCAAGGGGACGCCGAAAAGAAACGCGTTTGAGATCTCCGACGCGATGGATCGCATCGGGGCGCAGTCCAACGCTTTCACCTCCAAAGACACGACCTGCTATTATGCAAAATCGACCTCCGAACATCTCGAAGAAGCGTTCGAGATCCTTTCCGATTTCGTCTTGCATTCGACCTTCCCCGAATCGGAGATGGACAGGGAAAAGGGGGTCGTCCTGGAAGAGATCGCGATGGTGGAGGACACGCCGGACGATCTGTGCCTGGACGTGCTCGCCGAGGCCTATTACGGGGCGGCCGGCTACGGCCGCGCGATCCTCGGGCCGAGCGACAACGTGCGCCGCTTCACGCGCGAGGATCTTTGCGCATACATCGCCGAGTGCTACAATCCCGCGAACATCGTCGTATCGCTCGCGGGGAATGTGGATCCGCACTTTGCGGAAGAGCTGGTCGAAAAATATATGGAATCGGAGCTTATCAAACGGGCGTTCACGCCGCGCGCCAAACAGATCGAGCTGCGCGGACAAAGTCTGTTCCGAAGCAAAGATATCGAGCAGGTCCATTTTGCCTTCGGTTACCCGTCTTTCCCGCGGGAGGACAAGCGCATGGATGCCGCAATGGTCGTCAATGCCGTCCTCGGCGGCGGCATGAGCTCGCGCCTTTTCCAGCGCGTCCGCGAGCAGCTGGGGCTTGCCTATACGGTCTACTCGTTCATTTCTTCCTATACGGAGGGCGGGTCGCTGACCGTCTATGCGGGCGTCAACCCGAACAACGTGCAGAAAGCCTGCGATGCGATCGATGAAACGATCGATACTCTGCGTAAAAACATGATCACGCCCGAGGAGCTGGTGCGCGGAAAGGAGCAGTTGAAATCCTCCCTCATCATGGCGCAGGAAAACACGGCGACGCAGATGATCGCTTACGGGAAATATATGCTGTATAACGACAGTATTTTGGATATGGAAAAGCGCATCCGTGAGCTCGGCGCGCTGACGCTCGACGACTGTGCGCTGGCGCTGGAGGGCAGCTTCCATACCGACCACGCAGCGACCGCCGCCGTCGGGAAGATCGACGCGCCGCTCCGCCTTCCTCGCTGAAAAAGCGGATATAACGAGAAAATCGTCAATATACGAAGTACTATGCCAGACAAAATTCGCGGCTTTTCGCCGGTTTTTGACGAAAACAGCCGTGTCCTGATTTTAGGAAGTTTCCCTTCCGTCAAGAGCCGCCGGATCTCTTTTTATTACGGGAACAAGCAAAATCGCTTTTGGCCGATGCTCGAGCGCTATTTCGGCGAAAGTGCCGGGCTCGATGCCGCGCAGCGGAAGGCTTTCGTTCTGCGCCACGGCATCGCGCTGTGGGACATCGTCGTCGCGTGTACCATTCAAGGGTCCGCCGACGCCAGCATCCGCGATGCCGAATTGGCCGATCTGGACGAGGTCCTGCGCGCGGCCCCGATCCGCCGTATCCTCTTAAACGGCGGCACGGCATATAGCTTGTTTTGCCGACGATACGAAGACATCCCGATCCCGTATCAAAAACTTCCGTCCACCAGCCCCGCCAATCCCCGTTACCGGGAGGACGCGTGGAGCGAAGCACTGGACCTTATATTTTCATAAACGCGAAAGAAGGAGAGCCGCATGAGAACTTTGGAAAGCGTGACCGCGGATCTGCGCGCGCTGGGCGATGAAAAATACCGTCCGTTCAACGAACGGATCGCAAACATCCGACCCGGTTCGAGCATCGGCGTGCGGATGCCGCAGCTGCGTACATACGCCAAAGCCCTCGTTCGGGAGGAGAGGTTTTCCTTGCAGGAATTATTCCTCTTTCCGAACGATGTCTATGAGATCCGTCTCCTCAAAGCCCTGTGCGTCGGGTATTGCAAGTTCGATTTTGCCGAGCGCATCGCCTGGATCCCGCGCGTGATCGAGGTCATGGACAGCTGGGCCGTCTGTGACGCATTTTGCTCGACTTTGCGCATTCCGATGGGCGAAAAACGCAATTTTTTACAGGATATAGAGTACTATGTCAGACAGAAAACGGAGTTTTCGCAGCGTTTTGCCTATGTATTTATGCGCGTGAACTATGTGGAGGCAGAGTACCTGCCGTTCATCGCCTCGGCGCTCGACTGCGCCGAGGTTCGGTTTTACTATACGCATATGGGCGCCGCATGGCTTTTGAGCGAAGTCCTCGTCCGATATTTTGATCGGGGCGTCGAATACCTGCGCGTCGGCGCGCTTGCCGACGCGACCAAGAACAAGGCCATCCAAAAAGCCTGCGAAAGTTATCGCCTGACAGCCGAGCAAAAAAACTTTTTGAAACTTTTGAAAAAAGGATGAAAATCCGAAAAAAGTATGTTACAATAATCAAAGTGTGCGGCAACGCGCACCTGAATCCAAGCGCCTATTTTTACGGAGTGATCGAATGGACATTATCAAAAAGCTGTCGGAAGAATTCCCGTCCGTCTGCGCAGACCATGTGCGCAATATCGTCGGCCTGATCGACGAGGGGAATACCATCCCGTTTATTGCCCGTTATCGCAAGGAGATGACGGGCAGCTGCGACGACCAGGTCCTGCGCGAGCTGGACGAGCGGCTGCAATATCTGCGCAATCTGGAAAAGCGCAAGGAGGAAGTCTGCAAATCTATCTCCGAACAGGGGAAGATGACGGACGAATTGCGAAGCGCCATCGATGCCGCCGCGACGCTGACCGAGGTCGAGGACTTGTATCGTCCGTATAAGCAGAAGAAAAAGACGCGCGCGAGCGCCGCGATCGAGCGCGGTCTGCAGCCGCTCGCCGATCGGATCTTGCAGCAGGATCCGTCGGTCGACGTGCGGGCGGAGGCCGAGAAGTTCGTCGATGCGGAAAAGGGCGTTCCCGACGCGGCGGCGGCGATCGCCGGCGCCAAAGACATCATCGCGGAGATCGTTTCGGACGACGCAAACGTGCGCAAAAAGCTGCGCAATCTGTTCCTGAAAAACGGCGAGATCGAGACCAAACTCGTAAACGCCGATCAAGAGGGCGCCAAGACCTATGAAATGTACGCCGACCACGCGGAAAACGTGGCGGAGATCAAGGAGCACCGCGTGCTCGCCGTCAACCGAGGCGAAAAAGAGGGGTTCTTGAAAGTAAAGATCACCTTCAACGACCAGATCGCCAAGCGCGTCGCGGGGGCGGGCTACCTGAAGAACGGCGGCTATGCGACGCAGCTCGTGCAGGAAGCGGTCGATGACGGGTATACGCGCTTGTTATATCCTTCGATCGAGCGGGAAGTCCGCGCGATTTTGACCGAAAACGCGAGCGAGCAGGCGATCAAGATGTTCGAACTCAACCTGAAACCTCTCTTGATGCAGCCGCCCGTGAAAGACAAGATCACCCTCGGGCTCGACCCCGCGTACCGCACGGGCTGCAAGATCGCCGTCGTGGACGGGACGGGCAAAGTCCTGGACAAGACGGTCGTCTATCCGACGCCGGGCCCCAAGCAGAACATCGGCGCGGCAAAAGCAAAGCTGAAGGAGCTGATCGCAAAGTACGGCGTCGAGATCGTTTCCATCGGCAACGGGACGGCTTCCAAAGAGAGCGAGATCTTCGTCGCCGAGCTGATCAAAGAGATCCGGGAGGAGACCGGGCAGGACGTCGCCTACATCGTCGTCTCCGAAGCAGGGGCATCCGTCTATTCGGCGAGCCCGCTCGGCGCGGAA
>DXFD01000039.1 GCA_019114625.1 Candidatus Borkfalkia faecigallinarum | reverse complement strand
CGATCTGCGCCGAGCGCCTTGACAAAGACGCGGTCTCCGCCGCGCAGCGCTCGCACGGACACGGGCTGTTCCGTCGGCTTTTCCTCTTCTTCCCGTTCCGAATCATACGCCTGATCCGCCAATTTATTTTTCAGCGTGCGCGCACGGATCAGGTCGGCCTCGGTCAGTTCGGCCTTTTTTGCGACTTCTTCGATCTGCGAAAGCAGCTCCTCCGCCCGCTCCGTCCGCTCTCGAACGATGCGGCGGCTCTCCATTTTCGCCGTCGCAAACAATTTTTCGCGCTCGCGTTTCAATTTTTCGCGCTCCGCATTGACTTCCGCCAGCTTTGCGCTCCACTCCGCCTTCAGTCGGTCGGCCTGCGTTTTGGCTTCGTCCGCCCGAATGCGGCTCTGCTCGGCCGTGCGGAGGATATTCTCGAATTTCTGTCCGCTTTCCGAAAGATTGGCGACCGCCTCCTCGAGCACGCTTTCGGGCAGGCCCAGTCTGCGCGAGATCGCGATCGCATTGCTGCTGCCCGGAACGCCGAGGTCGATCCGATACAGCGGCTGCAGCGTGTTCATGTCAAATTCCATGCTCGCGTTTTCGATCCCGTCCGTCGCGTAAGCAAACTCTTTCAAGGACGTGTAATGCGTCGTCACGATGCCGCGGCTGCCGCGGCGCAGCAATTCGGACAAGATCGCCTTTGCCAGCGCCTGCCCCTCGTCGGGATCCGTTCCGCCGCCGAGCTCGTCGATGAGTGCGAGGCTCTTCGCGTCGGCGCGGGCGAGAATGCCGATGATATTGCTGATATGGGAGGAGAACGTCGACAAATTCTCCTCGATCGACTGCGCGTCGCCGATATCGCAGAAGATCGACGCAAAGACGGAAACTTCCGTCCCCTCGGCGGCCGGCAGAAACAGGCCGCAGCACGCCATCATGCAGAATAGCCCGCACATTTTCAGCGTGACCGTCTTGCCGCCCGTATTCGGGCCGGAGATCAATAAAAAGCGGTCTTTGCCGCCGAAGGCGAGCGAAACGGGGATCGCCGTTTTCGGGTCGAGGAGCGGATGACGCCCCTTCACGATGCGGATCATCCCGCTGTCGTTGAGCTTCGGCTGCAGGCATTTGTTTTTATAGGAATATTCCGCCTTGGCGTAGGCGGCATCGATCTCGCAGAGCCGTTCGATATCCGCGCGCAAAGACGGCACCATCGCCCCGACGCGCCCGGATAACTGCGCGAGAATGCGTTCGATCTCCTCTTTTTCGGCCGCGGCCAGCTCGCGCAGCTCGTTGTTCATGTCCAGAACTTGTTCCGGTTCGATAAAAAATGTCGCGCCGCTCGCCGAGCGGTCGTGCACAAAACCGCGGATCTTCGCCTTGTGCTCGGCGCGCACCGGGATAACATAGCGATTGTCGCGCATCGTCACGATCGCGTCTTGCAGATATTTGCCGCCCTCGCCGCTCAAATACTCCCCCAGCACGGTACGGATGCGCTCGTTGAGAGAACGAATGGAGCGCCGGATATCGTACAGCGCGTCGCTCGCCGTGTCGCTGACTTCGTCCTCGCCCAAGATCTTTGCCGAAATATCGTTTTCCAACACCTCGTCAAAATAAATTCCCGCGGCGATCTCGCGCAGGCAGGCAGAACATTCTTCCGGAAGACTTTGGATCGACCGGTAGGCGACGCGCGCCGAACGCAGGAGCGCGGCGGCCGATAAAAGCTCGCCGCAGGAAAGAGATGCGCCCTTTTGCGCGCGCTCCAATTCGTCGTGGAACGGCGGAAAGGCTTCGATGTGGCCTGCGCCGTAGCGAAACAGGGCCGCGTCCGCCTCCGCAGTCAGCCGCTGCAGCGCCTCCGCCTCCGCCAACGTGTCGCAGGGCTGCAGGCTTGCGATCTGCCGTTCGGTCTGCTCCAAAGCGGCAAAACTCGCGACGCTCGCCAAAACTTTATTCAGTTCGAGTTTTTTGATAACGATCTCTTCCATAGGCAACGATGCACGCCGCGTCTTGTTCGTCAGCGGATCCCTTTTTTGGATGCGCCCGCCGTAAACGAGCCCGGCTTATCGAATAAAATCTGTTCCTTTTCTTCCGCCGTTGAGGCGCTGAAATCAAAGAGTTTGTTTTTGCCTGCGGCATCCACGCGCAGAGGCAGACAGTTGTAAACGGAAAAACGGCACGCGGAGCGCGCGCTGCGCAGCAGCGGAAACGCCCTCCCGCTCTCGTCCGTGAGCGTGTACCGCGCGCGGCGGTCGCAGGATGCGCAGGTCTTTGCGAACGGGCAATGCCCGAGGTCCATCACGCGCGTCCGCCCCCCGGCGAATACAAACGCAGACGGACAGCCGATCTGCCCGCACTCCGCGAGCGAAAGTTCCTTCGACAGCGCGACATATCGCGCCCCGCCGTTCAATGCGCCCGCGACATCGCAGCTGTTGAATAAATTCAACCCCGTTCCGGCAAAGACGGGCTTGCCTATTTCACGGCAAAGTTCCAAAGCGTAATAACCGTCCGCGTATGCGCCGTCAAACGCGGGGAGCAGGCTCTTATAGAGCGCAAGGTCTTCACCCGTGCAAAAAGCGGGCAGATAGATGTATTTATGTCTGGCATAGTACTTCGCATCCTGCAAAAAATCCGAAATAGAAGCCCTATCTTTGCAATCGGCGGGGTCGAAGATCGCAAAGTCGATCTTGATCTTTTGATAAAACGGGTCGCCAAAACAGCGATCGATCACGGCGATCAGCTCGCCCGCATCCCTTTCGTCCTGCGAATATTCCGGTATTTTCGCCTGCGGAAAAGTTTTTTGCGGCAAAGGAGCGCGCGCCTGCGACAGCTTTTCATATACGTCCACCCAAACTTTGCGACGAAACGCGTTGAGCTGCGAACGGACGACAAAACTTGCCCCGTCCGTTTCGATGTCGCCGAACGCGACCGCAAGCGGAAGCGCGTCCACCTTTCGGAAACACTCCGCGAGTTCCTCCGCCGTGGTCGGCCGCGTGCGCGAGACTTCCGCCGTAAATTCGGATGACGCCGTATAGGTCCCGAACGGGCCTTCGATCCGCACGGACAGCGGCTCCCCCGCATACAGCCGCAGGAAAAGCCGGAGCGGCACTTTTCGTTGATACGCGCCCGTTCGCTTTGCGAGCGCCGTATCGCTCGTGATGCAGACGTCGTCGCCCGTGCGGTATTTTTCGCTGTACGGAAGATAAAATCCGCCGTTCTGCGCAGGATAATAGTCCCGCCAGATCGCCCCGCCGATCTCCTCTCTTCCCTTTCGGATGATCTTGAACCCGTCGCGGTCATGCACGGAAAAATCCGAACGGACAAAGACGTATCGGCCGCTCGGGTCTCGTTTTCCGATCGAGCCGATCCGCTCGCCGATGTGCCCCTGGATATCGGAAGAGATCAGGCCGCGATCCTGCCCGAACAGGTAACCGCGGGTGTAATTGCCGCGGTTAAAAGTGCGCCGCAGGGCGGAAAAGTCGTCGGCAAGACGATCATGGCAGCCGTCCAAGAGATCGCGGTAATAGCGGACGGCAGCCGCGACGTACGCCGCCGAACGCATGCGCCCTTCGATCTTGCAGGAGGCGACGCCGGCGCGCGCAAGCGCCGCGATATCCTCCCCCACGCACAGGTCTGCCAGGGAGAGGCGATATGCCGGCGCGTCAAATCCCTTGCGGTCGATGGAATATTTCTTTCGGCAAGGCTGTTTGCAAAAACCGCGGTTGCCGCTGTTTCCGCCGACCACGGAGGAAAAATAGCACTGCCCGGAAAAGCAGGTACACAGCGCGCCCTGGATGAAGCATTCCGTCTCAATCTCTTCCGCGATGCGCGCTATGTCCGCAAGCGGCGTTTCCCGTGCCGCGATCACGCGGGAGAACCCGCATTCTTTGGCGAGGCGCGCCCCCTCCGCATTGCAGACGCCCGCCTGCGTCGAAAGGTGCAGTTCCATTTCCGGATAGCAGCTTTTGAGCATCTTCCCGAGGAAGATGTCTTGTATGATCAGGGCGTCCGCGCCGGCGCTCCATGCCAGCAACGCGCTTTTTGCAAAGTTGTCCGCCTCGCATTCTTTGACCAAAGTATTGAGCGCGACGTAGACCTTCGCGCCGAGCGCGTGCGCGAGGCGCGCCGCCCGTTCCAGATCTTCCGCCGTAAAATTGGCGGCCGATTTGCGGGCGGAAAAATCCTGTAACCCCAAATAGACGGCGTCCGCGCCCGCGTTCAAAGCGGCTTCCAAGGCTTCCCTGTCGCCCGCGGGCGCCAACAATTCCATCGAATATCGACCGGCCTTTTTGCCGGGCTGCGCAATGTTTCGGTCCACGCTCATCCCTTTCCGTGTCTGGTCGCTTCGTCCGGGTCCGTGATGATCCCGTCGATCTTGATCGTCGCAAAATCCTGAATGTTGAGACATTTTCCGCAGTTGTCGCATACCTTGTTCGGGTCGAGGTCGCACATCTCGCATTCCAGACAGCCGATGCAGTCGCGGTCATACAGCACACACTTTTGCGTTTCCATAATTTTATCGCGCCTCCCGAAAAATTATAGCACGTCCTGCCAAATTTATCAATAAATTTCTAAACATTTGTTTGCTTTTTTTGAGAATGTCTGCTATAATAGAAACAGCAGGAGGTAGAGAGATGTCTGAACGCAGCCGCAGCAAAATGCAAGCCGTACTCAACTATATCAATACATACAACGCCGAGAACGGCTATTCGCCGACCGTGCGCGAGATCTGTGCCGAGCTGCACATCAAATCGACGGCATCTGCCTACTACTATCTGGAAAAGCTGACGAACGAAGGGCTGCTCTCCCGCTCGCCCAACAAAAACCGCGCGGTCAATTTTAAGAAAAATTCCTCCATCAATATCCCGCTGATCGGTACCGTTACCGCCGGCCAGCCCATTTTCGCCTATGAAAATTATGAGGATTACTACTCGTTCCCCGCGGGCAGCTTCCGCGGCAGCGAATTGTTCATGCTGAACGTGCAAGGCACGAGCATGATCGACGCGGGGATCCTCGACGGTGACAAGATCGTCGTGCGCCGCCAGCAGACGGCCGAAAACGGAGACATCGTCGTCGCTCTCTTGGACGACAGCGCGACGGTCAAGCGTTTCTTTAAAAAGCAGGACCACTATGTGCTGCACCCGGAAAACCCGACGATGGACGATATCGTCGTCGATGAAGTCGTCATTCTCGGCAAGGTCATCGGACTGGTGCGCAATTTTTAAGCGGCCGGCCTCCCCGGCCGGAAAGAATGGCGGCGCTCTGTGCGCCGCGTTTTTCGTCTGAACGCGGCCGCTTTTTGATCCGTCTTTCGCGCGATTATGTCACGCATACTACTTTGCAAAGCGTGCGATCTTTCGCATATCGCGCGGCAATCTCCTCGGACGGCAGCCTCGGCGCGAAAAATTTTCGATTTGATTTGTTTTTGCTTGCCAAAACGGCCGTTTTATTGTATAATAGCGCCGTTGATTTAATTTGCCGCTGTGGTGAAATTGGCAGACGCGCTGGACTCAAAATCCAGTGGTAGCGATACCGTGTCGGTTCGAGTCCGACCAGCGGCACCATACAAAAAAGTCGTCTTTTACGGGCGGCTTTTTTCTATTGTAAAAGGCGCAGGCTGCGGCCGATACGGCATGACCGCGGCCCGCGTCTTTTTATAGATCCGATCGCGATCATTCGATGGCGCGGAACAGCTCGTCCAGATATTCGCCCTCAAAGAGCTCGATCAGGCCGTTGTCCGCGCACTTGGTCAGCGCGCCGTCAAACGGGACGCGCGCCACGTTTTTGCACCCGATCTGTTCGGCCATGGCGGCGGCTTTGCTCTCCCCGAAGATCTCGATCTTCTTGCCGCAATCGGGACATTGAACATAGCTCATATTTTCGACGACGCCCAAAATCGGGATATTCATCTTTTCCGCCATATGCGCGGCTTTGAGGACGATCATGGAGACAAGATCCTGCGGCGTCGTCACGATGACGATGCCGTCCAGCGGGATGGACTGATAGATGCTCAGCGGCACATCGCCCGTCCCCGGAGGCATATCGACAAACATATAGTCGACATCGTTCCAGATCACGTCCGTCCAAAACTGCAAGACGGCGCCCGCGATGACCGGCCCGCGCCAGATCACTGGATCGGTATCCTCTTCGAGCAAAAGGTTCATCGACATGATCTCGATCCCCTTCTTACTCATGGCGGGCAGGATCCCCAACTCGGTCCCCGTCGCCTTTTCGGTGATGCCGAACATCTTGGGGATGGACGGGCCCGTGATATCCGCGTCGAGGATCGCCGCCCGAAAGCCGTTGCGCTCGGCAAGAACTGCCAGCATGGCCGTCGTCAGCGATTTGCCGACGCCGCCCTTGCCGCTGACGACGCCGATCACTTTTTTGATCTTGCTCAATTCGTGCGGGGCCTTGTGCATATCGCGCTGCGCGCAATTTTCACCGCAGCTGCCGCAATCGTGCGAACATTCAGACATATCGTTGCTCCTTCTTATAACAAACTCTTCGGGTCGTATTCGGCCTTTTTATATACGGCTCCGGCGGGCTTTTCCGCGATCTCTTTTTGAAACACTTTCTGCCATTCGACGGCGCTGTAATCTTCGATGGTGCAGGTGACGTAGTGATCTGAACAATGCAGTTCCTCCGTCAACGTGCGCACCAGCGCGGCGGCGAGGCGCTTCTTCTGCTCCTCGGTTCTGCCCTCCAACATCTTGACCGATATATGCGGCATGGACGTTGCCTCCTTTTACATTTTCAAACCAACTAATATTATAATACAAGCCGCACGATTTCGCAACTGTTCCGCAAGATTTCTTTGATAGTTTCCGCAGATAACGACAAGACTTTCCTCATTTTTCGCGGTGAAGCGTATAAAATCAGTTGCAAAATTTCATCGGATAGTATACAATAAAATAGCTGTGCTAGGTGGGGAGTTAGCGGTGCCCTGTATCTGCAATCCGCTATAGCAGAACCGAACGCCTCCTTCGGATTTGTGCGTGGAAGGCCGCGCTCCGTAAGGAATGTCGATCGCAAGGTCTTATGCAACGGGCTGCCGTGAACCGTGTCAGGATAGGGATATAGCAGCACTAAGCGGATTTGTCCGTGTGCCATAAGGAAGCTTTGCGGGAGTTACCTGCGGTTTTAACGCTTCGGCGCATACTTTCAACGGAGGATGCACAGTTTTTTGCAGACAACGAGCCCGACGTATCGTCGGGCTCGCTTTTATCCGCAAAGTATGTCAGACATAGTACTTCGCAAACGGCGACTATTGCCGATATATTTTACGATTCAGATATTGCGACGTCTTTTCCGGCAAAACGCGCTTTGCCACGGCATAAAACTTGTTCCAACCGCCGCACTGCAGCAGGAGCGGCGGATTTTTGTCGCACAGCGCCGCCACGACCGACTTTGCCACCTCTCCGGCGCTCATCCCGCCCTGCTCCATATGCGCAAGCGCCTCCGCCGCACGCTTGACCTGCGGCGCGTATTCACCCGCTTCCGTATCCGAATAGATCTTTCTTTTGAAGGTGAATTCGGTCGACGTTCCGCCCGGCTGAACGGAACTGACGCGGATGCGATACGGCTCCAGCTCGATCGCCGCGCTTTTAGCGAGCATATCGACGGCGGCCTTGGAACTGCTGTAAAAGCTGTCAAAGGCGACGGGAAAAATGCTCGCCATCGAGCTGACCAACAGGATGCGCCCGCCCTTTTCTTTGAGAAAAGGCACGACGGTCCGGATCGCCCGCAGCGCCCCGAAATAATTGACTTCAAACAAATAGCGGTAATCGCGTTCGGACGCATATTCGATGGGCGCCGCCATCGAAAACCCGGCGCAGTAGATCAGTCCGTACAACCCCTTCGCGTTCGCGGCCGCCGCGCGGATCGCGTACTCCAAAGAATCGCCGTCCGCGACGTCCGCCGTATAGTTTTGAACGTGCCGCAGCGTGCAGGCGCTGCGCGAAAGGTTGAACACTTCATACCCGCGGCCGAGCAGCCGCAAAGCCGTTTCGTACCCGATCCCGGACGACGCCCCCACGATGATCACGGACCGTTTTTCGCTTCCGCCGTTCTCCGCTTCGGTATATGCCGTATCTCTCTTTTCCGTCTTTTCCATGCCATACAATATGCTCCGGATCGGCGAAAAATATACCCTCCTTACCCGAACAAGACGTCCAGCAGCATCATGAGCGCGAATCCGCCCGTAACGCCGCACAGGGCGATCGTCTTGTCGTCACGGACGCAGGACGGAATGAGCTCGCCGCACGCGACGACGATCATCGCCCCCGCGGAAAATGTGAGCGCCCACGGCAAAAGAAGGCGGATCAGCTGTACGGCAAGCGCGCCGAGTACGCCCGCGGCGATCTCGACCAGTCCGGACAGCTGACCAAAGAAAAACGCCTTCCCGGCGCACATCCCCGAGCGGCGGAGCGGAACGGCGACACAGAGCCCTTCCGGGAAATTCTGAATGCCGATCCCGAGCGCCAGCATCGCCGCGGCGACAAAACCGTCGCCGTTGACGATCGACCCGAACGCGACGCCGACGGCGAACCCTTCCGGGATATTGTGCAGCGTCATCGCAAAGCAGGTCAGCGCGCCGCTCCGCATCCCGCGCTCGGCAAAGGCGCGGCTCCTGCGCATCCACAGATCGGTCAGCAAAATAAAGAGCCCGCCGATACAGAACCCGCCCGTCAGGATCAGCGCCGTCGAAAGGGCGCCGGCGGACAAGCTCTCCTTTGCGGGCAACAACAGCGAGAAAAAACTCGCCGCGATCATCAATCCGGCGGCCGTCCCCTGCATCCCGTCAACGACGGGCGCACTGCACCGCCGCAACACAAAGACGAGCGCCGCCCCGAGCGCCGTCATCCCATAGGTAAAACAAGTCGCCAGCAGAGCCTGCATCCAGGAAGGCTGCGACATGATCCATTCCACTTTCGTGTTTCCTCCGCATAATTCCACTATCTCATTGTATGATATGCGAAGCGAAAACGTCTCTTCTTTTGTTTGGATCAGCCGCCGCGCGGGCGCGGCAACGGTCCCAAAAAACGCTTGAAGGTAAAAGAAACGGCGGCGCCGGACGGCGCCGCCTGCTTTGTGTCAGGCTTCGATCACAGTGCCGCTTCTGCCGCGGCGAAGATCTGCGTAAAGTCGACCGGATTGTTGTGATAGAGCGTCCCCAGGAAGGTGCCGTCCAGCTTGAGCAGCATATTCTGCACGAACTCGCTCGACTCGAAATATGCAAAGATCGCAAGGACGAGCAAGAGCAGGATCAGGACGGCTACGACCATCAGGATCGCGCCCAAGACGCTGTTGATGATGCGCATCGGCAAGACGTCGATGGAAAAGAGTTTTTCCAATCCGTACACGATCAGCGTGCGCACCAGCTGCACGAGCAGGAACAGGACGACGTAATAAATGATCGTCGCGAGGCGGATGGTCGCAAAGAAGTCCCAGACACCGCCCAGCCAGTTGTTCAGCCAGCTGATCCCTTCCGCGATCGGCCCGATCGAGGCGATCATGCCGCCAAAGGCAACACAGAACACGATGGAAATGATCGTTCCGAAGATCCCGTTGACAAAAAAGCGCAGCGTGCGGCCGAATCCGACATACACGCCCAAACCCGCCAAAAGGATGGCGACAACGATGGTTATAGCATCAACTACCATAATTTTCTCCTTTTAAAATCGTAATTTTTAATAATTTTTAGCATTTCTATGTATGACCGAACGGGAAGCGGGAAAGCCATGCCCCTTCGCTTTATATCTGTGACCGAGGAAACACCATGCCCCTTCGCGCGGCGGGCATTCGATCAGAACCCGTAGAGATCCTTGCTGCCGTATTCCGGCTCGCAGGTCAGCCGGATCCCGAGTTTGCGCATGACGGACAGATCGGTCTCCGGAAGGATGCAGGAAGAGTGTGCCTCACAGTCGCGCAGCTGCACGAGCATATTCATCGCCTTTTCCGCGATCGGGTTGGTCGCCGCGCAGATGGACAGCGCCGTGAGAACGTCACCGAGGCTGAGCTTCACCTTATCCTCCCGCAGCACATCCTTTTTCAATCGGATGATCGGCGACAAAACGATGGGCGACAGCAGCAGCATATCGTCGGCAATGTGAGAGAGCGTCTTGATCGCGTTGAGCACCGCGCTGGCGCACGCCGTCATCAGTTTATTGGATTTCCCCGTCACGAAGGCGCCGTTTTCCAGCTCCAGCGCGACGGCCGAGCACCCGGCCGCCTCCGCTTTTTCCAGAGCGGGCTTTACGACGATACGGTCATGGACGGACAGCTTGTTTTCGTTCATCAGCAGGCGGATCCGCTCGACCGTCTCCTTGGTGCAGTTCCCCGTCTTGTAGTCGCATTCGGCTTTATAATAGCGCCGGACGATCTCCTGGCGGGCGGCTTCCCGCACGACTTCATCATCGACGATCCCGAACCCCGCCATGTTGACGCCCATGTCCGTCGGCGACTGATAGATGCTCTCGTCGCCCGTGATCTTTGTCAAAATCGAACGGACGATCGGGAAGCACTCGATGTCGCGGTTATAATTGACCGTCGTCTTTCCGTATGCCTCCAGGTGGTATGGGTCGATCATATTGATGTCGCCGAGGTCCGCCGTCGCGGCTTCGTATGCGACGTTGACCGGATGGCGGAGGGGCAGGTTCCAGATCGGGAAGGTCTCAAATTTTGCATAGCCGGCGCGGACCCCCCTCTTATACTCGTGATACAGCTGCGACAGGCAGGTCGCCAGCTTCCCGCTGCCCGGCCCCGGCGCCGTCACGACGACGAGCGGCTTCGTGGTCTCGATGTACGGGTTGGCGCCGTAGCCCTCATCAGACACGATGACATCGACTTCCGTCGGGTAGCCCTTCGTCTTGTGATGAATATACGTCCGCAGTCCGTGGTTTTTCAGCTTGTTGATAAATTTATCGGCGGCAGGCTGGCCGAGATACTGCGTCACGACGACGCTGTTCATATTCAGCCCCAGCGCGCGCAGCTTATCGATCAGCCGCAGCACGTCCGTGCCGTACGGGATCCCGAAATCCGCCCGGATCTTATTGCGCTCGAGGTCGGCGCCGCTGATGACAAAGATGATCTCCGACTGTTCTTTCAGCGTCAGGAGGATGCGGCACTTGGCGTCGCTCTCAAACCCCGGAAGCACGCGGCACGCGTGCATATCGTCGAACAGCTTTCCGCCAAATTCCAAATACAACTTGTTGTCGAACTTGCGGATCCGCTCCAGAATCTTCTCGCTCTGCAACTGGATATAACGATCGTTATCAAAACCCTTTTTCATGCGTAACCGCCTCTTCTTCCGATGTCCCTGCTATTATACCATACCGCCGCCCGAATTGCAACGGCCGCGGATATTATATTTCCATACGATTTTGTATTTTTGACGGCCTTTTGTCAAAAAATACAGCAATCTTCCATTGTTCTTTACAGATCATTGTTTTTTGAATGACGTGCGACCGGCCCGATCGAAAATCGGGCCGGCCCTGCATCTCGCCGCAAAGGCATTTTTACCGATCGCGGCCGCGGCGCGGCCGACCCGTCAGCGCAGACGGTCGGGAATAACGTCGTTGCGCACGATGTCTTCGTACGTCTGCGGCTTGACGATGTAGTCCGCCTTTCCGCCGCACACGAGGACAACGGGCGGGATGGGGTTGCGGTTGTAATTGCTCGCCATCGAATAGTTATATGCGCCCGTAGACAGGACGGCGAGGATGTCGCCGCTCCGCGCAGGGGGCAGCTGCGCATCCACGCAGATCAGATCGCCGCTCTCGCAGCACTTGCCCGCGATAGAGACGGTCTCCGTCGCCCGTTCGTTCGCGCGATTGGCGAGGATGGGCGTATATTTTGCCTGATAGAGCGCATAGCGCGGATTGTCGAACATACCGCCGTCGATCGCGATGTATTTGCGCACGCCGGGGATATCCTTGATGTTGCCGACCGTGTACAGCGTAATGCCCGCCTCGCCGACGATCGAACGGCCGGGCTCGATCACGAGGTGCGGACGCCTGACGCCGTACTCGTCCGATCTTGCTTTGAGTTCCGCGATGATGGCGCGCAGGTAATCGGCATATCCGTCCTTGGAAATTTTTGCGTCGCCGTCGGCGTACCAGATCCCGTATCCGCCGCCGAGGTTCAGCACGTCCGCCTCAAAACCGTGGGCGCTTTTCATCTGCGACATGAAGGCGAGCATCTTGTCGACGGCAGCCGTGAACGACTGCTTTTCAAAGATCTGCGACCCGATGTGGCAATGGAAGCCGCGCAGGCGCAGGTTCTTTTTCGTCAGCGCGTAGACGGTCACCTGTTCGGCGGTGCCGTCCGCGAAAGAGAATCCGAACTTGCTGTCCGTCTTGGCCGTCTGGATAAAGTGATGGGTATGCGCTTCGACGCCCGGATTGACGCGGATCAATACGTCCTGCACCCTGCCGCGCGCCGCGCACAGCGAATCCAAACGGTCGATCTCCGCATAAGCGTCGACGACGATCGTCCCGACATTGCAGTCGAGCGCGTATTCCAGCTCGGAAAGCAGCTTGTTGTTGCCGTGCATATAGATGCGCTCGGCGGGGAAGCCCGCTTTCATCGCGGTATAGAGCTCGCCGCCGGAAACGACGTCGATACCGATCTTTTCGTCCGCCGCGATCTTGTAGATCGCCGTACAGGAAAAGGCTTTGGACGCATAGAGAACGGTCCCGTTCCCGTCATACTCTTTTTCGATCGTGTCGCGGTAGATCGCACACATATCGCGGACGTATTTTTCGTCCATCACATACAGCGGCGTGCCGAACTTTTTTGCCAATTCGACCGTATCCGCGCCGCCGATCTCCAAATGACCCGCCTCGTTGATGCGCAGCGTATCTCTCTCGTTCATTGGGAAGCCTCCAGACGAATTTTAATGGCTCTCGCCTTTTATTATGCCTGACACAGATAAAAATGGCGATATGCGAAGTACTATGTCAGGAATAATTCGTGAAAAATCGCGTATTTGCGATCAGAGGATCTTTTCGGAAAGAAGTTTGATCCCCTTTTCGGTCAGCAGTTGCAGGGCGCGTTCCGTGTCCTCGACCCGCATCAGGATCTTGGCGGAGTTGTGATTGGTAAGGACGAACGAGTACAGGTACTCGATGTTGATATTCGCCGCTTCGATCAATGCGATAACCTCCGCCAAAGCGTTGGGCTTGTCATCCACCTCGACGCCGATCAGCTCCGTGATGCCGACGGTGAAGCCTTCGCGCTTCAAAATTTCATATGCCTTTTCGTTGTCGCGCGCGATGAAGCGCACGATCCCGAAATCCTTCGTGTCCGCAATGGAAAGGGTGACGAAATCGATCCCCTCCTTCCCCAAGGCGTGCGTAAGTTTGTACAACCTGCCGGGGCGGTTTTCCATGAAGACTGAGAGCTGTTTGACCAACATACGATTTTCCTCCTTATAGTTTTTAAGTCAATGATGAAACAATGCCCGATCATTCTCTGCGGTCGATCACGCGCACAGCTTTTCCTTCGCTGCGCTGAATGGAGCCGCTTTCGCACAGTTTGATCTTGGCGCTCAGGCCGATATAAGAATTGATCTCCGTCTCGACCTTTTTCTTGATCGCCTCGATATCCGAGATCCTGTCCGGTTTCAGGTTGCCCGCAAGCTCGATGTCGATCTCGATGACGTCCAGGTTATTGATGCGGTCGACGTAGATCATGTAGTGCGGCGAGACGCCCGCCACGTTCATGATCGCCGCCTCGATCTGCGACGGGAACACGTTGACGCCGCGGATGATCAGCATATCGTCCGAACGGCCCTTGACCTTGCTCATCTTCACGGTCGTGCGGCCGCAGGCGCATTTGCCCGAAGTCAGCGTGCACAGGTCGCGGGTGCGGTAGCGGATGAGCGGCTGGCCCGTCTTGGTAATGGTGGTG
>DXFD01000038.1 GCA_019114625.1 Candidatus Borkfalkia faecigallinarum | reverse complement strand
TGCCGCCGCCGGACGGCCGCGCGGGTTTGCCGCCGCCGAACGGCCGTGCGGGTTTGCCGCCGCCGAACGGCCGTGCGGGTTTGCCGCCGCCGGACGGCCGTGCGGGCTTGCCGCCGCCGGACGGTCGCGCGGGCGCGCTCCGTTCGACGACTTTTTGCATAAAAACCTTTGAGTTTTTGCGGGGGGTGTGGTATAATAATGCCGTATAGTCCATCGGCGCACCCCGTACGGCGGGGGCGCGGGAGATCTTTATCATGAACGAACCCAATTATTGGATCCCGCCGCGCGGGTTTACCATCCCCATCGGCGACGGATTCACCATCTATTACTACGCGATCATGATCGTCTGCGGCATCATTCTGGCGACGGTCGTGGTCGGCCTGCTCTTCAAGCGGCGCAACATCCCCGTCGAATGGGTGCTCGACCTTTTGCTCTGCGTCCTGCCCGTCGGCATCGTCTGCGCCCGCCTGTTCTATTGCATCACGGGCGGCGTTCCCTTCCCGTACTGGTTCTCGCTGGACGAGGAGCACGGCATCCGCGCGGGCGGCCTGTCCATCATCGGCGGCGTCATGGGCGGCGTTCTGGGCGTCGTCCTGTTCTGCGTCATCCACAAGATCAACTTCCTGCGCGTCGCCGACTGCGTCGCGCCGGGCGTCATCCTCGCGCAGGGCATCGGCCGCTGGGGCAACTTCTTCAACCAGGAAGTGTACGGCGGGCTGGTCGAAAACACCTCGCTGCAATGGTTCCCCTTCGCCGTCTACATCGAGAACACGAACAGCTGGCACTACGCCTTCTTCTTTTACGAGAGCGTGCTCAACATCATCGCGTTCGCGCTGCTGTTTACGCTGCTGTGGAAGTTCCGCAAAAAGCCGGGCGGCCTCGCGCTCGCCGGGTACCTGTTCGGCTACGGCGTCGTCCGTGCGATCATGGAGCCGCTGCGCGCCCCGCAGTACATCCTCGGGGACAGCGTGCAGGTCTCCTGGATCATGGCGATCATTATGGCGGTCGCCGGCGTCATGCTGGCGCTCTGCCTGTTGGTTTGGAATTATAAAAAATACGGGCATCTGTTCGGCGCCCCCGACGAGGCGGAGGCATACGCCGATCTGCCCGTCTATTATACGAAGGAAGATCGCCTCGCGATGGAGGAGGCGGAACGCAAAAAACGCGCCGCCCGCAAAGCCAAAGCGGGCGGGCCTTCCAAGCCTGAACAAGGCGCTGCCCGAGCGGGCGGGCATCCCGCGCGGGGGGCGGGGCGAAGTTTGGAAGAGACGCCTTTCGAGCCTTCCGCGCCGGAACAAGGCGCCGCCGAAGCCGGCAAGCCTTCCGCGCCGGAACAAGACGCCGCCCAAGCGGGCGAGCCTTCCGCGCCGGAACAAGGCCCCGCGCCGGCGGAGGGGAAGGGCGAACAAACGGAGGAGGGGAAATAGATGGACCGCAATCTGACGCTCTTGACCGACCTGTACCAGCTCACGATGATGAACGGCTACCTGCGCAACGGCAAGAAGGACGACGTCGCCGTGTTCGATCTCTTTTTCCGCCGCAACAACATCATCACCTATTCGGTGGCGGCGGGGCTGGAGCAGGCGATCGACTATATCCGCAACATCCGCTTCGGGGAGGAGGACATCGCGTACCTGCGCTCCCTCGGCCTGTTCGACGGGGAATTTTTGGACTATCTGCGCACCTTCCGCTTCACGGGCGACCTGTACGCCGTGCCGGAGGGGACGGTCGTCTTCCCGGAAGAGCCGATCATCACCGTCCGCGCGCCCATTCTCGAGGCGCAGTTCGTCGAGACGGCGCTGCTGAACATCATCAACCACCAGACGCTGATCGCCTCCAAATCGGCGAAGGTCGCGTACGCGGCGAAGGGGGACGCGGTCATGGAGTTCGGCCTGCGCCGCGCGCAGGGCCCGGATGCCGGCCTTTACGGCGCGCGCGCCTCCATCATCGGCGGCTGCCGCTCCACCTCCAACGTGCTGGCGGGCAAGATGTTCGGCGTCCCCGTCGCGGGCACCCACGCGCACAGCTGGGTGATGAATTTCCCCTCGGAGTATGAAGCATTCCGCGCCTATGCGCGCCTCTTCCCCGACGCCTGCCTGCTGCTCGTCGATACATACGACACGCTGCGCAGCGGCGTCCCCAACGCCATCCGCGTGTTTGACGAGCTGCGCGCGGCGGGGCACGAGCCGAAGGGCATCCGCCTCGACAGCGGCGACCTCGCCTATCTGTCCAAGCGCGCCCGCAAGATGCTCGACGACGCCGGCTACCCGAACGCGATCATCTGCGCGTCGGGCGACCTGGACGAATATCTGATCAACTCCCTGCAAAACCAGGGCGCGAAGATCGATTTGTGGGGGGTCGGCACCAAGCTGATCACCAGCGCGGACATGCCCGCCCTCGGCGGCGTGTACAAGCTGTCCGCCCTCTATCCCGCGGAGGGGGGAGAGATCCCCAAGATCAAGCTCTCCGACAATTCGGACAAGATCACCAACCCCGCCTTCAAGGACGTCTTCCGCATCTACGACAAAAAGAGCGGCAAGGCGGAGGCGGACCTGATCGTGGTGCGCGGCGAAGTCATCGACGAGAGCGCGCCGCTCACCATCTTCCACCCGAAGGAGACGTGGAAGCGCACCACCTTTACCGACTACACGGTGCGCCCGCTCACCAAGCAGATCCTGCGCGGCGGCGAGCTCGTCGCCCCGCTGCCCTCGCTCGCGGAGATCTGCGCCTATGCCGAGCGGGAGAAGGAGAGCTTCTGGGACGAGTACAAGCGGCCGGATAACCCGCACGTCTATAAAGTCGACTTGTCCGAGAAGCTGTTCGGCATTAAAAACAAACTGATTTCGGAGATCCGGTCCAATGGCTAAAAAATTCACCCAACAGGAAGTGGAAAAACTCATCGCCGGCCTGCGCGAAGCGTACGACATCAAGATCCGCCAGCTCAATTACCGTCTGGAGGGTCTGGTGAGCGAGAACCGCAGCCTGCGCGCCAGCCTTGCCGAGTACAAGGACAAGGAGAGCAAGGTCAGCCGCGCCATCGTCGCCGCCGAGGAAAAGGGGGAGGAGATCAAGGCGTTCTACCGCATGTCCGCCGAAACGGAGTGGAAGACGCTCCGCCTCTTTGCGGACAAGTGGAAGCGCCTCGCCGCGCAGATGGAGGAGCTGTACCCGGGCGGAGAGACGCGCAAATACACGATGTTCGCGGAGAACCTCTCGGCGCTGCTCGGCCGTTCGCGCGCCTTTGCCCCGCAGGAAGAGCCGTCCGCGCCGCCCCCCGCCGAGACCTTCGACCCGAAGGCGGTCATCGAAAAGTATGTGGAAGGGGAGGAGGAGACCGGCTTCAACCTCGACGACGTCATCAACCCGAAAGGGGAGCTGGACCTGGAAAAGCTGTGCCGCAGCCTCGGGCTGATGGAGGACGGATCGAAGGCGGACGCGCCTTCCGAAAAGAAGTGATATGATCTACGCACTCGTATGCCTGGCGCTCATCTTTGCCGACCAACTGAGCAAGGCGCTCGCCTTCGCCCTGTACGGGGAGGGGGAGCTGGTCACGTACTGGCTGGGCAAAATGTTCGGTATCAACAACGTCTACAACGACGGGATCTCGTTCAGCTGGAAGATCCCCGGCGACGAGACGGGGGAGGCGACGCAGATCGCCGTCATCATCGTCACCTGCATCGCCGCGGCGGTCATCCTCTTTTTCCTGTGCAGGCTGCCGAAGGAACGCCGTTTTCTGCGCTGGGCGCTCGTCTTTATCCTAGCGGGCGCGGTCGGCAACCTGATCGACCGCATCGCCATCGGCTCCGTGCGCGACTTTATCTATATGGATCTCGGATTGGTGCCCGCGTTCAGCAACAACGTCGCCGATCTCGAGATCACCGTCGGCGCCGTCCTGTTCATCGTCGCCCTCCTCTTTGTCGATCCGGAGGCGGTATTCCGCCCGAGCAAGAAGGAGGAGGAAAAGGAAGTCGAGGGCGCCGTGCGCGAGCTGCGCGGCGCGGGGCAGGACCTTCCCGGCGGGCGGCCCGCCCTGCGGGAGGAACCGTACATCCCCTCCGAAGGCGAGGGCGCGCCGCAGGAAGCCGGCAGCGCGCGGCAGGGCTCCGCCGATGCGCAGAGCAGATCCGAAGAAGGTCCCGCCGCCCCGCAGAGCTGCTCCGAAGAAGGCTCCGCCGATGCGCAGAGCTGTTCCGAAGAAGGCTCTACCGACCCGCAGAGCTGCTCCGAAGAAGGCCCCGCCGATGCGCAGAGCGATCCCGGGGCGGGCGGCGGATCACCAAGCGGTCCCGAAGGGGACCCCGCCGACCCGAAAGCGGAGGATACGGACCCCGCCGGCCCGAAAGCGGAGGGGGCGGACCGTGACTGAGGGGCGGCGCGAGTTGTGCGCCGAGGCCGCCTGTCCGCGTTTGGACGTATATCTGTCCGAGGCGCTCGGCATCACCCGTTCGGCGGCCAAAAAGCTGATCGACGACGGCAGGGTCACGCTGGGCGGCGCGCCCGGCAAGGCATCCCGCCCCGTCGCCGCGGGGGACGTCGTCGTCGCCGACGTGCCGCCGCCGCGCGCGCTCGACCTCACGCCGCAGGACATCCCCATCGACATCGTGTATGAGGACGAGGACATCGCCGTCATCGACAAGCCGCAGGGGCTGACCGTGCACGCGGGCAGCGGCAACCTGTCCGGCACCCTCGTCAACGCCCTCCTGTATCGGCTGAACAGCCTCAGCTCCATCAACGGCGTGGTGCGCCCGGGCATCGTCCACCGCATCGACAAGGACACGTCGGGGCTGCTCGTCGTCGCCAAAAACGACGCCGCGCACCTCTCCCTGTCCGCGCAGATCGCCGACAAGACGTGCGCCCGCGAATATCTCGCCCTGTGCGACGGCATCTTCGGGCAGGATCGCGGCCGCGTCGAGACGTACATCGGCCGCCATCCGACCGACCGCATCAAGATGGCGGTCCTGCCGGCGGGCAAGGGCAAGTACGCCGCGACCGATTACGAGGTCGTCGAGCGCTTCCCGCAGGGGTACACGCTCGTGCGTTTCGCGCTGGAAACGGGCCGCACCCACCAGATCCGCGTGCACTGCAAGTATCTGGGGCATCCCGTCACGGGCGATCCCGTGTACGGCTCCAAAAGACAAAAATTCAATTTGGAAGGGCAGCTTCTGCACGCCTTTCGCCTGACGCTCACGCATCCGCGCACGGGCGAGCGCATGACGTTCGAAGCGCCCCTTCCCGCCCATTTTTGCAAGGTGCTGGACGCGCTGCGCGGCGGGGCGGGGGACGGAGGGAAAAGAGAATGAAGATCAAAGGCAGATTGATGGACGCGGAGGACGTGCGCAACACCTTCCGCCGCATGGCGCACCAGATCGTCGAGCAGGACGGCGCGGAGGACCTCGTCCTGATCGGCATCCGCACCCGCGGCGTCACCGTCGCAAAGCGGCTGAAGGCGTGCATCGACGCCGTCGAGGGCACCGATCTCCCGCTGGGCGTGTTCGACATCACCCTGTACCGCGACGACCTCGAGGACCTCGCGTCCGAAGTCTGCTTCGCGGGCAGCGAGGTGGACTTCTCGGTGGACGGCAAGACGGTCGTCCTCTGCGACGACGTCATCTACACCGGCCGCACGGTGCGGGCGGCGCTGTCCGAGGTGATGGCGCTCGGCCGCCCCGCGCGTATCCGCTTCGCCGCGCTCGTCGACCGCGGCCACCGCGAGCTCCCCTTCAAGCCCGACTACACGGGCAAGAACGTGCCGACCTCCCGCCGGGAGGGGATCGCCGTCCGCTTCACGGAGGACGACGGGGAGGACGCCGTGCTCATCTACGACAAAGAATAGCCCGCCTTTTTAATCGAAAGGGAAGAAGCTCCGCCGCGCCGCGGGGCTTTTTTGTTTTTCCCGCTTTCTTCGGGCGGGGCACACGGCGCATCCCGGATGCGTTCGCGCCGCGCGGCCCTTTCGCAACGGCTTTCTTCGGGCGGAGCGTCCGGAGCATCCCGGATGCGTTCGCGCCGCGCGGCCATTTCGCAACGGCTTTCTTCGGGCGGGGCACACGGCGCATCCCCGATGCGTTCGCGCCGCGCGGCCCTTTCGCAACGGCTTTCTTCGGGCGGGGCACACGGCGCATCCCGCCCTTTCGCAACGTGGCGCGCCCGCCGCGGCGGGGGAAGCGGCTATAAGCAGGGCTGAATGTTCGCTTTCAAAAATTAAATATCGTTTTTTACAGAAATTTGAGGAAAGGGTATTTACAATTTGAACATTGTATGATAAAATATAACGTATATAATGCCTGTGTCGGCGCGCGCCTGCGCGGCGGGCGCCCGCAGGGGAATAAAATTTGCAGAGGAGGTTGACCGTGAACGAGATCGTGCTTACCGGAAACGAGATCACATTGCAGCAGATCGTAAATGTAGCGAGGCAGGGCGCGACCGTCACGCTTTCTCCCCAGGCAGAACAAAATATTTTGCGTTCGCGTAAAGTCGTCGACAAGTTGGTCGAAGAAGAGAAAGTCGTCTACGGCGTGACCACAGGCTTCGGGATGTTCAGCGAGACCTTTATCGAGAGGGAGTACACGAACGCACTACAAAAGAATCTGATCGTATCGCACGCGGTCGGGGCGGGCGATTTTTTTTCGCCCGATATCGTGCGCGCGGCCATGCTCCTGCGCGTGAACAACTTTACATACGGCTATTCGGGCATCCGTTTGGAAACGGTGCGCGCCCTCGTCGAGATGCTCAACCGCGGCGTGACGCCGCTGGTCCCCGAAAAGGGCTCGCTCGGTGCGAGCGGCGACCTCGTCCCCCTCGCGCACATGGTGCTGCCGCTGCTCGGCCTGGGCAGGGCGGCGTACCGGGGGGAGGAGATGAGCGGCGCCGACGCGATGCGCGCGGCGGGCATCCCCACCCTCGAACTGACGCAGAAGGAGGGGCTCGCGCTCATCAACGGCACGCAGTTCATGACCGCCGTGGGGGCGCTGACCGTGTACGACGCGCTGGAGCTCCTCAAAGTGGCGGACATCGCCGCCGCCATGAGTTTTGAGGCGCAGAACGGCGTCGTCGACGCGCTGCAGGCGCGGATGCACGCCATCCGCCCGCACAAGGGGCAGATCGATTCCGCCCGCATCGTCTCCGATCTCCTGGCAGGCAGCCGGAACGTGACGCGGCAGGGCGAGCTGCGCGTGCAGGACGCCTATTCGCTGCGCTGCACCCCGCAGGTGCACGGCGCCAGCAAGGACGCCGTCAACTACGTCAAGGAGAAGGTGGAGATCGAGATCAATTCGGTCACCGACAACCCCATCGTCTTTTCGGAGACGGACGAGGCCATCTCGGGCGGCAATTTCCACGGCCAGCCGGTGGCGCTCGCCTTCGACTTCCTCGGCATCGCCCTCGCGGAGATCGCGGACGTCGCCGAGCGCCGCATCGAGCGCATGGTCAATTCGTCGCTGTCCGGGCTTCCCTCCTTTCTCGTCAAAAAGGGCGGCGTCAACAGCGGCTTCATGATCGTGCAGTACACGGCGGCGGCGCTCGTGTCCGAGAACAAGGTGCTCGCGCACCCCGCCGGCGTCGACTCCATCCCGTCCAGCGCCAACCAGGAGGATCACGTTTCGATGGGTACCATCGCGGCGCGCAAGGCGCGCGAGATCCTCGGTAACGTCCGCCGCGTGCTCGCCATCGAGCTGATGTGCGCCTGCCAGGCGATCGATCTGCGCGGAGACAAGGGCATGGGCGTCGGCACCCGCGCCGCATACGACTGCGTGCGCGCCAAGATCCCGTATCTGACGGAGGATCGGCCGCTCTACGACGACATCAACCGCTCGGAAGCGCTCATCGAAGACGGCTCTCTCGTCGCCGCCGTCGAGCGGGCGGCGGGCCCTATGGAGTTTTGATCATGGAAACAGACCTCAGATTTTGTTTAAGCGAGACCGGAGAACTTCCGGAATATCCTGCGTTCGATCCCTCCGTGCGCCGGGCGCCCCGCCGCACGGCGCAGCTGAGCGCCGCGCAGAAGCGCCTGGCACTCAAAAACGCCCTGCGCTATATCCCGAAGGAGTGGCACGAGCAGCTCGCGCCCGAGTTCGCGCAGGAGCTGGAGACGCGCGGCCGCATCTACGGCTACCGCTTCATGCCGAAGGGCCGCATCTACGGCAGGCCGATCGGCGAGTACAAGGGCAAATGCCCGGAAGGCAAGGCCTTTCAGGTCATGATCGACAACAACCTCGACCGCGACGTCGCCCTGTATCCGTATGAACTTGTCACCTACGGCGAAACGGGCCAGGTGTGCCAGAACTGGATGCAGTACCGGCTGATCAAGCACTATCTGGAAGAACTGACCGACGAAAAGACGCTCGTCATGGCGAGCGGGCATCCGATGGGGCTGTTCGCCTCGCACAAGACCTCCCCGCGTGTCATCATCACCAACGGGCTGATGGTCGGCATGTTCGACGATCCCGAGGACTGGGCGCGCGCCGCCGCGATGGGCGTATCCAACTACGGCCAGATGACGGCGGGCGGCTGGATGTACATCGGCCCGCAGGGCATCGTGCACGGCACCTTCAACACCCTCCTCAACGCGGGGCGCAAGGTGCTGGGCGTGCCCGAGGACGGCGACCTGCGCGGCAAGCTGTTCGTGACCTCCGGGCTCGGCGGCATGAGCGGCGCGCAGCCCAAGGCGGTCGAGATCGCCGGCGGCGTCGGCATCATCGCGGAGGTGGACGCCTCCCGCATCGAGACCCGCCGCAGCCAGGGCTGGGTCAAACAGGTGACGGAGGATTGCGCGGACGCGTTCGCGCGCGCGGCGGCCGCCTGCGCGGCGGGGGAGAGCACGTCCATCGCCTATCACGGCAACATCGTCGACCTGCTCGAATACGCCGTCGACAACCATATCCGCATCGACCTCCTGTCCGACCAGACCAGCTGCCACGTCCCGTATGACGGCGGCTACTGCCCGCAGGGCATCGACTTTGCCGAGCGCACCCGCCTGCTGGCGGAGGACAAGCCCCGCTTCGTCGAGCTGGTCAACAAGACGCTCGTGCATCATTTCCACCTCATCCGCACATTGGTCGATCGGGGCTCCTATTTCTTTGATTACGGCAACTCCTTCATGAAGGCGGTCTTTGACGCCGGCGCGAAGGAGATCGCGAAGAACGGCGTCGACACGAGCGACGGGTTCATCTTCCCGTCCTACGTCGAGGACATCATGGGCCCGCTGCTCTTCGATTACGGCTACGGACCCTTCCGCTGGTGCTGCCTCTCCGGCAAGGAGGAGGACCTGCGCAGGACGGACGCCGCGGCGATGTCGGTCATCGACTGCAACCGCCGCGGGCAGGACCGCGACAACTACGTCTGGATCCGCGACGCGGAAAAGAATCGCCTCGTCGTGGGGACGAAGTGCCGCATCCTGTATCAGGACGCATACGGCCGCCGCGACATCGCCTTAAAGTTCAACGCGATGGTGCGCAGCGGCGAAGTCGGGCCGATCATGCTCGGCCGCGACCATCACGACACGGGCGGCACCGACTCTCCCTTCCGCGAGACCAGCAACATCTACGACGGCAGCAACGTGACGGCGGACATGGCGGTGCAGTGCTACGCGGGCAACGCGGCGCGCGGCATGAGCCTGGTCGCCCTGCACAACGGCGGCGGCGTCGGCATCGGCAAGGCGATCAACGGCGGCTTCGGGCTGGTGCTCGACGGCAGCGAGCGGGTGGACGAGATCATCCGCAAGGCGCTCGTCTGGGATACCATGATCGGCGTCTCCCGCCGCAGCTGGGCGCGCTGCGAGCACGCGATGGAAGTCGCGCGCGAATACAACCGCACGACGAGCGACTGCATCACCGTCCCTTCCGTCGCGGACGACGCGCTCACGGAGAAATTTTTCCGATGAAGCGCTTTCTCGTGCGCAGCATATCCGAACTCGTCACCTGCGCGGGCGGCAAAAAGCGCGGCCGCGCGATGGGGGACGCGGGGGTCATCCCCGACGGCGCCTTCGTCGTCGACGGGGGGATCGTCCGGGCGGTCGGGACGCGGCGCGAGCTGGAAGCGAAGTACCCCGGCCTGCCCGCCCTCGACTGCGGCGGCTGCCTGGTCACGCCCGGCTATGTCGACAGCCACACCCACCTCGTGTTCGGCGGCGAGCGCTCGTCGGAATTTGTCCGCCGCCTGCGCGGCGAGCCGTATATGGCGATCATGGCGGCGGGCGGCGGCATCGCGGCGACGGTCGCGGCGACGCGCGCCGCGACCGAGCAAGAGCTCGCCGAAGCGGCCCTCCCGCACCTGCGCAGGATGCTCGCGATGGGCGTCACGACCTGCGAAGTCAAGAGCGGCTACGGCCTGGACACGGAGACGGAACTAAGGCAGCTGCGCGCCGTCGCGCGCCTGAACGGGATGCAGCCGGTCGAGCTGATCCCGACCTTTCTGGGCGCGCACGCCGTGCCCGCGGGGGAGGATGCCGACCGCTACATCGACTACTGCATCGCGGAGAGCCTGCCCGCCGCGGCGGAGAGCGGCCTCGCCGCCTTTGCGGACATCTTCTGCGAGAAGGGCGTCTTTTCCTTAGCGCAGAGCGAGCGGTACCTGCGCCGCGCGGCGGAGCTCGGCTTTCGGCTCAAAGTCCACGCGGACGAGATGTCCCCGCTCGGCGGCGCGGGACTGGCGGTGCGCATGGGCGCCGTTTCCGCCGATCATCTGCTGCAGGTGAAGGAGGAGGAGGTCGCCGCGCTCGCCGCGTCGGAGACGGTCGCGGCGGTCCTGCCGCTCACCGCGTTCTGCCTCGCCGAACGATACGCGCCCGCCCGCAGGCTGATCGACGCAGGCGCGGCGCTCGCCGTGGGCAGCGATTTCAACCCGGGCAGCTGCTGCACCTGCGAGATCCCGCTCTCGATCGCGCTGTGCTGCATCCATATGCACATGAGCATCGAGGAGACGCTCACCGCGCTCACCGTCAACGGCGCGGCGGCCTGCGGCTGCGAGGACCGCGTCGGCAGCATCGAGGCGGGCAAACAGGCGGACTTCCTCGTCTATTCCTGTCCCCGAAAAGAATTTTTACCCTATCGCACGGGCGCGAACCTCGTGCGCAGCGTCTATAAAAAAGGAGAGCTCGTCTATGGCTAAACTTCTGGAATGCGTCCCCAATTACAGCGAGGGGCGCGACTTGGATAAAGTGGAACAGATCGTCGGCTGTTTCCGCGGCAGGCAGGGCGTCAAACTGCTGGACTATTCCTCGGACGCCGACCACAACCGCACCGTCGTCACCGTCATCGGCGAGCCGGAAGCGCTCGTCGCGGCGGTGGTCGACTCGGTCGGCAAGGCGCTCGAACTCATCGACATGACCAAGCACAAGGGCCAGCACCCGCGCATGGGCGCCGTCGACGTCATCCCGTTCATCCCCGTCCGGGAGACGACGGTGGAGGACGCCGACGCGGCGGCGAAGGCTGCCGCGACCGCGGCGAGCGAGAAGTTCGGCCAGCCCTTCTTCCTGTATGAGAGTTCCGCCACCGCCCCCAACCGCGTCAACCTCGCGGAGATCCGCCGCGGCCAGTTCGAGGGCATGGCGGAAAAGATGAAAGATCAGGCGCACTGGAAGCCCGATTACGGCCCCGCGACCATTCACCCGACGGGCGGCGTCACGGCCATCGGCGCCCGCCCGCCCCTGGTCGCCTACAATGTCGATCTGGACACGTCCGACCTCGCCGTCGCCGACAAGATCGTGCACATGGTGCGCCACATCAACGGCGGATTCCGCTACTGCAAGGCGATGGCGGTCGAGCTGAAAGAGCGCGGCATCGTGCAGGTGTCCATGAACCTCACCGATTACAGCAAGACCGCGATCTACCGCGTGCTGGAAACGATCCGCATGGAGGCGCGCCGCTTCGGCGTCAACGTCCTCGGCAGCGAGATCGTGGGGCTGGTCCCCATGCAGGCGCTGGTCGACTGCGCGGAATACTACCTGCAGCTGGAAAACTTCTCGATCGAGCAGGTTTTGGAGAGCCGCCTGTTATGAGCGCGCTGATCGACCGCACGGTCACCGATTTTTTGGCGGAAACGGCGTCCTCGTCGCCCGCGCCGGGCGGCGGCAGCGTGGCGGCGCTGGCGGGCGCGCTCTCGGCGGCGCTCGCGGCGATGGTCGCCCGCCTGACGTCGGGGGAGAAGTTCGCGGCGGCCGAAGCGGAGATGCGCTCGGTCGCGGAAGGGGCGGACGCGCTGCGCGCCGAGCTTTCCGCCTGCATACAGCGGGACACGGACAGCTTTAACGAATATATGGCGGCGCTGCGTATGCCCAAGACGGACGAGGCTGCCGCCGCCGCCCGCCGCGCGGCCATGCAGGAGGGGCTCAAAAGCGCCGCCCGCGTGCCGTTGCACACGGCCGAGACGGCGTGCGCCCTCTTCCCGCTCATCCGCACCGTCGTCGAGCGCGGCAACCAAAACGCGCGGAGCGACGGGCTGGTCGCGGCGATGCTCGCGCGGGCGGCCGTGCTCGGGGCGGCGCTCAACGTGCGCATCAACCTCGGCTCCATCCGCGACGCGGCCTTCTGCGCGCAGATCGCGGCGGAAACGGACGCCTGCGTGCGCGAGGCGGTCGAGGGCGAGCGCGCCATCCTGCGCCTCGCTTCCCTCACCGAAGGCTTCCTCGGCTGATCGAGGGGCGATACAACAAAGAGGGGTGCTCCCCTGGCGCAAAAGGGGAGCCGAAATCCCTTCCCGACGGAAAAAAGTATACCTTTTTTTCTTTGCCTGACGGCAAAGAAAGGTGCATTTTCCGCCCGGTCGGTTAGATCCCGCGCCTGTTCGCGGTATTTATAAAAAATCTTTTTTAGGAGATGGAAGAATGAAAAAGTTTCTTGTGATCCTGTTGTCCCTTGTCTTGGCAGCCACGATGGCGATCGGCCTGACTGCCTGTGAACCCGACGACGGCCCCGGCGAGCCCATCGACGTGGCGGGCGTCTATACGATCGATCTTTCCGAGTCGGGTATGCCTCTGACCGTGTACCTGCAGATCAAAGAAGACGGCGCCTTCACCTTCGCCGCCGACGACTCCTTTGCCACGGCGAAGTCGGCGGGCACCGTCAGCAAGCCGGACACAGACTATCTGATGATCTTCTCCGAGGTGAACGGAGAGACGGTCACGACCGGTTCCAAGACCTGCCACTTCACCGAGCAGGAGGACGGCAGCCTTAAGTTTAACGGCGAGATCCCGTACGGCAAGGTGACCTTCAAGAGCCCGATGACGAACGACGACGGCAAAGAGGTCATCTTCTACGCGATCCCGTACACGGGCGGCGGCACCACGGAGAACGAGAACACCGTCGAGCCGGGCATCTACTACGGCGAGTACACGACGGGAAAAGGCGAGATGGGGACGGTCTATTCGTACTACCTGACCATCCGCGAGGACGGCAAGTTCACCGCCCTGGTCACCTTCTCGGCGATGGGCAACGACTGCATCGGCTACGACTACGGCACCTATTCGTCGATGGGTTCCGCCTGCCGCATGACCTCCGCCGTCTATGACGACAAGGAGACGCAAGACGACCTGACCGAGGCGCTCACCGTCGACGAGGACGGCGTCTACACCGCCGACGTGCGGACCAGCCGCATGGCTTCGGACACGGTCAAGTTCGAAGTGAAAAAGCTGACCGCTTCTCCGACCGAAGTGATCGCTTCCTACGAGGGCGAGCACACCGTTTCGATGGGCCCGACCATGTCCATGTCTTTTGAACTGACGCTCGACATCTATGCGGACGGCTCGTACAAATTCACCGCGGCGACGGACGGCGAGGATCCCTCGGTCGAGACCGGCTTCCTCGGCATCGAGAACATGATCTCCAGAGCCGGCATCCTGCTGCCCGACGGTATGGAGACCCCGGGCGACATCACGCTGGACGCAGAGGGCGCCCTCCACGGCAAATTCAGCATGGGCGCGGGCTCCAGACAGGACGTCACTCTCACCCCCGTGGCGGCATAAAGTACCCGGCGGCATAAAGCATCCGGCGGCATAAAGTACCCGGCGGCATAAAGCATCCGTTTGATTTTTTCGGCGCGCCCCGCGCCGCGGGGCGCGCATCTACCCAAACTTACAAAGGAGAGACATCATGAGATCATCCAAAGCGTTTTTCAACTGGGCGTTCACGACCCGCGCCAAAGCGGTCATGAAGATCTACAACGACGAACCGATCACGCCCGAAAAGATGTTCCTGAGCTTCTGCTCGCACGACCCCGCCTTCATTTCCAACGGTCCCGCGGGGCTCAACGGCAGCATCAAGGGCATCGGCTTCATGCCCAAGCCCGAGTACCTCGAGGAGACGCTCGAGGCATACATCAAGCACATCAAGACGTACGACCCCGAGGACAAGACCTATTCCAAGCGCGGCCTCGGCGTGCTGATCAAGTATATGTACGGCGAAGACGCGCGCGACCGCGTCGACTTCGAGCATATCGGCTCGCTGGAGATGGCAAAGAAGCATTCGTGGGCGAATTACAAGGTCAACCCGCAGGCGACCCTCCTGTTCTACCAGCCGCCGATGGTCTCCTTCGAGGTGCGCGGCACCATGCACATCTATGATGAGACGGAGTCGGGCAAGCGCGAGATCTACCAGCAGTTCATCAACGCGCAGCATGACATGTACCATACCCCGGACATGAACCGCTGGCTCTCGTACCCCGCGTATGTGCTCGACATCGAGGAGATCTACGACAACAGCGCGACGAAGGAGGGCTTCGGCGTTCCGCTCGAATACCCGATGCCCAAAGAGTGACGGCAGGGGAGGCGAAGGCCTTCCGCCGCAAGAGCAACCACCCGGCGGGGCGGGGCGCGCCTGCGCGCGCCCGCGCCCCGGCCGATCGAACAGTCGAGAAACGGTAAACTATGAAGAATTTGATACGCAAAGCGACCGTATTCGCGCTGAGCGGCGCCCTGCTTCTGACCGCGCTGCTGGCTTCGGGATGCGGCACTTCCATCGCGGAGCGGCGGGAGGATACGAGTTCGACGCTCTACGTCGGCGAGGTCTCGACGGACTCCTTCCCGACGACCTTTTTCCCGTGGCAGTCGCGCGACGGCATTGCCCCGACGATCGCCAGCCTGATCTACAACACCCTGTTTACGCTGGACGAGGAGACGGGCGAATACGAACCCTGCCTCGCGAAGGAGTGGTGCTACACCGACCTGAGCGGTACCCCCCTCGTCGACGAAAACGGGAAGAACGACTACGACAAGATCGAACAGTACTATACGCAGAACGACTCCGACTACATGGTCGTCAAGCTGACGCTGTTTGAGGGCGCGACCTGGAGCGACGGCCAGCCCGTCACCGTCGAGGACGTCTATTATACGCTGGACGTCGCGACGGACAACGCCCTGTCCGGCCACGCGGGCGCGCTCGCGTGGACGAACGACCTCGAACACCGTTCGGAAGGCGGCGTGCTGCAAAAGCAGGGGATGTACACGAAAGATCGCGACGAGTGGGGGAAATACCCGTATGCGGCGGGGGAGGAGGATACGGTCATGTACCTGCACGTCCGCCCCGTCCTCGGCGCCGTGGCGACCCTCTTTTCCTCCATCCTCATCCTGCCGCAGCACATCTGGAGCAAGCTCGTCACGTCGGAGCAGAAGCTCAACAATACGAGTACCGTTCTGCCCGAGGAGTTCCGGCAGCAGTACGAAAACCCGGTCGGCTGTGGGGCGTGGACGCTGGACACGTCGCGTTCGAGCACGCAGATGATCGTCCTGCAAAACCGCGGGACCGATTACCACATCAAGGACCCGAACGATCCGACGCAGCCGCTGTACAAGGTCGACACGATCAAATTCATGCTCTATCTGGATCAGAACACCGCGATCTACGCCCTCCTCAAGGGGTACGTCGACATGCTCGACGTCGCCATGAGCCCCAATTACAATAAACTGTTCGAGGGCGACGAGAACATCGATCTGCTTGTCGCAGAGGGGACCTCCGTCCAGACGCTGGTCATGAACGTCAACGCAAAGGAAAAGCAGGATACGCCCATGCGCACCATCCTCAAAAACAAGGACGTGCGCAAGGCGATCGCCCTCGCTATCGACCAGGAGAGCATCATCGATTCCGTCCTCAACGGCGAAGGCTCGCCCGCTTCGGCAGGCCTGATGCTGACCAACCAGACGGAGCTGTACAACCCGGAGGCGGACATCCTCTCCGGCGACTACGAGGCGCGCGTCGCGCAGGCGAACGAGATCCTCGACGGCATCTATCCCGAAAAGGACGGCAAGGGCTATCGCCTCGCCGACGGCAAGCGCATCCACTTCGACATCCTCGCCAACCCGGGCGAGCTGGAGCTCGTGTCCTATCTGCAGAGCCAGTTCGCGCGGATCGGCATCGAGGTCGAGTACAAGGCGGAGGGCTCGACGGCGGAGGATACCTACCTGTTTGACGGCGATTTCGACATGACTTTCCAGGCGACCATCCTCAACATCGCGAACATCGACATCATGTACCGCTCGCACTTCGTGCAGGTGGACGACCGTTCCTCCAACTACGGGCGGCTGATGGACGAGGAACTGACCGCGATGATCGAGCAGATGCGCACCTCGCTCAATCTCAATACCAAGTACGAGCTGGTCAAACAGATCCAGATGCGGCTGGCGGAGAGCTATTACAAGGTCCCCGTCTACGCGAGCAACGTGATCTCGGTGGTGCGGAAGGACCGCTTTACCGGCTACGTCGCCGGCCCGGGCGAGACCGCGTTCAACCTGGATACGCTCGAAGTTTTACAAAAGGTGGTGTAACGCATGAAAGCATCCTATGTCATCAAACGCATCCTGCTCACGCTGTTTATCTTCTTCGTCGTGGTCACGCTCTGTTTCTTCATCCCGCGCATCGGCGTGGACGATCCGGCAGCCCGCTACTACCCCGCGCAGACGGCGGGTACGACGGACGCCGAATACGAATATATCAAAGAACAGACGCGCATCGAGTACGGCCTGAACGGCACCACCTTTGAGCAGTACATCCGCTATCTGGGCAAGCTGTTCACGGGCGATCTCGGCAAATCGTACACGAAGAACGAGCCGGTCATCGACCTGATCGCCGAGCGGCTGCCCTGGACGCTCGTGCTGTCCGTATCCAACCTGCTCATCTCCCTGATCATCGGCGTGATCATCGGCACGATGGCGGCCTGGCGACGAGGGCGATGGCAGGACAGGGCGCTGCTGAACGCTTCCACCTTCACGACGGCGCTGCCCGCCTTCTTCCTCGCGCTCATCCTGTCCTTCCTGCTGGGGTTCGAGTGGGAGATCTTCCCCGCATACACCGACCAGAACATGGTCGCCGAGTTCGCGTGGAACTGGGAGTCGATCTCGCGGGTCGCCTATAACGCGGCGCTCCCGATCTTCGCGATGGCGATCGGCAGCATCGTCTCCTACGGGCAGGCGACGCGCAACAGCGTGATCGCCGTCTCGGAGGATGACTTTATCCTGACGGCGAAGGCGAAGGGCCTCTCCAACAACAAGGTCATCTACGGGCATACGCTGCGCAACGCGCTGCTGCCCATCGTGACGCAGTTCGGCATGAACGTGAGCACGCTGATCGGCGGCGCGGTCGTCATCGAGCAGATCTTCAACTGGAACGGCATGGGCACCCTCTTCTTGACGGCGAACAGCAACAACGACTACCCGCTGATGATGGGCATCATGATCTTCATGTCCGCATTCGCGCTCGTGGCGAACCTTCTGACGGACTTTGTCTATTGTCTGCTCGATCCGCGCGTGACGCTGGGGGGACGATGACATGATCAAGACGCTCCAATACATCGGCTGCAAATTGCTGCGCGTCCTGTACGCGATCGGCCGTTTCTTCAAAAAGCTGTGGATGCACAAACAGGGACGCATCGGCCTGATCATCTTTGCCTTCCTCGCCATCCTCGCCATTTTCGCGCCCCTCATCGCCCCGTACGACCCGTACGACGTGATCAACGGCCGCTTCGAAAAGGGGCTGACACCCTCGTGGGAGCACCTGCTCGGCACCTCCATCACGACGGGGCAGGACATCTTCTCCATGCTCATCTACGGCACCCGCTCCAGTCTGAGCATCGGCCTGATCACCGGCCTGGTCATCGCCGTGCTCGGCTCCCTGCTGGGCGTGGCGGCGGGCTACATCGGCGGCTGGGTGGACACGGTCATCATGCGCATCGTCGACATCCTGCTCGTCATCCCGACGCTGCCGCTGGTCATCGTCATGACCAACGTGCTCGGCACGAGCTACGTCGTCATCGTCATCGTCTTTGCCGCCTTCGGCTGGACCGGCCTCGCGCGCGTCATCCGCTCGCAGGTCATGCTCATCAAAAACGCAAACTACGTCAAGGCGGCGGAGATCGCCGGCGCGAGCCGCTGGTACATCATGTGGCGGCACATCCTGCCCGCCGTCTCCAACCTGCTGATCATGAGCACGGCGCTCACCAGCGCGGGCATCATGGTCGCCGAGGCGGGCCTGAGCTTCCTCGGCCTCGGCAACCCGACGGCGATCAGCTGGGGCAAAATGCTCGCCGACGCGCAGAGCAGCGGCGCCATGCTGTTCGGCCATTGGTGGAGCATCCTCGCGCCCGGCGTCGGCATCTTCCTCTCCGTCTATTCCTTCATGCGCATCGGCCTCGCCCTCGAGGAGATCCTCAACCCCCGCATGCGCAAGGGCAGCAGCATGATCAAGGTGTTCAAGCACCTCAACAACCGCTATCTGGACGAGGTGTTCGCCTCGATGGACGACGCCAGCAAGATGAAGGGGGAATATGTGGCGCCCTCCGCGTCCGCGGCATTGCCGCCCGCCTTCGAGGCGGCGGACGTGCGGACCGTCGCCGCGCAGGCAGCCCTCGCGGAAGCCGCCGCCGCCGAGGCGGCAGCGGCGGAAGCGGCCGGAGCGCAGGCTGCGGCGGCGGGTACCTATGTGCCGGCGGCGCAGGCCGCGGCGGCGGAACAGGCAGCCGCGGAAGAGCCGTTCGTGCAGCGGCGCGCCGAGGAAGAGGCGGCAAAGCAGAGCGCCCGCGAGAACGCCGGACAGGGAGGGGAGCGATGAAAGCGCTGGAAGTTGAAAACTTAAAGGTCATTTTCCCCACGGAGGCGGGCATCGTGCGCGCGGTCGAGGGCATCGACATCCATATCGACGAGGGTGAATGCGTCGCCATCGTCGGCGAGAGCGGCTGCGGCAAGAGCGTCACGTCGCTCGCGGTGATGAAGCTGCTCACCTCGCCGCCCGCCATCGTGCGTGTGGACAAGCTCGTCCTCGGCGGCATCGACATCAAGGACCTCAGCGACAAGCAGATGCAGAAGGTCCGCGGCAAGGACGTCGCGATGATCTTCCAGGACGCGCTGACCGCCCTCAACCCCGTCATGTCGGTGGGCAAGCAGATCGACGAGATCTTCCTCGCTCACGGCAGGGAACACTTCATCGACGAGACGGGCAAGGCGTTGCCCTACTTCGCCCGCAAAAAGGAGGCGAAGCGCCGCACCATCGAGGCGCTCAAACTGGTCGGCATCAGCGACGCGGAACTGCGTTACCGCGCGTACCCGCACCAGCTTTCGGGCGGTATGCGCCAGCGCGTGCTCATCGCCATGGCGTTTGCCTGCAATCCGCACTTGATCATCGCGGACGAGCCGACGACCGCCTTGGACGTCACCATCCAGGCGCAGGTGCTCGACATCCTCAAAGAATTGCAGCGCAAGCAAAAGACCTCCCTCATGCTCATCACGCACGATCTGTCCATCGTCATGAACATGGCGGACAGGATCTACGTCATGTACTGCGGCAAGATCGTGGAGAGCGCGCGCACGCCGGACTTGTTCCGTCAGCCGCTGCACCCGTACACGCACGGCCTGCTCGGTTCGGTCGCCCGCATCGACGACACCCGCGAGCGCTTTGTGCAGATCCCGTCCTCGCTGCCCAGCCCCATGCACAAGCCGGAGGGCTGCTATTTCCATCCCCGCTGCGTCTACGCGACGGAGCGCTGCCGGCAGCAGATGCCGCCGCTGGAAGAGTTAGAGGGCGGCCGCTGCGTGCGCTGCTGGAATTATAAGGAGATCTGTTATGACAAGCAATGAAAGAGAGCCGCTGCTCAAAATGGAACACGTCAGCGTGGCGTTCCCCGTAAAAAAGGACTTTCCCTTTCAGAAAAAGCGCTTCGTCAAGGCGGTCACGGACGTCTCGCTCGAGATCTACCCCGGGGAGACGTTCGGCGTCGTCGGCGAGAGCGGCTGCGGCAAGAGCACGCTTGCGAACTGCACATTGGGAATGCAGCGCGTCGATGCGGGCAAGATCTTCTTTGACGGGCAGGAACTGACCGCGATGAACGAGCGCCGGCTCAAAGAGGCGCGCCGCAGTATGCAGGTCATCTTTCAGGACCCGTTCTCCTCGCTCAACCCCCGCTTCAGCGTGTTCGATCTCATCTCCGAGCCGCTGCGCATCAAGGGCGGCTACACCTATGCCGAGATGCGCCGGACGGTCGGGGAGATGCTGCGGGAGGTCGGCCTGTCGGAAGGGGACATGGACCGCTTCCCGTCCGACTTCTCGGGCGGGCAGAAGCAGCGCATCGGCATCGCCCGCGCGCTCATCTTAAAGCCCAAATATCTCGTCTGCGACGAGCCCGTCTCCGCGCTGGACGTGTCCGTCCACGCACAGATCCTCAACCTTTTGATGGACCTGCAGGAAAAATACCACATCACCTATCTCTTCATCTCGCACAACCTCGCCGTCGTCAAGCGCGTCAGCTCCCGCGCCGTGGTCATGTATCTCGGGAAGGTGATGGAGTACGGCGACGTGCAGAAGATCTTCCATCATCCCTCGCACCCGTACACGCGCGCGCTGATGGATTCCGTCTTTGACGTCGACATCCACGGCTGCCCGCGCGAGCGCAAGCGCCTTAAAGGCGAGGTCCCCAGCCCCATCAATCCGCCGGCGGGATGCCGTTTCTGCGGCCGCTGCCCCGAAGAGCAGCCCCGCTGCAGCCGGGGCGAGCCGCCGCTCGTTCAGATCGAAGAGGACCATTACGCCGCCTGCTTCCTGCACGCGGACAAGGCGGAATAGATCGGTGGTCAAAAAAGAATACCTCGTGCTGATCGCCGCGCTGGTCTGGACGGCCGCGGGCGCGAACATCCTGCGCCTCGGCATCGCGGCGAGCCTCGTCGTGCAGTGGGAGTGGTGGATGTATTTGTCCGCCGTCGCCGTGTTTGTGCTGTTCGGCGGGATGTTCGGCGCCATCGTGTCCAAACACACGCGGCGCATCTACGGTTACGACGGCGCGCGCAAGCATTTGTTTTTGAAGTTTTTTGACGTCAAGGCATACATCCTCATGATCGGCATGATGGCGATGGGCATCCTGCTGCGCGGCATGGGGTGGATCCCCGACCGCTGTACGGCGATGTTTTATACGGGCCTCGGCGGCGCCCTGACCTGCGCGGGGATCGCATTTGCGGTCATTTTTATCGGCAACATCGTACAAAGGAAAAAAATCAAGATGCAACCTACCATTTTCGATCGATACATCGCAATCTTACAGGAAGAGCTTCGCCCCGCGATGGGCTGCACGGAACCGATCTCCGTCGCGTACGCGTCGGCGACCGCGCGCGAGATGCTGGGCGAAATGCCGCAGGAGGCGGTCGTCGCCGTCAGCGGCAATATCCTGAAAAACGTCAAGAGCGTCGTCGTCCCGCACACGGGCGGGATGCGCGGCATCGACGCGGCCGTCTGCGCGGGCATCGTCGCGGGCGCCGCGGACAAGCAACTCGAAGTCATCTCCGCCGTCACCGACGAACAGATCGGGCAGATCCGGCAGCTGCGCGAGACGCTCCCCGTCCGCGTGGAGCTCGCCGACACGCAGCACATCTTCGACGTCTGCGTGACGCTGCGCTCGCGCGATCACACCGCGTCCGTCCGCATCGTCGACTACCACACCAACATCGTCCGCAAGGAGTTGGACGGCCGCTCCCTGTTCGAGAAGGCCGCGTCCGCCGCGGCAGGGGCGGAACGGGCGGGCGAAGAGCGTACGGACCGCTCCTGTCTGAGCGTCGAGCAGATCTATCGCTTTGCGAGCGAAGTCCCTCTGGAAAGGCTCAAGCCCGTCCTCGCCAGGCAGGCGGAGTACAACATGGCGATCGCGGAGGAGGGGCTGCGCAACCCGTACGGCGCCAACATCGGCAAAGTGCTCTTAAAGCGCGCCGACGCCACGGGCGACGTCCGCCTCAAAGCCCGCGCCTACGCGGCGGCGGGTTCGGATGCGCGCATGAACGGCTGCGAGATGCCCGTCGTCATCGTTTCCGGTAGCGGGAACCAGGGCCTGACCGCCTCCGTCCCCGTCATCGTCTACGCGCGCGAACTGGGCAAGAGCGAGGAGGAGATGTACCGCGCGCTCGCCCTGTCCGACCTCATCACCATCCATCAAAAGACGGGCATCGGCACGCTGTCCGCCTACTGCGGCGCCGTTTCGGCGGGCGTCGGCGCGGGCGCGGGGATCGCCTACCTGTATGGCGGGGGGCTGAAAGAGATCGCGCATACCGTCGTCAACGCGGTCGCCATCGTCTCCGGCATGATCTGCGACGGCGCGAAGGCTTCCTGCGCCGCCAAGATCTCGCAGGCGGTGGACGCCGGCATCCTCGGCTATGAGATGTTCCGGGAGGGGAATCAGTTTTACGGCGGCGACGGGATCGTCACGAAGGGCGTCGAAAACACGATCCGCAATATCGGCCGCCTCGCGCACGACGGCATGGCGCAGACGGACAAAGAGATCATCGACATCATGCTGCACACGCGCGACAATTAAACCGAGCTCCAAAGCCGTCCCGCCGCCCGGAACGCGATCGGCGCGGCGGCATCGGTCCCATAAACCGTATCGGCAAAGATGCGCCCCGCGGGTATTTCCCGCGGGGCTTTCGCATTTTTATGCGGTTTGCGAAGTACTATGCGTGACGTAAACCGCCGCAGATCTGCTGTGCGGCATATCGCGTCGCCCGAACTTCACGCTTCGCCCCGCGCGGCTGTATAGCCGCCGCCCGAACTTCACGCTTCGCCCCGCGCGGCATATCTGCCGCGCGGGGCGAATACAATACCTTGACCATTTTTTGTCGAGGTTCGTATGCGCGCGTTTCACTCTCTCACGGCGTCGGACACACTCTCCGCGCTGCAAAGTTCTCCCGTCGGGCTCTCCGAGGCGGAGGCGCAGTCCCGCCTGCAGCGGCTGGGCGAAAACGCTCTCCCGTCCCGCCAAAAGGGCGGGCCGTTCCGCCTGTTCCTGGCGCAGTTCAAGGACTTCATGACCATCCTCCTGCTCTGCGCCGCCGCCCTCTCCGCCGTCGTCGCTTTTTGGGCGGAGGACGCGGGCGGGCTGACCGATACGGGCATCCTTTTGCTCATCGTGCTGCTCAACGCCGTCGTCGGGTTCATCCAGCAATACCGCGCGGACACCGCCGTCGAAAAGCTGGACCGCCTCTCCGTCTGCCGCGTCAAGGCGGTGCGCGGCGGCAGGGATCTGCTTTTAGACAGCCGCGCGCTCGTCCCCGGCGACCTGATCGTGTTGGAAGAAGGGGACATGATCCCCGCCGACTGCCGCATCCTGCGCGCCGAGGAGCTGCGCTGCGACGAATCGGCGCTCACGGGCGAGTCGAGCGGCGTCTCCAAATCGGAAGCGCCCGTTCCCGAGAGCGCCCCGCTCGCCGAGCGTCGGTGTATGCTGTATTCCTCCTCCTTCGTCGTGCGCGGCAGGGCGGCGGCGGTCGTCGTCGGCACGGGCAAGGACACCGAGATCGGCCAGATCGCGGGCATCCTCGCGCAGACGGACGCCGCCAAGACCCCGCTCGAAAAGGCGCTGTCCGTCCTCGGCAGGATCATCACCGCTTTCGTCGCCGCCGTCGCGGCGCTTCTCTTTCTGGTGGGGATCTTCTGCAAGGGAGAGCCGCTCCTGCACGGCTTTTTGTCGGCGGTGGCGGTCGCCGTCGCGGCGATCCCCGAGGGGATGCCCGCCGTCGTCACCGTCATCATGGCGATGGGGGTGCAGAAGATGAGCCGCGAGCGCGCCATCGTGCGCCGCCTGCACGCGGTGGAAACGCTGGGCAGCTGCAGCTGTATCTGTTCGGATAAGACGGGCACCCTCACCGAAAACCGCATGACCGTCGAGGAAGTCGTCACCGATTTTGCCCCCTTCGGGGGAGGGGAAGTTGTGTCCGCGGGCGCGCCCTCGCGCCGTTCGCCTTCCGCCCCCTCTCCCGCCGTCGCCGCATCCGGAACGCGCGGCATTGCCGTCGGCGCAGGCGGCGGGCAAAGGGAGTCGCTGCGCCGCCTGTATGCGTGTATGCTCGCCTGCAACAGCGTGCGCGTGCGGGGCGGCAGGCTGAGCGGCGACCCGACGGAAGTCGCGCTCGTCGCCTACGCGCGCGGCCGCGGGGCGGCCCTCTCGTACAAGCGGCTGGGCGGCATCCCGTTTTCCTCCGAGGCAAAGCGCATGACCGTCTCCGTCGGGACGGAGGAAGGGCGGTTCGATTATGTGAAGGGCGGCGCCGACGTCCTGCTCCGCCGCTGCGACCGCATCCTCGACGGCGGCAAAGTGCGCCCGATCACCGAGCGCGACCGCGCCGCCGTGCTGGAGGCGACCGCGGCGCTCGCCTCCCGCGCGCTGCGCACGCTCGGGTTCGCCTACCGTGCCTACACGGGCGCCCCGCGCGACGACGGCCTGATCCTGATCGGCATCTGCGGCATGATCGACCCGCCCCGGCAGGGGGCGGCGGAGGCGGTCGCGGCGTGCAAAGGGGCGGGCATCACGCCCGTCATGATCACGGGCGACCACCGCGCCACGGCGTTTGCCATCGCTTCGCGGCTGGGCATCGCCGAGAGCGAGGGGCAGGTCGTCACGGGCGCCGAGCTGGACGCCATGCCGCCCGCGGCCCTGCGCGCGTGCGTGCCCAAGATGCGCGTATTCGCCCGCGTCAGCCCCAAGCACAAGAGCCTCATCGTCGGGCAGCTGCAGGCGGCGGGCAACGTCGTCGCCATGACGGGCGACGGCATCAACGACGCGCCCGGCATCCGCAAGGCGGACATCGGCATCGCGATGGGCATCTCCGGCACGGACGTGACCAAGAGCGCGGCGGACATGGTCATCGCGGATGACAACTTCGCGACCATCGTCACCGCCGTGCGGGAAGGGCGGCGCATCTTTGCCAACATCCGCAAGACCGTCCGCTTTTTCCTCGCGACCAACCTCGCCGAGGTGCTGGCGGTGCTCATCGCCTCCCTCGCCTTTTGGCGGTTGGATTTCCTCACGTCCACCCAGCTTTTGTGGATCAACCTCATCACCGACAGTCTCCCCGTGCTGTCGCTGGGCGCCGACCGCGCCGAGCGCGACTGTATGCTCCGCCCGCCCGAGCGCGCGTCCTCCCTCTTTTCGCCCGCCTCTCTCCTCTCCGTCGCCGTCTACGGCGGGGTGCAGACGGCGCTGTGCATCGCCGTCTTTGCGGGCGGCCTGCGCGCGTATGGGAATGAAGTCGCCGTCACGATGACCTTCTTCGTCCTCTCCTTTTTGGAATTGTTCCATTCCTTCAACATCCGTTCGGAATACGGCTCGGCGTTCGGCGGGGGATTTTTCGCCAACAAGATGCTCTTCGTCACCGTCGGCATCGGGGTCGGCGTCAACCTGCTCCTGTGCGCTCTTCCGCCCCTGCGCGCGGCGTTCGGCATCGTCGCGCTCACGGCGGGGCAGTGGGGGATCGTGTTCGCGGCGTCGCTCGCCGTCATCCCCGCGGCGGAGCTGTACAAGGCGGCGGCGCGCCTTTTCTGTAAGTTCCGCCGCCTCCCCCGCGGCGCGGTCCGGGTCGGGAAGCGCGGCGAAAGGTTCGGAGCGGGTATAGATCGATCTTATTAAAAAACATCGAGCGGGAGAGCTTTTGCAGCCCTCCCGCGTTTTGCAGCCCTCCCGCGTTTTGCGGCCGAAGCATGGAACTTAAAAATAAGTATTGACAGATATTGGCAACGATGATACAATAGAATCGTAATAAAAATGGCAGATCGGGAGGAGGATCGTATGAAGAAGATGATCATAAGTTTGTTGTTTGCGGTCGCGATGGCGGCATCGGCGGTCCTGTTGACCGCGTGCGGAGGGACGGACGATTTGCAAAAGCAGATCGACGAGCTGACGCGGCAAAACGAGCAGCTTTCCGAAGAAAACGAACAGCTCTCGCAGGGAAAGCAGCAGCTGCAAAGCGATCTTGCCGAATTGCAGGAGGAATTTGCGCAGCTCGCTGCGGAGAATGCCCTTGCGCAGGAGGAGCTCGTCGACGTCGAATATAAGATCAAGAAGATCATCGGCACGGACTGGCAGGATGAAGACGCGGCGTATGCGTCCGATCGCCTTTATGTTCGGGTAGGGCAGGAGTATTTGGACGAGACGTTTAAGGCGGAAGATTTTTTGCCGGTCGAGGCGGCAGAAGTCGAATTGACATATCGTGGAGATGCGTTTGCCGAATACCTGCTCACTCTGAGGACGCCCGGGGTGAAGGAATTGATTTACGCCATGATGAAGCTGTACGCCTTTGACTTCGTCGAAGAGGTGCAGCTGTATGAGAGGGCGAGCGAGTGGCAGCTCGCGGCGGATCGCGGCGGGTACTTTGTCGGCGTTCGGAATATTTTGTTGGACGGGCCGCTGACGGCGGAAGATCTGGCGCCCGTTTCCGTTACCGAAGTCATTCCCGTGGAGGGGGTCCATGCGTGGACGGATTATCGCGATCCCGTTTCCGATGTGCCCGAGCTCACCTCGGTCGGCATTTATGTGGTCACGGCGGATGGCCCGCGCGACGAGGTTTTGGAAGCCTTGTCGGGGCTAGAGATCGTTGATCACGCATGGGAAAACACATACGACTATGAGGCGCGGCAATATCCCGAGGAAGAAAAAGTACCGCCGGAAGAGATCCCGGATGAGTGGCTCGGTTTTAGCGGCTCCTATGTGCTGCAAATCGATCAGGCGTATGTTGCCCGCATATTCACCGTAAACGATTTTGCGGGATTCGCCGCAGGGGGATCTGTCACATGGAGCAATTACAGCGCATTTAAGGACGGGGAAGCATATGATTCTCCCGTGTATTCCATCGGAGTATTGGATCATGAGGCCTCGCACAGCGTGATAGAAAGATACGGGAAGCTGATCTCCCGTCTCGATTATGTGCAGTCTTGCTATCCGAATTATGCAGTAACCGATTTCCCGGGATATCCGAGCGAAGGGGAAAGGTAAAATCAGGCGGAACAGATGGAGGAACGGCTCTTTGAATGCAGGGCGGATAGAAGGCAAAAATTTCGGCGTAAAAGGCGCGGCAGGCAAGCCGCGCCTTTCCGTATGCTCATCATCCGCCCGGACGAGAGCAAGAAAAGGAAACGGAGCATGCGGGCGCATTCCCCGCCGCCGCAAAAAAAATCGCAAAAAATTTGCCGAAGCCTATTGACAGAGCCCCTTTTCCGTGATACAATACAGATAGGACAGATGATACAGGCGGCAAGCCTGTACAGAGAAAGATTGCGGGGAGGCGACGGCGGGCTATGGCGTGATCTGATATGCCCGCAAAGTTGGTTCTGGTGCGCGGTCGGCAAGGGCATGATTAATATTCAAGAGATTGAATGTTTGATTGAAAAATATGCAGATTTATTTGATCAATAAGGAGGTTCGATCATGAAAAAGATCATCCTTTCCCGCGTGCTCGCCTGTATTTTGCTCATCGTCGCCGTCTTCGCAACGGCCTGCGGCAAACACGAGGAAGTCAACATCCCCGGTCCCATCACCGATCTGTATCTGGCGGGCTCCATTTCCCGCGAGGATGTCAAAAACATCGCCGCGCTTCGGGTCGGGGCTGTCTATGAAGTGGATTCGGAAGCGCAGGGGGCCGAAGATTATCGCCGCCTGAAGTATGAACCGATCGTGCCGGAGCCGCTCACCGAGGAGCAGAAAAAGCGCATCGAAGAGTCCGTTGCCGCGGATGCCCTGGAACTGTACGGGATGGTCGTCTACAACTACAAGTTCCAAAATTATTATGGCGAGTACAACGGTTTCCACATCGTCGAGGTGTACTATGATCTCGAGGGAGGGGCTTGGCTCATGGAGGTCAGGATGATGATCACCGCCGGTATTTACTTGGGGTTTCGGGGATATCCGCCCCTCTATGTCTGGCAGGAGGTATAAGGCAGTACTTTTTTTGGAAAAAGAGAGGCGCGCACCGCTTTTGCGGTGCGCGCCCTTTTCTATTCGTTTTTTTGCCGCCGCCGGCAGTTCGGCGGCTTTGCCGTGCTCAGACGATGATGTTGACCAGGCGGCCGGGGACGACGATGAACTTGCGCACGGGTCTGCCTTCCACCAGCGGGCGGATGGCATCGTCGGCGAGCACCGTTTCGCGGATCTGCTCCTGCGTATAGTCCTTGGGGAACATCATCTTGGCTTTGATCTTGCTGTTGACCTGCACGGCGTATTCCGTCTCGTCGCGCACGAGCGCCGCCTCGTTGCAGACGGGGTAGTGCTGGTCGAACACCGAGTACTTCCCGCCGAAGCGCTCCCACAGTTCTTCGGTGAAGTGGGGCGCGAAGGGCGCGAGCAGCAGCAGCAGGTCGCGGGTGCATTCGCGCAGGAAGGCGGCGCTGCGCCCCTCGGTGCCGTCGTACTTGTTCAGCGCGTTGACGTATTCCATCAGGCGGGCGACGGCGGTGTTGAAGGAGAAGCCTTCGAGGTCGCGCGTGATCTGTTTGATCGCGTAGTTGCGCGCGTAATCCAGCTCCTTTTCGGCGGCGCCGTGTTCTTGGGCGGGTTCTTCCGCCTTGAGGGAGATCGCCTTATCGGTCAGCCGTTCGACGCGGTCGAGGAACTTCGCGACCGATTTGATGCCGTCGTCGTTCCACGGCCCGCCCTCGGTGTACGAGAATCCGAACATCAGATACATGCGGAACACGTCCGAGCCGTACAGTTCGATGTACTCGTCGGGGGAAACGACGTTGCCGCGGGTCTTGGACATGCGGTTGCCGTCCGGCCCGAGGATGACGCCCTGGTGCACGAGGGAGCGGAAGGGCTCGTCAAAGTTCAGGTATCCCATATCGCGCAGCGCTTTGGTGAAGAAGCGCGCGTACAGCAGGTGCATACAGGCGTGTTCCGCGCCGCCGATGTACTTGTCGACGGGCAGCATCTTGTTGACGATCTCGGGGTCGAAGGGCTGCTTGGAGTTGTGCGGGTCGGCATAGCGCAGGTAATACCAGCTCGAGCAGACGAAGGTATCCAGCGTGTCCGGGTCGCGCAGGGCGTCGCCGCCGCAGTGCGGGCACTTGGTGTGCATGAATTCGTCGCACTTGGCGAGCGGGGACTTGCCGTCCGGCTCGAACTGCACGTTGTAGGGCAGGCGGACGGGCAGATCCTTATAGGGGACGGGCACGATGCCGCACTTGGGGCAATGCACCACGGGGATGGGCGCGCCCCAGTACCGCTGGCGGGAGACCAGCCAGTCGCGCAGGCGGTAGTTGGTCTTGCGCTCGCCCTTGCCGATCTTGGTCAGGTAGTTGGAGATCTCGGTGCGCGCTTCCTCGCCGAAGCGCCCGTCGAATTGCAGGCTGTTGACGCAGATGCCGTCCTCGCAGAAGGGCAGCACCGTCTCGCCGCTGCGGTTTTCGATGACCTTCTTGACGGGCAGACCGTACTTGTGCGCGAAGGCGAAGTCGCGCTCGTCGTGCGCGGGCACGCCCATGACCGCGCCCGTGCCGTAGGAATAGAGCACATAGTCGGCGGCGTAGATGGGGACCTTTTCGCCGTTGACGGGGTTGATCGCGTAATGGCCGATGAACACGCCCGTCTTTTCGCGGGAGGAGGAGAGGCGGTCGATCTCGTTGGTCTTGGCGGTCGCCTCGATGTACGCCTCGACGGCGGCGCGCTGCTCGTCGGAGACGAGCTTTTTCACCAGCGGGTGTTCGGGCGCGAGGACGACGTACGACACGCCGAAGATGGTGTCGCAGCGGGTGGTGAACACCTTGAACTTGTCGCCGCTCTCGCATTCAAATTCGATCTCGCAGCCGGTCGATTTGCCGATCCAGTTGCGCTGCATCAGCTTTGTCTTTTCCGGCCAGTCGATGGTATCCAGCCCCTGCAAAAGTTCCTCGGCATATTTGGTGATGCGGAAGAACCATTGCGTGAGGTCTTTTTTGACGACGGGCGTGCCGCAGCGTTCGCAGCAGCCTTCCTGCACCTGCTCGTTCGCAAGCACGGTATTGCAGCCGGGGCACCAGTTTACAGGCGACTCCTTGCGGTAGGCGAGACCGTTTTCATACAGTTTGAGGAACATCCACTGCGTCCACTTGTAGTAGTCTTCCTCACAGGTCTTTACCTC
>DXFD01000037.1 GCA_019114625.1 Candidatus Borkfalkia faecigallinarum | reverse complement strand
CCCGCGCCCGCGAAAACGTCGGGCTGGCGCTGTGCTCCTTTTCCGAACGGCTGTACCTTTCCTACCCGCAGGCGGCGGGTGGGGAAGAATGCAAGCGCAGCGAGCTGGTCGACGCCGTCCGCGCCTGTTTTACCGCGCCGTCGGGCGGGGCGCTGCCCGTGTTTGGCCGGGCTTCCTTCGAACGGCTGGAAAAGACGGACGCCGCCGCATACCTGCGCTACCTCTCCTGTCTGGCGAGCGAAAAACAGCCCGCCGTGCGCGCTCTTTTGCGCCGCGCCGACGAGTACCGCCGCGGGCAGGCCGACTTTGCGGCGCACGCGGGCCTTTTGGCCGCGCTGACCGAGCGCGGCGACGCGCCCGACGTGCTGCTGTACGCGCCGCGCCGCAGCGAGCCATTCGTGCCCCGGGCGGCCGAGGTGCTCCTGCGCGGCAAAAACACCGTGTCTCCCACGCTGATCGAGGGCTACTTCAACTGCCCGTACCGCAATTTCGCCGAGCGCGGCCTGCTCCTGCGCGAGCGGGAAGAGGCGAGCGTGCGCGTCGTCGACACCGGCGATTTCATGCACGAACTGCTGCGCCGCCTCGCCGGGCGCATCGACGAACTGCCCACGCCCGAAGCGTGCGCCGATTTCGCGCGCGGCCAGGCCGAAGCGCTGCTCGCCCGGCCGCCGTACTGTTACCTGAAAGACACGGCGCGCGGCGACTATTCTTCGGGCGTGCTCGTGCGCGACGCCGTGCTCATCTGCACGGGCGCCTACGAGCAGATCGTCGGTTCGGATTTCCGCGTGGCGGCGGCCGAAGAGACCTTCGGCTATCCCGATTCGCCCGTGCGCGGCATCCGCCTGCGGGCGGGCGGGCAGGACGTGTTCCTCGCGGGCAAGATCGACCGCGTCGACTGCAGCGGCGACTTCACGCGCGTCATCGACTACAAGACCGGCCGTTTCGACGTGTCCGCTTCCGGCTACTACGCGGGGCGGAAACTGCAGCTGCCGCTGTACCTGAGCGCGGCGGCGCAGGGCCGGCGGGCGGCGGGGGCCTATTACTTCCCCGCGCGGGTGAGCTTCCGCTCCGACGCGGCCGACCCGCCCTTCCGCATGCAGGGGTTCACCGTCGCCGACGACGAGGTCGTCCGCCGCAGCGACAAAGAGGTCGCCGAAGGGGAAAAGAGCCGCTTCATCGACGCGTATTACCGCGGCGGGAAGCGCGGCGGGCTGAACGAGGCCGAGTTTGCCGATTTTCTGCACTATTCGGTGCTCGTCGCTCAAAACTGCGCGCGCGAAACGGAGGAGGGCTGCATCGCCGCCTCGCCCGCCGAGGGCGCGTGCGACTACTGCCCGTACGGCGGCGTGTGCGGCTTCGACGCGAGCGGCGGCGCCCGCCGGGAAGAAAAGATCACGCCCGAAGAGATCGTGCGCATCGTGCGCAAGGAGAGGGGAGATTTATGAACAGAAGACGCATCCGGCGGCCGGGAGCGGCCGAACGACAGCCCGGGAGGGAAACGCGATGAGCCGCAGCCCCACGCCCGAACAGAGCGCCGCCATCGGGGCGGCGGGAGAAGTGCTCGTTTCCGCCTCGGCGGGCAGCGGCAAGACCTTCGTCATGATCGAAAAGATCATTTCCCTCATCCTGCGCGGCGAGGCGGACGTCTCGTCCGTGCTGGCCGTCACCTTCACCAACCTCGCCGCGGGGGAGATGAAGGAGCGCCTGCGCGCCGCGCTCGTCGCGCGCATCAACGAAGAGAGGGACGCCGCCGCGCGCGCCCGCCTCAAAGCGCAGCTTTCAGAGGTCGCCACGGCAGACATCAGCACCCTGCATTCCTTCTGCACCAACGTCATCCGGCGCTATTTCTACCGTTCGGACGCCGCGGGCAATTTCCGCGTCGCCGACGAGGCGGAGTCGTCTAAGATCCGCCTGCGCGCCGTCGACGCCGTGTTCGACCGCCTGCTCGAGAACAGGGACGAAAATTTTGCCCTGCTGTGCCGTATTTTTGCGGTCGGGCGCGGTTTTTCGCGCCTGCGCGACGTGCTTTTGAAGTCGTACGACCGCACCGTCGTACAGGCGGGGTTTGAGGCGTACCTGCGCGCCCTTCCCTCCCGCTACGACGAGGCGCACTTCGACGCCCTGGCGGAAGAACTGTTCGCGCCCGTGCGTGGGCGGGCCGCCCGCCTCGCGCGCGAATGCGCCGCCCTGGAAGAAGAGGCTGCGCCGCTGATCGCGCAGGGGATCCTGAACGAGCGGCATCGCGCCTTCCTGCGCGAACGCGCGGAGTACGGCGCCGCCGTGGCCGCCGCGCCCGATCTCTTCGCCGCCGCGCCCGCGGCGGCCCGCGATCTGGGCCGCAAGCCACCCAACACCGCGCTCAAACGCCTTGGCAGCGCCGCCGCGCTCGACCTCGACGGGCGCATGGGCGCTCTCAAAGAGGACGTCGACGCCATCCGCAAGGCCCTCGAGGGCGCGGGCGGACGGGAGGAGGCGCTGGCGCGCTTTCTCGCTTCGGGCCGGCCCGCCGCGGCGCTGTGCGCGCTGCTGCTCGAATTCGACGCGGAGTACGCCGCGCTCAAAACGCGGGCGGGCGTGCTCGACTTTTCCGACCTCGAACGCAAGTGCCTCGCCCTGCTGGAAACGCCGGGCGTGCGCGAAGAGGTCGCCGGCCGCTACACGCACGTGTTCGTCGACGAATACCAGGACATCAACCCCGTGCAGGAGCGCATCCTCTCCCTCGTTTCGGGCAAAAACGTGTTCATGGTCGGGGATGCGAAGCAGTCCATCTACGGGTTCCGCGGCTGCAGCGCCCAGTTCTTCGGCAAAAAATTCGAGAGCCTGCGGCCGCAGGGCCGCGCGCTCACCCTCAACGGCAACTTCCGCAGCGGCACCGCCGTGCTCGACCTGGTCAACGCCGTCTTTTCGCAGGTCATGACCGAAGAAACGGGCGCCGTCGATTACGCCGCCACCTCGGTGATGCGCGCGGGCAGCCCCGACGCGCCGCGGGGCGGGGCGAGCATCGTGTTTGTGCCCGAACGCGCCGAAGAGGAGAAGGAACGCCCCGAGCGCGGCGTGTATTCGGTCGCCGCCAACCTCGGCCCGGCCGAAGACGAAGAGTACGCCGA
>DXFD01000036.1 GCA_019114625.1 Candidatus Borkfalkia faecigallinarum | reverse complement strand
GCGGCTGCAAGCGGCGGGACGAGAGATCGAAATATCCAACCACACGGGCGAAAGATCGAACGGCAAACGAACAGCCATAGGACCGCACGGCCGAAGGGCAAGCGGCGGGGCGGAAGATCAAAATATCCAACCACACGACCGAAAGACCGCGCTCTACTCGAACTGGCTGGCGAGTATGTCCGCCGTCAGGCGGCACAGCTGCACGGCGCCCTCCCCGATGCGCGCGCCCTCTTCCGCCGAGACCAACGAGACCGCGCCCAGGCAGTCCCCGCCCGCGACGATGGGCACGATGATCTGCGCCGTCAGGTCAACGGCCGCGTCCGCCGTGAGGGGGACGATGTCGCCGCCCTCCGCAAGGTTCGCCAGATAGCTGCGGCGCTCCCGCAGGATATGCCCCAGCTCCTCCGAGATCTGCTTGCGCGCGAACTCCTTGCGCCCGTCGCCCGCGGCATAGAGGACCTCATCCGTGTCGCACAGCACCGCCAGATACCCGCTCAGATCGTTGAGCGACCTGGTCGTCCCCTCCGAAAATTTTTCGAGCGTGGCGATGGGCGAATACTTTTTGAGCATCAGCTCGTCGCGCTCGGTAAAGATCTCCAGCGGATCGCCGTCCTTGATGCGCAGGGTGCGGCGGATCTCTTTGGGGATCACCACCCGCCCGAGTTCGTCGATCCTTCTCACGATTCCCGTAGCTTTCATGTCACTCCTCCCTTTGGCCCGGCGCTCGGCCGCGCCCGTCGCAAAGGAGTATGCGTAACTTTTCTACCCTTATTCCGCAAAATGCAAATTTTTCCGCGCCGCCCCGCCGCCGCGGACGCGTTTATGCCTGACATAGTACTCTGCAAACGCGCGAATTTTTGCACTTGCCGCCCTTCCTTTCGGAAAGGATCGCCGAAAGGGCGCTCTTGGTGTATAATGCAGGGGAAGAGCCGCCGCACGGGCCGACCGTGCGCGGCGGCACACGGCGGACCGAACGCCCGAGGCAGCGGCGGCAGGAAAGAAGCAAGCGTGCCCTGCGGCGATCAGGAGGAGATCATGCGCCTGCCCATACCGCCGCCGTCGAGCCGCGGGAAAATGTCCGGTACGAGATCTGACCTGCGCCGCGCAAACGTGCGCCGCCCGCCGCCGTCGGCATAAGTACTATGTCACGCATAGTACCAAATTTTTTCAAAACCGAATCTTTTTTCCGAAAAAAGTTGACCCCCCCCCCTATAAATTATGATACAATAGAGATACGGGCGGGCTGCGCCGCATACAAATTCCGAAACAAAAAGCACGGCAAGCCCCGCCGCCGCGCGGCAAGCGGACAACCGACGAGACCAAAAGCGCCCTGCGGCAAAAGCCGCAGGGCGCCCTTCGTTTGACGATTCATCGACCTTTTCTGTATTGTATAGCCGTCTGCCGATAATATTTGCGGAAGGTACGGCAAAAATATCCGGCGTCCGCAAACCCTGTCTCGCAAGCGATCGTTGCAACCGTTTTGTTTGTGTCGGCAAGGAGGTCGGCGGCGCACTTTAACCGGTATTGAATAAGGTACGCTACGGGCGACAGATGAATGCCCTGCCGGAAAAGCTGCAGGGCGCCGCTTTCACTGATATGGACGGAATCCGCAATTTCCTTCAATGTGATTTGCCTGTTATAATTCGCATGAATAAACTGCATCATCACTTGCAATTGCGCCCTGCGTCCTTTGTCGCCTGTTTTCTGCTCGCGTTGGGCTTCCGTGTGCAGGAATAATTCCCGCCATAATTCGAGAATAGAAGCGACTGTCTGCATTTCGGTACAGGCATCTGTTTCCTGCAGATGAAAAATATGCAGAAGGCGCTGCAAGATCTCACGCTGCCAATCGACAGAAGGATAAAACAGAATAAACGTAAGCTCGCTTTCCACAATGGGATCCACAAATTTGCGATAGATCCTGCCGCTCTTTTCGCCGAGAAGTTCGGGAGAAAAGACGATATTGGGGACAGAGACGCTCTCCGCGGCTTCATAACGGTGCAGGACGCCGCCGTTTACAAACAGACCGCAGCCCTGCGGCAGGATGAACTGCTCCGTCCCGATAAAGCAAGAGATCTCCCCCTTTTCGACATACACAAACTCAACTTCCGGATGCCAATGCCAATCAATGCGGTGAAAATCAAATTCCCACACGTTTTCCCGATAAAAGCGGAATGGGTATTCCGCTTCGCCGTGTTGTATCCGTTCCAAAAAGCATTCGTCTTTCTGCGTCTTGCATGAACTATCCATCGCGCCCCTCCTTTACGATATAATACCATAAATCGGCGATATATTGCAATGAAATCCGAGCAAATCTATGATATAATTATATCAAATCGCAACGGAGGAAAATTCAATGCAATTCAAATGGATGAATGAAAGCAAGCTTTCGGAAAGCAAAGACAGGCTCGAACTGTATGCCCCCGCGCATACAGATTTCTTTTGCAGCAGCGAAAGCGCCGGCGAAGAAGGCATCACGCCGGAGTCGCTCTGCAATGCGCCCTACTATTACACCGAGATCAAAGGCGATTTTGTCTTCAAAGTGAAAGTTTCGCACGAATTTGTTTCCACATACGACGCGGCGGTCGTGATGATCATGAAAGATATGACCTGTTGGGCAAAGCACTGCTTTGAAAAGACGGACTTCGATACGCACGCGGTCGTGAGCGTCGTCACGAACGGCGAATCGGATGACGCCAACGGCTGCAATATCGAGGGAAACACCGTATGGCTGCAAGCGGTGCGCATGGGAAATGCGTTCGCCTTCCATTACTCCCTCGACGGCGAACATTTTTACATGACGCGCTATTTCCACCTGCAGGTGGGCGATACGGTTAAAGTGGGACTTGTTGCTCAGTCTCCGCAGGGCGAAGGCGGCATACGGGTTTTTGAAAACCTCACCATTGAACACAAGACGGTCAAGAATATCCGTGCGGGGAAATGAACATGACGGAATGGGAAAAGATGCTTGCAGGGCTGCCGCAGAACGACCGCGCGCCTGAATTGGAAGCGAGGAGGCTCGTTGCCAAGCGGCTGTTCCGCGCATACAACAAAACGACGGAAGACGACGTCGAAGTCCGCGAGGAGATCAAGCGGCAGCTCTTTCGCAGCGTCGGGAAGAACGTATTCATCGAGCCGGACTTTATCTGCGAAATGGGAAACAATATCACCATAGGCGACAATGTGTTCATGAATTTCGGCTGCATCATCTTCGATATGGGTGAAGTCACGATCGGCAACAACGTCATGTTCGGCCCGCGCGTGGGGATCTATACCACAAACCATGCCTTCGACCCCGAAGAACGCACGAAAAATATTGTCGTATCCAAGCCCGTGAAGATCGGCGATCGCGTATGGATAGCCGCCGACGTCAAGATCGTGCAAGGCGTGACCATAGGCGAAAACAGCATTATCGGAGCCGGCAGCGTGGTGACGCACGATATTCCCGCAAACGTCATCGCGGCGGGAAACCCGTGCAGGGTGATCCGCAGGATTACCGAACAGGATCAATGGCTGAAATGATTTTTGAGAGATCGCTCCGATAAGGAGCGAATATAGTGACCGCTCCGATAGCGGCAAAAAAGCCCCGACGATGATCGGGGCTTTTTTGCCGGCTTTCCTTCCGACGGGAAGTTAATATGACCCGTCTTCCTTTGCCCGCAGCGCGCGTATGCGCTCGGCGGGTCACTGCATCATGATCAGCAGCTGTTCGAGGTAGTTGTAATAGGTGCCGAGATACTCTTTGGCGACGTCGTCGTCGCGCAGCAGCTCCAGCGCCTCCGCCGCGTCGGGAATGGACAGATAATAGTTTTTGACGGCGATGTAGCGGTCGCGCATGGGCAGAGATTCGTCCACCTCGTACGGCGCATCCGGCTCTTCCCCGCCCGGCTCTTCTCCGCCCGGCTCTTCCCCGCCCGGCTCTTCCCCGCCCGGCTCCTCCGGCTCCTGCGCTTCGGCGTACAGGGCTTCCAAGCTCTCGTCCAGCTCCTTCTGGATGCGCAGCACCTGCGCGTCGTAGTCGGCGCGCAGCTCGTGCAGGGCGTCGCTCAGGATGCTCGAGCGGTAGGTGCCCCGTTCCAACAGGCGGAAGCGCATCCGCAGGCAGTCCTCCTCGTACGAGGCGAGCGCCGCCGCGCTCTCCGTGTTCGCTTCCTCGATCAGCTTCTGCGCCGCCGCATTCAATTCATCCGTATTCATCGGACACCTCCGCTCGCATACGTCGCCGAGAGCGAGAGCACCTCGCCCGGCGCGTCCGTCTCCAGCCGATAGGCGAACGCGACGCCGGGCAGCTGTACGGGAAAGCGCTCCGTCCCGCCCGTGCCGCGCACGCACGCCGTGCGGCAGCCCTCCTCGCTGCGCGCCGTCAGCCGGAAGGGGCCGCTCGCGCGCACGCGCACCTCGCGCAGCAGGGCGCGGCGGCCGAAGGGCTCGCACGTCTCGCTCTCGTAGACGCGGCGGGCGTACCCGAACGGGAACCCGCCCGCCGACGGTGCGCACACGGCGCCCTCCGCCACGAACAGCGTGCGGGCGGACGAGGTCAGCCCTTCCGCCGCGCAGCGCACCAGCGAACCGGCCTTGCCGTCCGCCGAAAAAGCCGCCAGCACGGGGACGAGCTCCGCACCCGCGCGCGCCGTCGCCTGCAGATAGTACCGCCCGCCCTCCGCCGCGCCGCGCGCGGCGCTCTGGTCCGGCCCCGCCAGGACGTCCGCGAAGTCGGGGGCAAAGGCGCGCTCGTTCCCGTCGTAGGCGTGCAGCCCGTCCTCCGCCAGCCACACGGCGATGCCGCCCGCGTCGGCGACGGTGGCGCCGTAGATGCGCGCGCAGGAAAAGAGGTCGGTCAGCTCGAAGTCCCGCTCGTCTCCCCGCGCCCGCAGCCGCTGGACGCCCCGTTCGCGAAAGAACAAGAGCGAATCGCCGAAGGGCAGCAGCGCCGCGATCTGCCCGTACGCGGAGGGGAAGGAGATCTCCCCGCCCCCGCCGCGCGCCGACGCGAGGTCGGTCGAAGCGGGCGCGCCGTAACGGACTTTGCCCGCCTCCCCCGCATACGCCAGCCAGAGCCTGTCCCCGTAAAAGGCGGCGCAGTCGAACGCGGCGATCGCGGAGACGGTCAGCCCGCCCGCGCGCAGCAGCGCGCTGCGCGCGCCGTCCGAGAGCAGGTACGCCTCGCCGCCGTCATAGATGCGCGCGCAGGACGGGATGCGCGCGAAGCGGACGGAGCTCTTTTCCGTGCCCGACGCCGAGCAGACGTACACGGCGCCGCCCGCGCAGTACACGGCGACCCGTTCGCCCGCCGCAAACGCCGCGAGCGGCACCTCCCCCGCGGGCAGGTCCACGGGCACACCGCCGGGCCGAACGGCGGTCCCGCCCGGGAAGCCGCGCAGCAGCGCCGCGGGCGCGGGGCCGCAGACGGAGGCGGCGTCCCCCTTCCATTGCACCTCCGCCGTACGCTCGGTCACCGCGAAGGACGGCAGCGATCTTTCCGGAACGATCATACCCACCTCCGCATCCGCAGCCGCCCGCCGCGCTCGCGGCAGGCGCAGGCGAGGGCGTCGCGATAGCGCCTGTCGAGCAGGGAAGCCGCGTCGTAATTGCCGCTCATCAGCGCGTATTCGCACGCCGTGCCCAGCGCGAGCAGGCGCGCGTCCCCCTTCTCCGAAAGCTCGGGGCGGTCGCCCGGGCCCTTCACGCGCGGGCGGACGGAATAGCGGATGACCGCGCGCCCCTCCCGCACGCGCACTCCCTTCTCACCCGCGGCAAAGCGGAGGGAACGCCCCGCCTCGTCGCACACGGACAAGATCTCGACGGGCGGCTCTGCAAACGCCGCATAGGGGACGCAGCCGTCCGACTCGAAGCACTCTTCGCGGCGGAGGGGGAGATAGTCGAGCGCGATCTCGTTTTCGGCGAGGTTGTAACAGCGCAGCAGCATCTCCTCCTCCCGCGCGCGGGCGGACGCGTCCTCCCCGTTTTTGCCGGCGAGATAGTCCGCCAGATCGCGGCGGCAGGCCAGCTCCGCCGCAAGAATCAGGATCTCTTTGACCCGCATGGTTTCCTCCTTATCCCTGTGGCCGGTCCCCGTACCGGACCGGGCAAAGGGCCGCCCGCAGGCGGCCCCGCAGCCGGGCGATGCCGCGGCTGCCGCGGCATCGCGGCTCCAACGCTTACGCTTCGGTGATGCCCGTCAGCATCGCCTGCCCGCACGGGCGGGTGCAGATGAGGTCCGCATACTTGACGAGCGTCGCCGTGTACAGCGGCTTGCCGGGGACCTGGCGCAGCACGCGGCCGTCGTCCCCTTCCAGCCACTTCCAGTCGCAGAGCTGATGCAGGCAGAAGTCGGCCGTGTTGAGCAGGTACATCGTGCCGTCCGGGCAGAAGCGGTCCGCCACGACGGGGATGCCGTTGTAGGTGATCGCCTTATAGCCGCCCGCGAGCACCGTCATGTCCGTCTGCACGCGCGAGGCGCCGAGCGCCTTCTGCAGGGCGCGTTTGACGCCCCAGCTGCACACGATGAAGTCCACGCGGCTGCCCGCGCGCTCTTCCAGCGCGTCGATCGCCGTCTGCAGGACGGTCTCGTCGATCGCACCGACCGACTCCTCCATATACGGGATCAGCCAGGGATGGGTGGCGCGGTCCAGCCCGTAGAGGGTGCCGGTCTCCTGAAAGATGGCGCCGAGGCCGGTCAGCTCGAGGTTGTACGAGCCCTGCACGCAGACGAGGCAGCCCGCCTTTGCGCCCGCGGGCAGCGTTCCGCCCGAGAGCGTGAACGTCTTGGACGCGCGGTCCACCCCCGTGATGCGGCGGGCGGTCGCGCCGTCGACGGCGGTGCCGCTCGCGTCGAGGATGTCCACCGTCATCCCTTCCACGATATTTTTGACGGAGTCCGCCGTGACCGCGTTGCCGGACACGGACGCGACCTTGCACAGCACGCCCGAGCCGTCGCCGAAGAGCATACGCCCGAAGTTGAAGGCGGAGGAACGGACCAGCCCTTCCATTTCCGCCGTGAGCAGGTCGACGAATGCGCCCGCGCTGTTGGCGGAGGCGCGCACCGCCTTGTCGCTGATCTCCACCGTGCCGTAGAGATTTTTCAGCGTCGTCACGAACTGCTCGTAGTTGTTGCCGCCGGAAGCGGGCAGCGCGCCCTCCTCCGTGCCCGCGCCCACGCCGCCGTTGACGCCGTACTGCGCCAGGCGGCGCACTTCCTTGCCCCAGACGTCCGCCGTGGTCTGGCGGATCTTGGCGAGCAGAGGGTTGGCCTCCGTGTTCAGCTGCTCCGCGACTACGCCGAGATAGTAGTTTTTCAGCGCGCTGTCCGCGCTCGTCATCGTTACCATTGTCGATCTTTCCTCCCGTTATCGATCTTGTCCGCGCGCCCGCCTCTTTACTTGCGGAACAGTTCCTGCGCGAGCCTGCCCGCCTCTTCCAGAGTGCGCGCGCGCCGCGGCGGCGCAGCGGCAAACGACCCGCCGCCCGCCATGATGTACGGGGCTTCGCGCGCGGCGAGGCAGCGCTCGATTGCACGTTCCACCCTCTCTTCCAACGAAGCGCCCTCTTCCGCGGGCGCAGGCGCGGGCGGCGATGCGTTCTCGCCCGCGGCCTTTCCTTCCAATTCGCGCAGGCGCTGGCTGCGTCGCGTGAACTCCGCCTCCAGCGAATTGTATGCGCGCAAAAGGGCTTCCACGCTCCTGAACTTGCCCAGGCCCGGCGCGCCCGCCTCCGCGGCGGGCGCCTGCCGCCCGATCCCCGCTTCCACAGTCGGTGAGATCTGCCCGATCCCCGCTTCCGCGATCGGCGAAACCTGCCCGATCCCTTCCGCGATCGGCGAGATCTGCCCGATCCCCGCTTCCGCGGCGACCGCCCGTTCGGCCGCTTTGGTCGTTTCGTTCTCCTTTTCCATACGCTCCTCCCGTGATCTGTCCGCCCCGCCGCGGCGGGGCCGCGGGCGCCGGCAAAGCCGCGCCCGCACGCCCGCCGCCCGCGCTACCGGGCGGCTTCCTCCCGCTTGCGGAGGGCCTGTTCCTCATGCCCGCGCAGGTGCGCCGTAAAGCGCGCCTTCGCGTCCTCGTGCCGGCGGAAATCGTCGGACAGGAGGAAGCGGGTGTGCTCGGCGATGTGTACGGCATCCTCGTCATACACGTCGACGGGCACTTCCTCCGCGAGCAGCCGGCGGTTCTCCTCCGCGGCCTTGTTTTTATGCAGCGGCAGCAGGCCGTGCGCGCCGTCCAGCCCGCCGAACCCGAGCGCTTCCAAAAGGTTGGTGCGCGTCTCGGCGGGGATCTTGCCGTCCTCGCCCGCGAGCAGCCCCATCGACACCAGCTCGTACAGCAGCGAGCGGCGCTTGGAGGGGGAACTCGTCTCGTCCACGTCCGTTTCAAACACGACGTCGTCCGACGAGAGGTCGGAGGCGGAAAAACTGATCAGCTCCGCCCGCCGCCCGTCTCCCGCCATGCGCAGCAGGCGGTGATGCCCCGCGAACTGGCGCATCAGCCGCAGGATGAAGCGGCCGATCTGCTTGATCGCGCGGCGGATGCTGTCCGTCGTGACCGCGAGGCGGGTGTCGTCGAGGTCGATCAGCAGCTGCAGCCCGGTCGCGCTCGTGACGTGCGTGCGGTTCTGGGTCGTCGAACTGAGTTCGCTGACGCCGCTGACGAGGATGAACTCGTCCAGCAGCCGCTCCTCCTCCGCCTCGAACTCGCCCGGCATGGAATCGGCGCCCAGCATCTGCGGCGGCTGCGAGCCGCGGCGGTACACGAGCACTTTACCCGGCGCCAGCCCCTCCTCGAGCAGCTCGTCCGTGTCCACCGACCCGTCCTCCACCGCGAGCACCCCCATCGTCAGGCGGTTGAGGAACTCGTGTTTGCGGTTCTTGACCGCGTTGAACGCGCGCTGGACGGGGATCATGCGGTCGATGAGGCTGCCCCCGAAAAAGGCACCCGAGAGGGGGACGGCGCACTGCTTGACGAACGGATAGGTGCGCGCGCCGTTCTCGCCGTTGACGTACGGGAGATCCCCGCAATAGGCGAGCCGGTTGCCCGCGACGACGGTGAGCCGCCCGTTCGGGAACGCCCGGCACGGGCGCATATAATATTCGACGACCTTGGCGCAGCCACGCCGCACGGTGCGCAGCGACGCGCCGCCCCCGCCCGCGTCGTTGGACGACGCGGCGCGCGGCGTGAAGGAAAACTCGTCGATGTCCTCCCCCGCGACGTTCAGGCCGTACCGCTCGCGGATCTCCTGCACGGGGACGGCGCGCACGTGCATGATGCTTGGCTGGTCCTCCACCCGCTCGCAGGCGAGGTCCTGCGGATAGATCTCGAAGGGGGAGACCGCCGCGATGCACACCGCGCCCTCCGGCTGCCCGTCCTCCCGCCGCTTTCCGCCCGCCGCGTCCCAATACACCTTATAGAAGGCGGTCCCGCACGTCTCGCTCCACGCGGTCGCGCGGGTGACGGCGTCGTCCAGGCCGCACTCCTCGCTCACCGAATGCAGCACGTCCGCCGCGATCTTGGCGGTGCGGGTATCCGACTCCTCGCCCGTCGCCGCCCGTACCGACATGACCGGCCGCACCCGCGCCAGCTTGGCGCAGCGCGTGTCGATGGCGGGCGCGATGTGATTGAACACCCGCCGGTCCTGCCAATAAAAGCGGGGCGGCACCTCCTCCAGTTCGCCCGCGGGACCGATGTCGCAGTACTGATTCCCCGCGAGGAAATTCATGTTCAGCTCCCAGCCCCGCTCCAGCTGCCGGCGCGCGTCCCGACGCATCGCAAATTCGTCGAGCACGGCGCGCACCAGCCGTTCTTCCTCCGCCTCCGCGGCGCGCGCCCGCGCGCGCTCCGCTTCCGTCGACCTGTCTTTCAACCCTCTCCCTCCTTTAATTGCCGCAGGAGCCGCGCCTTCTCCGCCGCGAGCTGTTCGTCGCTCATCGAAGCGGGCGGCGCTTCCCCTTCCAGCAGCATTTTTGCCGCCGTCATGTCGGGCGGCACCGTCTTTTTGGTCACCTTGCGCTTGAGCAGCACGGCTTCCCCTTCCTGAAAGGCGTACTCCTCGACGATCTCGTCCGTCTCAAAGCCGAGCGCCCGCCGCCGCAGCGCCGCCTTCACTTCTTCGTCTTCCACATTTTCCTCCCTCATCGGCCCCGTCCGCCGCGCAGCCTGCGCAGCAGCCGCGCCTTGTCCTTCTGCACGGCGGTCTGCGCCCGCTCGGGCAGGGCGGCGCGCGGTCGGGTCATCAGGTAATAGCGCAGCTCGTCGAGGGCGTGGTCGTCCTTCTTTTTGGGGAGGTCGCCCGTACCCCAGAAGTACCCCTTGAACTCGCGCACGAGGTTGGTGCATCCCTCAAAGATGTACAGCCGCGGCCGCCCCTCCGCCCCGCACAGGTAGCTTTTGACCTGCGCGATGCCCGCGAACAAGTCCTTGTCCACGTTCGTGTCCACGAGGATGTCCCGCTCGCAGAACAGCTCGCTCACGCTCTTGCTGCTCGCCAGCGTGCGCTGGCTGGCCGCCGGATCGATGAGGGCGCGCAGCCGCCCCTTCCCGTCCGTATGCCAGCCGATCGCGGCGGAGATCTCGCGGAGGCGGCGGGCGTGGTGGTCGATGTCCCGCCCCGCCTCGTAATGCTCGGCGACGACGTACACGTTCCCGTCGTAATCGGCGCAGTACCAGTGCGCGGACAGCGGGTTGTGCAGCCCCGGGTCGATGGAGATGGTGTCCTGCCAGTCGGCGGGGATCGCGAACGGGGGGATGACGTGCACCCGCTCGTCGAACTCGGGGTACACCAGCCCCTCCCCGACGGCGAACCTGCCGAAACGGCGGGAAGCGAGCGACTTTTCGTCCATCGCCTGCGCCATCTGCGCCGCGGCGCGGCGGTCGAGATAGGGATTGTCCGCCCATTCCATGAACTCGTACCACACTTCCGGGTCGCCGCGGCGGTTCATGTAGATCTCGTCGTAGACGAAGGTCAGCCCTTTGAGCGGCGTCATCGTGCCGAAAATGTCCCCCGCGCGGTCGAGCACGCGCATACGGCACTCCTCGTACACGTCGCGCGGCGGCTCCTCGTCGAACCAGACAAAGTCGAGGGACGCGCCCTGGAATTTTTCGCGGCCCTGGTCGCAGCTCTTGAAGCCGATGACCGAAATGCCGCCGAACACGTTGCGCACGCGGATCTGGTCGATGATGCCGGAGGGCGAGCCCTTCTTGCCCGAGAGCATCGTGACGTCCTCGATCCATTCGGGCGCGAGATAGTGCAGGATCTTCTTCTGCGCGACGTCGCGCTGCACCTGCTGCGAGAGGGACACGACCCAGCCGAACACGTCCTTGCGGTTTTTGCGGTAGGGATGCACGCCGCGCGCCATGTACACGCATTCCACCGCGCCGCATTCCGTCTTGCCGCTGCGGTTGCCGCCGAATACCCAGCGGTTGCGCTTTTTGCAGCGATGAAAGGCGATCTGCTTTTTGTGCTTGATGCGCCCCGCGTTGTAGCGGGCGAGCGGATCTTCCTCCGCGCGCCGCCTCTGCTCCGCCTCGATCTCCAGAATGCGGCGGATGGTCTCCCGTTCCCCCATTGCGACCTTAGCCGCGCTCCCCGCGCCGCCCCTCCACACGCAGCATTATACCGCGCCGCCCCTCCCCTTTGCAATGTTGCCTGCCAAAAAACCGCCGCGCCCGCTCGTCCGCCCGCTCGCCCGATCGCCCGCCCCCGCCGCGCCGCCCTTCTCCCGCGCGCCCTTCTCCCGCTCGCCTCCGCCGCGATCGGACGGGGTGCGCCGACACAGGTATCCATGCGAGCATATGACAAAACAAGTGAAAAGACACGCGGCTTCGACGCGCCGCCCCCGCCCGCGCGTGCTATAATCGCAGGCACCCGAACGATCGGGGAAGGAGGGTCCATCATGAAAAAATTTCGGTTTTTGGCGGCGATGCTGGCAGCCGCGGCGCTTCTGGCGCTGTTTTTGCCCGCATCGGCCGCCGCGGCGGAGAGCGACGGCGAGGGCGCGGGATCGGAGGCGCCTTCCTACGCGCGCATCGAGCAGGACGGCGTCTATCTCTACCGCAGCCCGAGCGCGGACGCGGGGCTGTTCGTGCTGCCGCGCTCCTACTTTGTCCGCCTCGCCGGCGAAGCGGGCGACTACTACGCCGTCGAATACCTGACCGGAACGCAGGGGCGCACGGCGGTGCGCGGGTACTGCCTGCGCGACCAGGTCTCCCCCGTCGATTACGTCCCGTCCGTTCCCTATCTCTGTTACGAGGTGGACGTGACCTTCCGCACGGAAGCGGACGCGGGGCTGCCCGCCGGGTTCATCACCGAATACACCGTCGGCGCGCCCTTCTACGGGACCTTCCGCTTCGGCTCGTCCACCTACTACTATGTGGAACTGAACGGGGCGTTCGGCTATGTGCCGGCGACCGCCTGCTCGCTGCTGGACTACCCCCTCAACACCGAGCACACCGAAGTCGCCGCGCCGGAGACGCAGCCGGAAGCGCAGGAACAGCCGCAGGCGGGCGGCGGGCTGAGCGTCGCCGCGATCGTGCTGCTGTGCGTGCTGGGCGCCGCGGGGCTGGGGCTGCTCTACTTTTTGTTCCGCCCCGCCCACAAAAAGAGGGTGCACGAGGAGGAGGCGGAGGAGTTTTATGGATGAAGGTGTTCACGAAAAAAGTTTTAAGCTGATAAAACTTTTTTCCGTGATTGGAGAGACAACCCGCCGCTCCGCGACAGCGTCGCTTCGGCGGCCGGTTTTCTCTCTTTGCGGCATATTTCAGGGCACCCCTTTGATAAATGCCGCAAATTCACTCTTTCCGCGTAAGCCTTGCGGCAAATCGGGGGAAAAATCCAAAAGTGTGATTTTGGATTTTTCAAAAATTTTATAAGGGTTGTTCTCGCATTTCTCGGCGAGCTGTCGCCTGCGAAATGCCGAGAGGGGAGGGGAAAGAACGGTTTTCCCCTCGGCGCTCGTCGTCGCTCGCCGCTCGTTGCGGGCGGCACGCGATACGCGTCCAGCCCCGCTCGGCGCGGC
>DXFD01000035.1 GCA_019114625.1 Candidatus Borkfalkia faecigallinarum | reverse complement strand
TCCCGGCGGCGGACATCGAGGCGGAGTTCGGCATCCTCGCGGGCGAGAGCCGCGCGGACAAGGAGACCGCCGTCATCGACGTGCAGTATGAGGGATATCTGCGCCGCAGCCTCGAACAGATCGAAAAGGCGAAAAAACTGGAAGAAAAGCGGCTGCCCCCCGCTATCGACTACGAACAGATCGGCGGGCTGCGCCTCGAAGCGCGGCAGAAGCTGAACAAGATCCGCCCGGACAACCTCGGGCAGGCGGGCCGCATCTCGGGCGTCAACCCCGCGGACATCGCCGTGCTGATGGTGTACCTCGCCTCCCGGAAATAATTCCCTCCCCGGAGGGCGCCCTTCCCTCCCGAAAAGCCGAAACATTTCTCCGCCCCCGCGCCGACGGCGCGGGGGCGCTTTGCCGTGGGCGAGTTCCCCGCGCAAGGGCGGGCGGCGCCTTACGCTGCGCCCCCGCCCGCAGGCGCGCCACCCGCAGCGCCCGCCCCCGATCGCAGGCGCGGCGGCGGGCAAACCTTCTCCCTATATTATATATATATATATAAGGAAAGGGAAACGGCGGGCGGAAAGACGCGAAACGCGCGCCAAGCGGGGCGGGAAGCGGCACGCCCCGCCGACGAAAGAGCGACGCCAAGCGGGGCGGGCGGAAGGCGGGGCAGCGGGCAGAAAACGAGTCGGCGGGCGGAAAGCGGGGCGCTTTTTCGCGCTGTAATCATCCAACTTTCGACAATACCTTCCAAATTGTTCGGGTGCATCCGTGGTATGATGGACAAAAACCATGAGACGCGGCCACCGCCGCGCACGGAGCCTGTATGACGCAAAAATTCCGCCTGAAATACGGATACGAGACGGCGCTTTTTTATCTGGCGTTCTTCCTCGGGATGCTGTTTTTGAACTTTACGATGGATGAATTCGAGCCCTTTTCGCTCGCGCTGTTCGCGGCGGCGCTCGCCTGCGGGCTGCCCGCGCTGCCCATGACCGGCCTCTACCTGCTCGCGGGCGGGCTGAGCCTGCTCGGCGGCGGGTACCCCTTCCTCGTCGTGGTCATCCAGGCGTTCATCGTCGGCGGCGCGTTCTTCCTGTTCGAGAGGCTGGGGCGGCCGGTCAAGGGGGAGGCGGTGCTCGTGTTCTTCGCCGCCGCGCTGCCCTTCCTCTTCCTGTACGGGCAGTTCGTGTACGGGGATTACATAAAGTCCGCGCTCGTCGCGCTGGTGCTGTTCGCGCTTTGCTTCGTGTTCGCGGGGGCGCTGCGCTGCCTGCTCTTCCGCGCGGGGCGCTGCCGCCTCGCGCCCGAGGAGCTGGTCTTTTGCGGCGCGGCCATCGCCGCGGCGGGCATCGGGATGTACAACTGCATGGGAAGCTACGTCTACGAGAGCGTCGCGCTCGCCGCGCTGCTCGTCTGCTGCGTGCTGCTGCGCAGCAGCGACGCGGTGCTGTGCTCGCTCGTGTTCTCGCTGCCCGTGTCCGTCTGCGAGAGCGCGGCTGCCGCCGCCCCGCAGCTGACGGCGACCGCCGCCTTCGTGCTGTACGCCGCGCTGGTTTTGGCGGCACTGCGCGCGGGGAAGGTGCCGGCGGCGGCGGTGCTCTTCCTCGCGGACGTGTTCATGCGCTACTTCACCGACTACTTCGTGGGCGGGGGCGGCGCCGCGGCGTTCTCCGACCCCGCCTTTTATTGGCAGATGCTCGTGCCCTTCCTCCCCTGCCTGCTCTTCGCGCTCGTGCCCGAAAAATGGCTGCGCTCGCTCTACTCCCGCTTCCGCAAGATCGGCGAGCCGCAGCTGACCCGCGCCAGCATCAACCGCGACCGCGCGCGCGTGGGCGAGCGGCTGTTCGAGATCTCCGCCGCCTTCAAGGAGATCGAAAACGTGTTCCTGACGCTGGACGCGGACGCCGAGCCGCAGGAGGACGCGCAGCAGATGCTGCTGCGCACCGTGCGCGAGGAGGTCTGCGCCCGCTGCGAAAAGCGCGCCGGCTGCGGGCGGGAAGCGGAGGAGGGGCTCGCGAAGCTGATCGCCGTCGGCTGCGCGAAGGGGAAGGTCAACCTGATCGACCTGCCCGCCGCCCTCACCGCACAGTGCCGCAACCCCTCTTCCGTGCTCTTTTCCCTGAACAAGCGGCTGGCGGAATACCGACGGCAGGCGGTGGGCGACGAAAACGCGGCGCAGGGGCGGCGGATGTTCGCCGAGCAGGCGCACGGGCTGGCGGAGATGCTCAAAGCGCTGGCATTGCAGCAGAGCGCGCCTGTCGGCATCCAGGCGGAGGCGGAGCGCAAGCTCAAACTGGCGCTCTCGCGCGCGGGCGTGCTGTGCGAGGAGGCGCTCATCTGCGGGAGCGACCCGGAGATCTACCTGACCACCGCCTCCAACATCTCGGGCGAGCGGCTGCGCGCCATCGCGGAGGGGGCGCTCGGCTTCCGCACCGCGATCGCCGCCCGGCACGCGCTGACGGCGGGCAAGAACTGCTGGCTGCTGCGCCGCCTGCCCCGCTACGACGCCGCCTTCGGCATCGCGAGCGCGACCAAGGCGGGGGAAAGCGCCTGCGGGGATACCTGCTCGGTCACGCGCATCGACGAGCGCACCTTCTTGTGCGCGCTCTCGGACGGCATGGGCAGCGGCGAATACGCGCGGCGCATCTCCGACTGCGCCGTTTCCCTCCTCGAAAGTTTCTACCGCGCGGGCATGGCGGGGGAAACGGTGCTCTCCACCGTCAACCGGCTGCTCTCCTTCAACCGCGAAGAGAGCTTCGCCTGCATCGACATGGCGACGGTGAATTTGGACAGCGGGCGGGCGGACATCGTGAAGATCGGCTCTCCCCTCGCCTTCCTGCTGGCGGAACAGAGCATCGAGATCCTGGAAGGGGATTCCCTCCCCCTCGGCCTGCTGGACGGGGTGCGCCCCACCGCCCTCGAACGCACGCTGTCGGACGGGAACGTGCTCCTGTTCATCAGCGACGGGATCACCGCGGCGTTCGGGTCGAGCACGGACATCGCCGACTACCTCATGCTGCGGCGGACGGAAAACCCGCAGGCGCTGGCGGACGACCTGCTCGCCGAGGCGCTCTCCCGCACGGGCGGCGCCCCGCCCGACGACATGACCGCCGTCGCGGTGCGGCTGTTCGAGCAATGAGCTCCTCCCTCTCCGTCCGGCGTCCGCCCCCCTGTAAAATTGTTCCCGGGGCGTCCCTTTCCGGGCCGTGCGGCGTATGCCGCCCTCCCCTGCAAATTTGTCCGAATGACGCCTCTTCCCGGGCCGCGCGGCGTATGCCGCGCGGCTTTTTTTGACGAAAACGGGCGACGCCGCCCGCCTGCCTGCTATTTTTCGGGAGGGATGCACACACTGAGGGCGTGGATACGAACGGAACGCAGAGACAGACATTCGGCGCGGACATCCGCGCCAACATCCGCGCGCTGAAAGAGGCGCTGCCCGCGGAGGACATCCTCGTCTACGAATTTGCCGCGGGCGACGGCACCGCCTGCGCCGCCGTGTACGCGGACGGGATCACCGACAAAGAACTGCTGGGCGGGCTTGCCGCGCGGCCGCTCGCCGCCGCGCCCGCGCCGAAAACGCTCGACGGGGTGCGCCGCCGCCTGCTCTTCCCCGAAGTCAAGGAGGCGGACGACCTCCCCGCCGCCTGCAAGGAGATCCTCGCGGGCAACCCCGCGCTGCTCGTGGACGGGGCGAAAGGCGCGCTCGTGCTCGGGACCAAGAAGGTGTCCCTCCGCGCCGTGGCGGAACCGCAGACGGCGATCGCGATCAAGGGCCCGCGCGAGGGGTTCATCGAGGACGTCAAGACGAACATGGGGCTGATCCGCCGCCGCCTGAAGACGCCCGCACTGCGCTTTGTCATGCTCGAAGTCGGCCGCTACAGCCGCACGAGCGTCGTGCTCGCCTATCTGGACGGGGTGGCGGACCCGAAGGCGGTCCGGGCGATCGAGGCGCGCATCCGCGCGGCGGACATCGACGGGGTGCCCGACTCCTCCTACATCGCCCGCTTCCTCGCGCGGCGGCCCCACTCGCTGTTCAAGCAGTCGGGGACGACGGAAAAGCCGGACATCCTGTGCGCCAAGATGCTGGAAGGGCGCGTCGCCGTGCTGACGGACGGTTCCCCCATCGCGCTGACCCTGCCGTATATGCTGACCGAGGACTTCCAGAGCGCGCAGGACTACTTCGTGTCCCCCTACCGCGCGACGGTCAGCCGCATCCTGCGCTTGTTCGCGGTGCTCCTCTCCGTCTACCTGCCCGCGCTGTATGTGGCGGCGCAGCTGTTCCGGCTGCGGCTGATCCCCTTCGGGCTGCTCGTCATCATCTCGGGCGGCATCCGCAGCATCTCCCTCTCGCCGGGGCTGGAGATGTTTTTCCTGCTCGCCGTGCTGGAGATCCTCGTCGAGGCGAGCGTGCGTATGCCCAAATATGTGGCGCTCGCCCTCTCCGTGATCGGCGCGCTCGTGCTGGGGGATACCGCCGTCAAGGCGGGGCTCGTGTCCTCGCCAGCCATCATCATCGTAGCGATCGCGGGGATCTCGGCATACACCGTGCCCGACCTGACGGGCACCCTCTCCCTCGTGCGCATCCTCTTTGTGGTGGCGGCGGGGAGCATCGGCCCGTACGGCATCGTGCTGCTGACCGCCCTGCTGCTTTGGTACCTCGTCTCGGCGGAGAGCTGCGGGGTGCCGCTGCTCGCGCCCTTCGCGCCCCTCGTGCGGCGCGACCTCGCGGACGCGCTGTACAAGGCGGACCTCGCCGCGCTGGACAGGCGGCCGCGCTCGCTGCGCGGCAAAAACCGCACCCGCCTGCGGCTGCGCCCCGCGCAAAGCGCGCCGTCGGACGGGAGCGAAACGAAGCAAAGCGCGCCCGCAAGCGGGAGCGAAACGAAGCAAAGCGCGCCGTCGGGCGAGAGCGATCTCAAACAAAACGCGCCGTCGGGCGGGAGCGAAACGAAACAGGGCGCGGAGGAGGGACCGAATGCGTAAACTGAACGTGCGGCAGATCTGCTTCTGGCTGGCGGCGGTGCTGCCCCTCTCGCGGCTGATCGTATACCCCGCGACCCTGTCCTACCGGGCGGGCGGCGACCTGCTCTGGCCGGCGCTCTGCAACCTGCTGGCGGAGGGAGCGGCGATCGCGCTCCTGCTGCTGCTCGCGCGGCGGACCGGGCGCACCTTCTTCGGGCTGCTGCGCGCGCGGCTGGGGGAGGGGGCGGCGCGCCTGGCGGCGCTGCTGCTCGCCCTCTTTTTGGCGGCGGCGGCGGTGCTGCCGCTGCTCGAACAGCGCGGGTTCGTCCTGCAGATCCTCTATGAAAACGTCCCCTCCTTCCTCTCCTTTGCGCCGCTGTTCGCGCTGCTGCTGTTCGCCTGCACGCAGAGCCTGCGCGCGCTCGGGCGGGCGATGGACGTCGCGCTGCCTCTGTCCGCCGTCTGCTTCCCCGTCCTGCTGCTGCTCGCCCTGCCGGACGCGGACTTCGCGGCGCTGCTCCCCCTGTTCGGGCGCGGCGGGAAGGAGTTGGCGGCGGCGGCGCTGCATTCGCTGCCCTGGTACACGGGCGCGCCCTGCCTGCTGTGCCTGATCGGGAACTTCGAATACGAAAATGGCTGCGCGAAGAAGGTGCTGCTCGCCTATGCCGCGGGCGGGGCGGCGACGCTCGCCTTCCTCGCCGTGTTCTGCGGCGTGTTCGGGGATATCGCCTTTTTGCAGCACAACGCGCTGGCGCAGATCTCCAAATACGCGACGGCGCTCACCCCGCTGGGGCGGATCGACCTGCTCTTCATCATCGCGCTCACCCTCGTCTTGGTCATCGCGGTGTGCGTGCCGGTGCGGCTGTGCGTCGATTGCCTGGAAAACGCGTTCGGCGGGCCGCGCGCGCTGCACGCCGCCCTCGTCTGCGCCCTGCTGCTGGGGCTGACGGTGCTGCTCGACCCTGCCTTCCGCGAGGCGCAGGCGATGCTGTCCGAGCGGATGTGGCCGCTGTTCGCGCTGTTCGGCTACGCGCTGCCCCTGCTCGCCGCTCTCCTTTTGCGGGAGCGGAAGGGGCGGACGGGGATCCCGCCCGGCGTTTTTGCCCCGCCGCGGCGCAGGCGGAGCGCCCCGCCCGCCGTACAGGCGGGCGGGGCGGACAGGAACGGGAGGACGGGATGAACAGACTTGCGAGAAAGGCGCTGCTGTTTGCGGCGGGGCTGCTGTTGCTGCTCTTTTTTACAAACAATTTCGGGCTGATCGACATCCAAAAGACGGCGATCGTCACGGCGATCGGCATCGACGCGGCGGAGGGCGGGCGCTTTGACGTGACCGCGCAGATCGCCGTGCCGGACGCGAGCGGGGCGGACACGGCGGGCAACGTCACCGTGCGCGGCACCGAAACGGTGGGCGGGGCGGTCGCCGAGCTCAACCGCAAGACGGGCTGGTTCCCCACCCTCGTGCATTGCAGCCTCATCCTGCTGGGCGAAAACATCGCCAAACAGGACGTGTTCCGCGCCCTCGACTACTTCCTTCGCAGCGAATATGTGGAGGATTCCTGCCTGGTGGCGCTGTGCGAGGGAAGCGCCGCCGACACGCTGGGCGCCAACTCGCCCATCGGCGACCTCGCCTCCGCCGCCATCGAAAAGGTGCTCTCCGCCGAGGCGCAGAAGACCGGGCTCGTCTGCGTGACCAACCTGCGCGACTTCGCCAAGGGGTATTTTTCGGAAGGGAAGAGCGGATTTTTGCCCCGCCTCTCCCCGCTGCAGCAGGCAAAGAGCGAGGGCGGCAGCGGGCAGAGCGTCGGCGGGCAGGAAGGCGGGGGCGGCAAGGCGGGCGGCGGGGAGAACGTGTTCGACGCTTCCCGCACGGCGCTGTTCGCCCGCGGCAGACAGGTCGCCCTGCTGGAGACGGAGGAGACGCTCGCCTACAACCTCGCCGTATCCGGCACGGACATGGCGTACGGCGACGTGCGCTTGCAGGAGGGGGAGGAGGAGGTCGTCTATCATCTGAAAATGAACATCGGCAAAAAGTCGCGCAGGCTGCGGCTGCAAGGCGGAGAGCCTGTGCTGGAATTTCACATCCGCGCCCGCGCGCAGGTGGTGGACGCGAGCAAGGCGGGGACGCGCACGGAGATCGCCGAGACGGCGATCGTGCCGGACGCGGTGCTGCGCGCGGCGGAAGCGCGGTTTGAAGAAGAGCTGCGCGCCGCGGCCGACAAGGCGCACGCGGGCGGGTGCGACCTGTTCGCCCTGCGGCAGGAACTGCACCGCTTTCATCCGCGCGAGTACGAGGCGCTGCAGGGAAACCTGCTCGACGCGGTGCGCATCGTCTGCGACATCCGCTTTGAAACGATGCGCTGACCCCCTCTTTTTCGGCGCGCGTCGTTCGTTCCTACGGCGGAAGAAGTTTATTATGGTGTGCCCGCCGGGAAACCGCCGTTTCCCGCAAGCGGGAGCCCTCGGCGGAGCGTCGGGCGCAGGCGCCCTCGCACGAACGACGCGCGAACCCTCTTTTTTCACTCTTGCGAGCCTTTTCGGCGCGCGTCGTTCGACCGGCGGCGGGCACACTGAAAAGGGGTGGAACAGACACAAGTCTGTTCCACCCCTTTTGGTGTGCCCGCCGGGAATCGAACCCGGAACCTACAGCGTCGGAGGCTGTCACTCTATCCAATTGCGCTACGGACACGCGCGCGGCGCTTTGCCGCCGCTTGTGCCTATCATTATAGCAAATTTTTCCCGAAAAAGAAAGAAGTTTTTGCACCTTCTTCAAAAAAATTCCGTACGATGATAGTGCAGGCGCGACAAAATACGGCCTGCTTCGCCAAGGAGGAGGCCGCGATGACGCTCGGGCTCTGCATGATCGTAAAAGATGAGGCGGCCGTGCTCGGCCGCTGCCTGGATTCCGCCGCCGGCGTGTTCGACGAGATCGTGATCGTCGATACCGGTTCGGCGGACGAGACCAAGCCGATCGCGCGGCGATATACCAAAGATGTGTACGACTTCGCCTGGCGGCAGGATTTTGCCGCGGCGCGCAACTTCGGCTTTGACCGCGCGGCAGCGGACTACTGTATGTGGATGGACGCGGACGAGATCCTGCGCCCCGACGACGCCGCCGCCCTGCGCGCGCTCAAACAGACGCTTTGCGGTAAGATCGGGCGTTACTTCCTGCGCACCGTGATCCCCGCGGAAGACGGGCGCTGCGCGCTCACCTTCGAGCGGGTGCGCATCGTGCGCAGAGCCGGCGTCCGCTGGCGGGGACGGGTGCACGAGGACGTGTTCGCGGGCGGCGCAGCCGCCCATGCGGCGATCTGCGTCACCCACCTCGGCAAGCCGACGCGCGAGCCCTTCCGCAACCTGCGCATCTTCGCGCGGGCCTTTGCCGACGGCGAAAAGCCGGACGCGCGGCAAGTTTATTACTTTGCGCGCGAGCTCGCCGACTGCGGGCTGTACGCCGCCGCGGCGGACGCCTTCCGATACTTTCTGCAAGGGGACGGGTGGGCGGAGGATAAGATCGCCGCCTGCCTCGCCCTGGCGCGCTGCCTGCGCGCGCTGCAGCGGCCGCGGGAGGCGGAGCAGGCGCTGCTGCAAAGTTTTGCCTGCGCGCCGCCGCGCGCGGAAGCGTGCTGCGCTTTGGGCGACCTGTGCCGCGAGGCGGGGCGGCTGCGCGACGCGGTCTTTTGGTATAAGCTGGCGCTCGACGTCGGGCCGACGCGCGGGGTCGGCTTTGCCGACCCCGACTGCGGCGGGTTCCTCCCCTGCCTGTGGCTGTGCGTCTGTTACGACCGCCTCGGGGAGAGGGAGCGCGCCCGCGGCTGGAACGAGCAAGCCGCGCGGTACCGCCCGCAGGACGCGAGCGTCCTGCAAAACCGCGCCTACTTCGCCCGCGCGCTGCCGGGCGGGAACGGATGAACGGGAAACGATCGGCGCGCTTGCCAAAGGCAAGCGCGCCGACCGCGATTCATGAATCCAATGGAGGATGTCTTGAAAAACAGGAGATGCTGCTCCTTCTTGCGCGCGGCGGCGCCGCGCGGGGGGGCTTTTCTTTCACCGCGCAGGTGTTTTGCCACGCGCGGGGGTCTTTTCTTCTGACGCACCGACGTTTTTCAACGCGCGCGCATCTTTTTTCCGCCGCGGCGCGCCGCCAATGCAGGCAGCTCGCTGCCCGCTGCGGGCGGCACGCCTTGGGCGAGGGGGGCCCCGCGCTGCCGCGCCGGGGCTCTGTTATTTTCTTCCGCCGCGAAGATCTATTCTTCCGCCGCCTGCGCTTTTTGGGACTTCCTGAAGTTCAGGAAGCTCAGGACAGCGAACGCTGCGCAGCCGACGACGATCAGGCCGTCGATGACGCCCGCCACGGGGATCCACCACGCGAACACGTCCGTGCGGTTGCCGACGAGGGTGGAAAGATCCAGCCCCGTGGAGACCTGCGCCGTGTACTTGGTTTCCAGATAGGAATACAGGATGTGTTTGGCGGCGCTCTGCAGCGCGATGACGGCGGTGGCGCTCGTCTGGTCGCCGAAGTAGCTCGGGCGGCCGTTGGGGTCGAGCATCAGGTCGTTGCCCGCGCGGATGCACTCGTCCGCGTCGTGGACGACGCCCGCGTTGTAATAGTCGGTGATGACCGCGCCCTTGAAGCCCCACTCGCCGCGCAGAACGGCGGTGTTGAGGGCGGAAGAGCCGGAAGCGCGCACCGTCCCCACGCGGCCGTATGCCGTCATGATGGCGTTCGCGCCGCCTTCCTTGACGGCGATCTCGTACGGGCGGAGATAGATCTCGCGCAGCGCCTGCTCGGTGCAGAACTGATACATATGCGTGCGGCCCGTCTCGTTTTCATTGAGGGCGAAGTGCTTGATCCAGCAATAGACGCCGTTTTCCTTGCAGCCGTACACCGTGTACGCGCACATGATGCCGGAGATATACGGGTCCTCCGAATAATATTCGAAGTTGCGGCCGTTGAGCACGTTGCGGTGGATGTTGACGGCGGGGCCGTACAGGCCGTCCACGCCGAGCGCGTTGCCTTCCGCCGAGAGGGCGAGGCCGAAGCGGTACGAGAGCTTCCAGTCCCACGTCGAGGCGATGAGCGTCTCGCAGGGGAAGTTGGTCGCGCTTTCGGTGCCGCCGCCGCTGCCCGTGATCAGGCTGTTGAAGCCGCAGGGGCCGTCCTTGTCCACGGCGGCGGGTTTGCCGACCGAGTCGATGCGCTGCGTGCCGAAGCCGCCGCCCGCCGAGAGGACGTACAGGTCGTTCAGGCTCATCTGGCTGACCAGCTGATCCCAGCGCTCGTCCTCATACGGGACGAGGCCGTACGTCTTGTTCCCCTCCTCGTCGAGGACGGGGTTGCCCGCATCGTCCGTGACCTCGTAGATAAAGTCGAGCAGCTGATAGTCGGTCGCGTCCGAGCTGTGGAGGGGCATGACGTCGCTCTCCACGATCTTGGGGGTGTTGACGACGTACGTCTCCTGGTAGAATTGGGTATCCATCGTCGATGGATAGGACCCGAAGGTCGGGAAGGTCCCCTCGAAGTCGGCGCGGGTCATGTATTCGAAGGCATACGGGGTATCGCTCCCGTCCACGGAATACGCCTTCGACAGATCGGACAGCGCGTTTTCCTGCGTGACGGAGGATGCGCCCGAGACGGGGTTGGTGTAGTTGGTGAAGCGGTTTTCCACTTTGTTCCCTGTCACGGGGTCGTTTTCCAGCCGATAGCCCTCGTCCGGCACCCGATAATCGAAGGTGGCGCCGTACAGGCCGCCGACTTCCGCGATCTCGTGGGCGTTCGTGCGCAGGCTCAGCACATAATCGCCGATGCCGCCCTCGATCTCGTAGCCCATGAAGCCGTTGTTGTTGGTATCATACACGTCGTAGCTGGCAAAGTCGGAGACGCGGACGGAGAGTTTGAGCAGCTCCCCTTCCCCGTGTTCGAGCTCGCTCGTCTTGGCGAACGCCGCCAGCTTGACGGCGGGTTTTTCGATGCCGCCCTCGCGGTAAGGGAGTTCAAGATAGAGCTGCACCACGTCCTTGCCCGGACGGCTGCCCGTGTTCTGCACGAACACTTCGATCTCGATCTCGTCCTCGGGGGCGATCTGCGAGCCGGGGATCATGGAGACGCTCTCGACCGACCAGGCAAATTCGGTATAGGAAAGCCCGTATCCGAAGGGGAACTGCACGACGTCGGCGTAGCCGTTCTCGATGTCCCACTTGTCCTTGGCGAAGTCGCTCTCCCAGAAGCCCTCCTTGTCGGCGGTCTCGTACCACCAGTAGCCCATGTAGATGCCTTCCGCGTAGTTGGAAATATACGCCTTTTCGCTGCCGGACGCGTTGACGGTATGCGTGCCGTCCACGCCCGCGTTTGCCCATGCGGCGGAGGTGGTCAGATCGTACGCCCAGGTGTCCACCGTCTTGCCCGAGAAGTTCGCCTTGCCCTGCAGCAGGTTGCCCAGCGCGGGCGTCGCCTTCGAGCCGGGGGCGTACATCGCGATCGCCGCGTCGATCTTTTCATTTTCCAAAAAGCCCGCTTCCATGACGTTGGTCGTGTTGAACACGACGATGACCTTGTCGAAATTCGCGGTCACCTTTTCGATCATGAGGTCCTCGAGCGCGCTGGTCTGCGAATACATGCGCGTCGGGTCGCGCTTGCCGCTCAGGTTCTGCTGGTAGCGGGGCAGGTCGGACGTCTCGCCGCCCTTGCGGCCGAGCACGATGAGCGCAGTGTCCGAAAACGCCTTCGCGTTTTCCATCAATTCGCTCGTGTAGAAGCTCTCGTCCCCTTCGGGGAGTTTGTAGTAGTCCCAGCCCTCGCGGCGATAGCTCATCGCGTTGTATTTTTCCGCCAGCTCCTCGTTGATCTCGAAGCCGGACTCGCGGAGGCCCTGGTACAACGTCGTGATGTCGGTATCCGTGCCGCCGCCGCTGCCCGCGCCCTGGTGGACGAAGCCGTTGTCGCTGCCGCTCCAGCCGAATACGTTGATCTTTTTATTGTTCTCTGCCAGCGGCAGCGTGCCGTTGTTTTTCAGCAGCGTCATGCCGTCCTCGCCGATCTCCACGCACAGCGCGGCGCTGTTGGCGGAAGAAGCGTTCATCGCGACCTCGTCTACCTGGACGCCCGACCCGCACAGGGCGAGCGTGATCGTCCCGGAAAAGGAATAGAGCACATAGTTGCCGAAGAGGAGCACGACCAGCACGAGCGCGACCAGCACATATTTGACGGTCAGGCGCTTGCCGCCGACGAAGAACCCGCCGCCCGCCTTTGCTTTGCGGGCGGTCAGAGCCATGATGACCCCCGCCGCGATCGCGCCCGCGGCAGCAATGCAGGCGATGATCACGAACGCGAGGTTATCTTTGAGAAATTGCGCAAATACCGGATTCATGGTTTCTCCTTTTCCGCCCGCCTTACGGCGGGCGGCCGCTCGTTATGCGTGGATGAAGAAGTAGTCGCCCATCGCGGTCGGTTCTTCCGTTTCGGGCTGACGCAGCAGATCGTGCAGATCGCCCGTCATCTTTTCCTGCGGCATCGCCGTCGTGTCGGCGGCGCCGGGCGTGGTGTTCTCGCTCCTGGTGTAGTACCAGCCGTCCGTCACTTCAAAGGTGACCGATTCGAGGCTGCGCGCCGCATAGAGGGCATTGGCGCCGAAGTACTTGAAGTTGGGCCCGAAATGCACCGCGGGGGCGATGTTGACGCAGTAATAGAACGCCTCTTTGCCCAGATATTCGAGGTTGGTCGGCCAGTTGGCGATGGTGATGTAGAAGG
>DXFD01000034.1 GCA_019114625.1 Candidatus Borkfalkia faecigallinarum | reverse complement strand
AGAATCAAACTCTTAAGTTTAATTGTTTAAAGCTGTTCTTGCGAACAACTGCTCTAACGTTTTTTGCTGACTGTTCTTTGAGTACTATTGTACTAAAAGTAAATTGACAGAAACTTTCAAACATTCTCTATAAGAAAATGTTTAATTCATTTCCTTCTATTCAATTTTTAATCTGCATGGGACCGAACTGCGTTCGGTGCTCTCTTGTGAGAAGCTCACCTATCATACCATATTCGGGATCGTTTGTCAAGCGTTTTTCTCAACTTTTTTGAAAAGTTTTTGAAGCCCGTTTGCTGCGTTCCCTTTCGGCGATAGCGAGCTTGGCTCGCGCAACAGCCTGTCTATCATATCATATCGGAGACCGTTTGTCAAGCGTTTTGAAAAACTTTTTTGAAAAATTTTCCGTTCGTTTTTGACCGACCGCCCGACCGACGGCTTGCGGCGCGCTCTTCTCGCGACAGCCCGACTATCATACCACATCGGGATCTCTTTGTCAAGCGTTTTGAAAAACTTTTTTGGAAAGTTTTTCCTTTGCGCCCGACCGCCCGAGCGGCGACGTGGCCGCGCGTTCCTCACGCGACAGCTTGGCTATAATACTATATTCCCGCGGCAAAGTCAACTGATTTTCCACACTTTTTCGCGATTTTTCGCATTTTTTTGCGGCTTTTGCGCGGCATACGAGATACTGCGTTTTGCGCCCGCGCCCGACCACAAGATATTCCGCCCCGCAAACCGCGCGAAAGAACTTGCCGCGCGCGCGGAGATATGCTATAATGGAAAAAACGCCGCAGCTGCGGCGCTGGCCGGGGCAAACGCGCAAAAAGGACGCGCCCGGGAAAGGATGGGACCATGTTCAAAATTCTGCGTATGATCTGCGCCGTCGCGGCGGCGGCGCTGGTGACCGCCTGCCTGTTTGCGGGCATCTATGCGGAGACGCTGGTGCCGGCGTTCGGCTGTGCTGCGGCGGCGGCGCTGCTCTTCGTGCTGTGCCTGCTCTTCAAATATCTGCAGGAAGAAAAGGAAAACAAGGAAAACGCGGGCAAGACGCCGGACATCCCCTTCTCCTCCGCTTCCGATGCGGACGCGGGCTCTGCTTCCGGCGCGGATGCGGCGGACGAGGACGCGGACGGCGACCTCGACACGGACGCGGACGAAGGGGGCGCGGGCACCGAGGAAAGCGAGCGCACCGCCGGCCACGACAGCCCGCCCCGCGCAAACGAAGCAAACAAAAACGAACGATGACCGAAAAGACGGCAGGACGCGCCTTCCCGCGAGCGGGGAGGCGCGTCCTGCTTCCCGAGGGCGGCCGCGCATACGGGCTGCCCTTCTCTTTTTATGAAGATGTCGCGCGCGCGTTATAAGGAGGCGCGGGCGGCGCGCTCGGCGGGAGGCGCGCTCAGCGGCGGTCCTTCTCCTCGGCGAGCTCGACGATCTCGCTGATGCGGTCGAGGTCGTCCGTGTTGTAGTAGTCGATGTAGATGCGGCCCTTTTTGTCGTTGCCGATGAGGGAGACCTTGGTCTTGAAGGCGTGGCGCATCCGCTCGATGAGGTCTTTGAGCTCGAGCGAGACCTGCTGCTTCTTCTTTTCCTTTTTGTCGGCGATCTCGTCGGGGGTGGCGAAGTATTCGCGCACGCTGCGCTCGATGTCGCGGACGGAGAGGCCGTCGCGGATGGCGTCCTCGGCGAGTTTGTACTGGGCGTCCTCGGGCAGGGTAATGAGGGCGCGGGCGTGGCCGGCGCTGAGTTTGCCCGCCGAGACGAGGGAAATGACCGCGGGCGAGAGGGAGAGCAGGCGCAGCGTGTTGGTGACCGCGGGGCGGGATTTGCCGATGCGCTCGGCGAGCTCCTCCTGGGTGAGGTGGTACTCGTCCATGAGCTGCTTCATCGCGGTGGCGGCCTCGATGGGGTTGAGATCCTCGCGCTGCAGGTTCTCGATGAGGGAGATCTCCTTGATCTGGCGGTCGTCATACTCGCGCACGACGACGGGGATCTTGGTCTTGCCCGCGATGCGCGAGGCGCGGTAACGGCGCTCGCCCGCGATGATCATGTATTTGCCGTCCGCCATGCGGTTGACGACGATGGGCATGATCAGGCCGTGCTTTTTGATGGAGTCCGCCAGTTCGTTGAGCGCGTCCTCGTCAAAATGCTTGCGCGGCTGGTTGGGATTGGGGCTGACGAGATCGATGTCGACCTCGGTCAGGTCCTTGATGTCCTCCGGCAGCGGCGAAGCGGGCTCTTCCTGCGAAAATTTGGCGGCATGGCCGTATGCCTCTTCCGTGTCGGAAAAGAGTGCGGACAGCCCTCTGCCCAATCCTCTCGGCGGTGTCTTCATAGGTTCCTCCAGAAAAATAATTTCACGAAATTTGTTTCGAGCTGACGAAACAAATTTCCGTGAGTGGGAGGGGAAACCCGAACGGCTTTCCCCTCGGCGCTCGTCGTCGCTCGCCGCTCGTTGCGGGCGGCACGCGATACGCGCTCCGCCCCGCTCGGCGCGGCGGCTCCTCCTCTTCCCAAAAAGTTCTTCGATACTTTTTGGGAGCCCTATGTTATTTCGCTCGCCGCTCGTTGCGGGCGGCACGCGGTTCGCGCCCCGCCACGCTCGGCGCGGCGGCTCCTCCTCTTTCCCTCACGAAAAAAGTTTTAAGCTGATAAAACTTTTTTCCGTGATTTGGAGGGGAAACCCGAACGGCTTTCCCCTCAGCGGTGCGCTTTTTTGAGAGCACACCTTATATAACGCGCACCGCTTTCACCCCTTCCGTGAGCCGAGGTGTCGGCAAATAGGGTTGCGCGGCGCAAAAGCGCGGTTTTGCTTGCGCGAAAGTTTTTATAAAAGCGTTCAAAAAGTTCTTCGATACTTTTTGGGAGCCCTATGTTCGGGGCACGCCCTTAAGAGCGCGCGCAAATTCACTCTTTCCGCAGAAGCCGCAGGTATGCGGCCAATGGGGTGCGCTTTGCCAAAAATGCGATTTTGGCACGCGCGAGAAATCAGCTCGGAGATTTTGTTTTGAGCTGTCAAAACAAAATCTTCCGATGAAGAGGGCTCTGCCCTCTGCGGCGCGCTTTGAAGGGCACACCTTTCAGAGCGCGCGCCGCATTCACCCGCTGAGGCGCTCGCGCGCAAATTGTGTTGCGCGGCGCAAAAGCGCGGTTTTGCTTGCGCGAAAGTTTTTACAAAAGTATTCACGAAATTTGTTTCGTGCTGACGAAACAAATTTCCGTGAGTGGGAGGGGAAACCCGAACGGCTTTCCCCTCGCCGCGGCATATTTCAGGGCACACCGTAAAGGAATGCCGCGGCTTCACCCCTTCCGTAAGCCGAGGTATCGGCAAATAGGGGTGCGCTGTGCAAAAGCATGGTTTTGGCACGCGCGAGAAATCAGCTCGGAGATTTTGTTTTGAGCTGTCAAAACAAAATCTTCCGATGAAGAGGGCTCTGCCCTCTGCGGCGCGCGCCCTTTCGGGGCACGCCTTTTTTATATGCCGCAAAGCTGCCCGCCGAGGCGCCCGCGCCCCGCGGGGCTGCGCCGCGCAGGGGCGCGGGCTTGCCTTTGCAAGCGGGCCTGCCTTTGCGAAAGGATGTGTGCATATCTGTATAACCGCGCGCGGATCGGTACGGGCGCGTCTGCCCGTTCCGCCCCCTTGCCGGGGAAAGTTGCCCTCTGCCGCCCCGGGCGGGCGGTACGCCCCCGCGCGAGCGCGGCAGGCGGGAGGACTGCGCGCCGCGCGTCAGTTCTTCTTTTCTTCCCGCGCGAGATACTCCATCGTCAGCGCCTTGTACGCGCGCGCGCCCGTGCATTTGGGGTCATGCAGCAGGATGGGCTTGCCGTAGGACGACGCCTCGACCAGGCGCACATTGCGCGGCACGACGATCTCGAACAGGCGGCGGGTGAAGAATTTTTTGATCTCGTCCGCGATCTGCTTGGAGATGAGCGCGCGGCTGTCGTACATCGTCAGCACGACGCCGTCCACGTCCAGCGCGGGGTTGAGGTGCTGTTTGACGAGCGAGATCGAGTTCATCAGCTGCGCCAGCCCTTCCAGCGCGTAGTATTCGCTTTGGATGGGGATGATGACCGAATCGGCCGCGGCGAGCGCGTTGATGGTCAGAAGCCCGAGCGAGGGCGGGCAGTCGATGAGGATATAGTCGTAGTCGGCGCGCACCTCGTCCAGCGCGGTCTTGAGCACCTTTTCCCTGTTTTTATGGTAGACGAGCTCCACCTCCGCGCCCGCGAGGTCGATGTTGGAAGGGAGCAGGTCCAGGTTGGGCAGCTCGGTATGGACGATGTGCGCGGACGCCTTTTCGTCGTTGATGAGCACCTCGTAGACCGACTTTTCGAGGGTGTTCTTGCTGATCCCCAGGCCCGTCGTGGCGTTGCCCTGCGGGTCGATGTCGATCAGCAGCACCTTCTTGCCCGTCTCGGCGATGTATGCCGCCATGTTGACGCAGGTGGTCGTCTTGCCGACGCCCCCCTTTTGGTTGGAAAATGAAACGATCTTTCCCATTGCGAACCTCTTCTTTCGTCTCTCACCCGGCGCCCCGCGGGCCTTCGCCCCCGGCGCCGTTTTCCGCCGCCTTTCCCGACCGCCGCGGCGGAACTTGCCGCTTCGGCGGCGTCCGTCGCTTGCGGCGGGGTTTATCTTTTCGGCGGCGAGGTTTGCCCGCCGCTTATCGGCGGCGAGGTTTGCCCGCCGCTTATCGGCGGCGGCTTGCCGTCGCGGCGGATCTTATCGGCCGCCTTCCGATCCGCCGTCCGCGGGATCTTTCTCCGCGGGATCTTTCTCCGCGGGATCTTTCTTCGCGGGGTCTTTTTCCGCGGGGTCTTTCTCCGCGGGGTCTTTTTCCGCGGGATCTTTTTCGGAAGGACCCTTATCCGGTCCGCCCTCGGCGGGCGCGTTCACCGCGGCGGAAGGGTCTGTACCGGCGGGCTTTTTCTCCCCGCCGTCCTGCCCGGGCGACGGGGGCGCCGCCTTGTCGTCGGGTGCGGGCGCGGCCTCTTTTTCTTCCTTCTGCGCATAGCGGCGGAAGGGGTCGGCCTGCTCCGCCTTCTCGTTTTTGTCCATGAAGGCGTACACTTCGTCGACGGAGGCGCCGTCGAGCAGCAGATCCACCTCGTCGGTGTAGATGGTCTCGCGCTCGATGAGCACGCGCGCCATGTTGTCGAGCACCTTGCGGCGTTCGGTCAGCAGCTTGACGGCGCGCTCGTGCGCGGCGTCGATGATGGAATGCACTTCCTCGTCGATGAGGCCGGCGGTCTCCTCCGAGTAGCCGCTGTGCGCCTCCATATCCCTGCCGAGGAAGATGGGATTATCCGATTTATAGGTGACGAGCCCGACGCGCTCGCTCATGCCCCACTCGGTGACCATCTTGCGGACGATCTCGGTGACGCGCTGCAAGTCGTTGGAGGCGCCCGTCGACACGTCCTGAATGACCAGCTCTTCCGCCACGCGGCCGCCGAGCAGCTCGCACACGAGGTCGAGGAGTTTGGCGCGGGTGATGTGGTTGTCGTCGTTGTCCGGGCGGGTCATCGTGTAGCCGGCGGCCATGCCGCGGCCGATGATGGACACTTCCTGGACGGGGTCGCAGTGCTTGCACAGCTTGGCGATGATCGCGTGGCCGCTCTCGTGATAGGCGGTGATGCGCTTATCCGATTCGGTGACGAGACGGCTCTTCTTCTGCGGGCCGAGCAGCACTTTGTTGATGCCCTCGAACAGCTCGCTGTTGCCGATCATCTTCTTATTGGCGCGCGCGGTGAGGATGGCGGCCTCGTTGAGCAGGTTCTCCAGGTCCGCGCCCGAAAATCCGCTGGTCATGCGCGCGAGGATCTTGAAGTTGACGTCCGGCGCGAGCGGTTTGTTGCGCGCGTGCACCTTTAAGATCTGTTCGCGGCCGCGCACGTCGGGGAGATTGACGTGGATCTGACGGTCGAAGCGGCCGGGGCGCAGCAGCGCGGGGTCGAGAATGTCCGCGCGGTTGGTCGCCGCCATGACGATGATGCCGTCGTTGGTCTCGAAGCCGTCCATCTGCACGAGCAGCTGGTTGAGCGTCTGCTCGCGCTCGTCGTGCCCGCCGCCGAGCCCCGTGCCGCGCTGGCGGCCGACCGCGTCGATCTCGTC
>DXFD01000033.1 GCA_019114625.1 Candidatus Borkfalkia faecigallinarum | reverse complement strand
CAAAAAGAGGGTGCACGAGGAGGAGGCGGAGGAGTTTTATGGATGAAGGTGTTCACGAAAAAAGTTTTAAGCTGATAAAACTTTTTTCCGTGATCTTCCGAGACAACCCGCCGCTCCGCGACGGCGTCGCTTCGGCGGCCGGTTTTCTCTCTTTGCTCGTCGTCGCTCGCCGCTCGTTGCGGGCGGCACGCGATACGCGCTCCGCCCCGCTCGGTGCGGCGGCTCCTCCTCTTCCCAAAAAGTTCTTCGATACTTTTTGGGAGCCCTGTATTGAGGGCACGCCTTTGATAAATGCCGCAAATTCACTCTTTCCGCGGAAGCCTTGCGGCAAATCGGGGGAAAAATCCAAAAGTGTGATTTTGGATTTTTCGAGAAAATTCTTTTAGATAAAAGCGCGGTTTTGGCACGCGCCACAAATTATTTACACTTTTTCTTTTGCGCTGACAAAAGAAAAAGTCGTGATTTGAGGGCGCGGGCGCTCAGCCAATGCATCGCACCGACGATCGGTCTTCTTCCTTCGCGCGCGCGGGCGCCCGCTTCGCCGGGGCGCCGTTCCCGCCGCGCACGCGCAGCGTCGCGTGCGCGCGCTTGTCCGTCATGGCGTCGCCGCGGCGCACCCCTTCGACCAGTGAACGCATATACGCGATGTCCGAAAACAGCGCGCGAAACCAGGCGCGGTCGGCGCCGCCGCGCAAAAACAAGCTGTTCAGCTTGCCCTCCAGCCTGCGCTGCCGGCGATAATAGGTGCGCGCGCTGAACGCGCACTGCATATCCGCGAACTCCCCCTCCAGCACCTTGCGGCGGCGGAAATACTTGTATTCGAGCAGATAGCGCTCCTCGCGCGTCAGCTGCGACAAGACCTCGTCGACCTTGTCCCGCAGCACGGCGAAGCAGTCGCGCGCGTGCAGATAGGACAGGATGCGCGCGACGCAGACCTCCGTCGCCTCCCGCCCGCTGTAAGAGCCGTACGCCTTGGCTTCCGCCAGCTGCCCGAGATTTTCGATCAGCTTTTCGGCCCGCGGATACGCGAGCAGCATCGCCGCCTGGTAGTCTTTCATTGCCATCACCCCCGTGTATTTTTTCACGCAACTCCATTATCGCACAGTTTGCCGCATTATTCCAGCGTACCTGTCAAAAATACGAACATATGTTTGTATTTTTCTTTATTCTATCACGGAAAAGGGGCATCCGTCCGCCTGTTTTCCAAATTTTCCGCGCCAAAAAGAAAAATTTGCCGCCGGGTGGAAAGTTTGAAAATTTTGTCGACAAATTATTCCGTTTATGCTATAATGGAATGAGAATCAAAGGGCCGCGAAAACGCCGCCAAGCGCGGCGGCCGCAGCCCCTTCGGACACATAAAAAAAGCCCCGCTGCGGCGGGGCGCGGGGATACGCATGAAAAAGAGATTTTTGATCGTAACGATGATCGCCTGCATGGCGCTTTCGGCGTTCGGCGGGGCGGCGGCCTTCGCGTCGGCGGACACGCGCGCGTCCGCGGGGATGAGCCTGCTGCTTCCCTCCTCCTACGAGCAGTACATGGAGCTGAACGACCCGTCCGACTATACCGAGAACGACGACTACATCGCCGTGGCGGACGGCTCGCGCATCTATCTGTACGACAAGGAGGCGGGCGGCGCCTATGCCGCGTTCGACGCGGGCGCGGACGTCTCCTCCCTGCAATTTTATCAGACGGGCGGGAGAACGTATCTGTATTACGTCGCCACGCAGCTGACCGGCACGGCCGTCCGCTACGTCGCCTGCGGGCCGGACGGGTTCGGCGAGGCAGCCGACGCGGGCGTCGCGGGGAGCTCTTCCTTCGCCGTCTACCCCTCGGACGCGGGGACCTACTTCTACTACGTCGTCGCGCCGAGCAGCATCGTGCGCGCGCCGATGGACGGCACCGCCGTCCTGCTCGACAGCGCCGAGAGCGTGCGCGTCGGCAGCAACAACGTCGCCATGCCCGGCTTCGACATCTACGGCTCCGCGCTGTATTATTCGTGGAACACGGACATCTGTTCCGCCGACGGCACCGTCGTATGGACGGCGGCCTCGACGGTGGCTTCCTTTGCCGTGACGGAGTCCGGCTGCTTCTACATCTCCAACGACGACCACGCCCTCTACCGCGCGGCGGAAGCGGGGCAGCCCGCCCAGACCGAACCGCTCACCGAGGGCGCCATCGACTCGGTCAGCGCCTATGACGGGACGCTCCTGCTGACGACCGAAAACAAGGTCCGCGGCTTCGACCCCGTGACCGGGCGGTACAGCGGCTACGAGATCAGCCGCTATTCGGACAGCGAGAACCGCCTCGGCGCGGGCGCGAGCGACCTCTCCGTGTACGACGGCAAAGTCGTCGTCGCGGACACCGGCAACGGACGAGCCGTCGTCTGCGACGCGGACACCCGCCGCTACGCCGCCGTCCGCACGGAGGCCGCCCCCCTGCTCGTCTGCGCGGGGGAGAGCGCGTTTGCCGCCGCCGACGAATACAACGTGTACATCTACTCGTATGACGGGGAACTGCTGGACACCGAGGCGATCGGCGCGCGCATCTACGACATCGCCTATTCCTTCGGCTCCTTCTACGTCGTGTCCGAGACCAGCCAGCGCCGCGGCGCCATCGTCCCCGACGGCAGCGCGTACGCCTATCGCCCCGCGGACGGGACGACGACGGACACCTACCTCTCCGTCACGACGGACATCAGCGGCTACATCTACCTGCTGGACGCGTCCGGCAGCGTCTATTCCTATGCGGACGAGCTCGCCTTCCTCTCCGGGGACGGCGAACGCCTGCCCGCCGAATTTGCGGGCGCAACGCAGATCGTCTCCGACTTTGCGGGCAACATCACCTGCATGACCGAGAGCGGCGAGATGCTGCGCTACAATAAACAGACCTCCACCGGCGAGGCGTCGACCGACCACATGGACGCGATCGACCTGCGCGGCCTGGTCAGCGGCGCGGACACCGACCCCGTCGCCTTCGCGTTCGGCTTCCGGTCTGGCACCGTCTACTTCCTCGCGGACGGGTTCATCGCCGCGACGGACGCGCTCGCCGTGGAAGCGCTCGACTCCCTCTCCGCGGCGGGGCTGTATGACGCCGTCTATTCCCGCCTGCCCGACCTCGGCTTCGCGAGCGGGCGGCTGGCGCGCGTGAGCGCGGGCGCCGTGACGGTGCAGCTCGATCTGTCCTCCCTCGCCGACATGGCGACGCTCAACTGCTCCGACTACACGCGCGAGGCGTCCGAGCGCATCGGCGTCGTGCTGACGCAGACCAACTACGGCGCGATCGTCGTCTTTTACAGCGACGAGAGCGACGGCATCCACGTCACCCGCGAATACGACGTGCGGCTGGTGCTGGACAGCGACCCCAACGACGGCGAGGGCAACCTCGAACTGCTTTCCGACGCCGATACGCTGCACGAACCGCGCACGGAAGAGGGTTCGCCCTTCTCCGTCGGCTACACGACCAACGACGTCGGCCTGTACAAATACCCGATCATGGGCATGGCGGACGGCGACGGGCTGTTCGGCAAACTGACCACCCTCTCCAAATCCACCGCCGTGACCGTGCTGGACGAGCTGTACTTCGAGAGCGGAGACACCGTCCTCGACGCGGACAGCTACTACTTCGTCCTCGTGGAGAGCGAGAGCGGCGCGGCGTCGTACGGGTTCATCCCGAGCGACTATGTGCTGCCCTATCCCACGGACGGGGCGGCGGAGAGCACCTACACGATGCGCAGCCTCAAGCGCGGGGCGAGCATCACCCTCTACCGCGCGACGGGCAGCGGCTCGCTCACACTGGAAAGCGAGGAGCAGGTGCGCGCCTACGGCGAGGCGGACGAGAACGGCATGATCTTCGTCTCCTACACGGACGAGGGCGGCATCGTCTACGAGGGGCTGATCGAGGAATCCCTCCTCTACCGCGCCAACGAATACGTCGTCTATGTGCTCATCTTCGTCCCCATCGTGACGATCGCGCTGCTGGCGAGCATCGGGTACCTCCTCTTCCGCAAGCAGCCGACCATCGCCTGACCCGCCCGTCGGCAGGCGGCAAGACCGATCGCAAAAACACAAAAACGCGCGGCGTGAAAATCTTTCCGCCGCGCTTCTTTGCGCCCTTTTTTCTTTTCGGGAAGCGCTTTCGCGGGGGCACTCCTTTTCTTTTTTGGGAAGCGCTTTCGCGGGGGCACTCCTTTTCTTTTTTGGGAAGCGCTTTCGCAAAGGCGCTCCTTTTCTTTTTCGGGAAGCGCTTTCGCGGGGGCACTCCTTTTCTTTTTTGGGAAGCGCTTTCGCGGGGGCGCTCTTCCCGCGTTTTCCGACGCCGTTGCGGGGCGCGCGCGGGCTGCGAAAAAGCCCCGCGGAGGGTCCCCCACGAGGCTTTCATCGGAGAATAGCGAGGAGAGTCTCCCCTCCCGCCGCGGATGAGCCGTTTTTTCGCCCGAAGCGGGCGGTCACATTTCCTGCTCGCGCGGGGCGCCTACGAACCCCGCCGCCTTGTCCGGATCGGTATAGAGGGTAAATTCACGCTCGAGGTCGAACTCGTCCGCGCTGTCAAAGGCGGCGAGCTTGGAGACGGAGACCTCGTAGGCGGTCATCGTCTTGACCTCGTATTCGCTCAGCTTTTTCTGGTAATTGCGGCTTTGGATGCGCCCGGAGAGGGCGATGCGGTCGCCGACCTGCAAATTCTTCACAAAGCGCGCGTTCCGCCCCCAGGCGATGCACGGGATATAGTCCGACTTGTTGTACGCGCGGTTGACGGCGACGAGCAGATCGGCGATCTCGCGGTTGAAGGGGGTGGTGCGGTAGACGGGCGGCTTGCAGATGTAGCCGCTGAGCACGATGCTGTTGGGGTTGCGCGCGGCGGGCGCGTCCACGATCTCGCGCACGAACACGGTGAGCATCAGGCGGGAGCGCCCGTTCTCCAGCTTGTTGTAGGAGCGGAACTGCCCCAGCGCGCACAACGTCGCGCCCGGCGTCAGCTCGTGTTCGGAGATCAGCCGCTCGGAGACGGTGACGGGCAGCAGGTCCGCCTGACCGGACAGGCGCATGACCTTGACTTTCAGCTCGTAAAAGCCCTCCCCGTACACCTCGTGCGAGAAATTCGCCTCGCCGACGATCTCGCCCATGATAAAGACTTTGTTGTTTTTCTCGGTGCTGTTCATTGTTTGATCCTCCCTTGATCGATCGTATGGAAAGTTTTTCAGGACGCGGGGCGCTGCCGCCCCCGGGCATCGACCGTGGTCTCCCCCTGCAAAAGGAGCTCGCCGACGGGAACGAAGGTATAGCCGCCCGTCTGCAGCGCATCCAGGATGGCGGGAAGCGCTTCCGCCGTGTGCAGGCCGTTGTTGTGGCAGAGGATGATGCTGCCCGGCTGTACCCGGCTCGTCACGCGGAGCGCGATCTCGCTCGCGGAGAGATCCTTCCAATCGAGGCTGTCGACGTCCCACTGGATGACCGTATATCCCTCCTCCTCCGCCGTGCGGATCAGGCGGTCGTCATACTCGCCGAAGGGGGCGCGGAAGAGCTTCACTTCCTTGCCCGTGACGGCGGCGATCGCCGCGGACGAGGCGCGCAGCTCCGCGCGGATGCGCCCCTCCGCCATGCCCGCCATGTGCGAATGCGTCGCGCTGTGGGTGCCGATCTCGTGCCCCGCGCCGTCGATCTTGCGCACATAGTCCGGGTATTTTTCCGCCCAGAACTCGACCATGAAGAAGGTGGCGCGCACCCCTTCGCGCGCGCACGCCTGCAAAATGGCGTCCGTGCGCTCGGTCCCCCAGGCGCAGTCGAAGGTGATGGCGATCGCTTTGTCCGCCCGCTCGACGCTGTACACGGGCAGGCGGCGCACCGTCCCGCCCGCGAGCAGCACATAGGCGCCCGTGCAGCGGAGCAGGATGACGAGCGCCAGCGCCGCCGCCCCCAAAGCCAGCGGGCACGCCGCGCGGCGCAGGCGAAGTGTGCATACGTTCATCTCAGTTCCCTCTCATTATACCTGCCCGCGGCAGGAATTTTCTGACAGATTTCGGCGAAGAAGGGCAGGCTGTGTCGAAAGGCTTCCCGCCGCATCCTCTCATCCTTTTCTCTCGCTCTACTATATGGCGCACGCCGCGCGGATATGCCCGTTCCCGCCAAAGAGCGCGCCGCCCGCGGGCAGATCCGCCCCCCCGCGCGGAGAGCGCGCCCCGCATGGAAAAAGGGACAACGCAAAAGGCCCGGCACCCAACGGGTGCCGGGCCGCGGCGCGGCGAAGATCAGACGCTTTCAAACTGGGAGTTGTACAGATCGGCATAGAAGCCGCCCTTGGCGAGCAGCTGCGCGTGGCTGCCGCTCTCGATGATGTCGCCCCCGTTCATCACGAGGATGAGGTCGGCGTTGCGGATGGTCGAGAGGCGGTGCGCGATGATAAAGGAGGTGCGCCCGACCGTCAGGCGGTCCATCGCCTTCTGGATGAGCTCTTCGGTGCGGGTATCGACGGAGGAGGTCGCCTCGTCGAGGATGAGCATGGGCGCGTTCTCGATCATGGCGCGGGCGATGGTGACCAGCTGCTTCTGCCCCGCCGAGAGGTTGGCCTTGTCGTCCAGCACGGTGTCGTACCCGTGCGGCAGGGTCTTGATAAAGTGGTGCAGCCCCACCGCCTTGCAGGCGCGCACGACCTCTTCGTCGGTGACGCCCTGCTTGCTGTACACGATGTTCTCGCGCACCGTCCCCTCGAACAGCCAGGTGTCCTGCAGGACCATGCAGAACAGCTCGTGCACGTTCGCGCGGGTGAGCTCGCTCGTCGGGATGCCGTCGATGCGGATGCAGCCGCCGTCCAGCTCGTAGAAGCGCATGAGCAGGTTGACCATCGTCGTCTTGCCCGCGCCCGTCGGCCCGACGATGGCGATCTTCTGCCCCGCGCGCGCGGCGGCGGAGAAGTCGTGGATGATGATCTTGCCCGGCTCATAGCCGAAGCGGACGTGTTCGAAGCAGACGTCGCCGGCGACGGTATCGGGCGCGAGATAGCGCATCTTGCCCGATTCGTCCGCCATCTCCTCCTCGCCGAGAAATTCAAACACCCGCTCGGAAGCGGCGGCGGCCGTCTGCATACTCGTGAACGCCTGCGCCAGCTGGGAGAGCGGCGAGGTGAACAGGCGCACATACAGCGTGAAGGCGGTGATGACGCCGAAGTTCGCGATGTTGTCGCTGACGAGCAGCGCCGCGCCGACCACGCAGACGGCGACGTAGCCGAGGTTGCCGATAAAGGTCATCAGCGGCATCATCAGCCCGGAGAGGAACTGCGACTTCCACGCGCTGTTGTACAGCTTGTAGTTGATCGCGTTGAAGGTATCCTTGACCTTGCGCTCGGCGTTGTACGCCTTGACGACGTTGTGCCCGGCGTACACCTCCTCGATGTGGCCGTCGATCTCGCCGAGGAAGCGCTGCTGGCGGGCAAAATACTTCTGCGAGCGGCCCATGATGAGGAACATGAGCGTAAAGCCGATCAGGCTGGCGGCGATGGCGGTCAGCGCCATGATCCAGTTGGTGACGAACATCATGATCACGCTCCCCGCCAGCATGACCACCGCCGTGACGAAGGTGGTGATGGACTGGTTGAGCGTCTGGCCGATGATGTCCACGTCGTTTGTCACGCGCGAGAGCACGTCGCCGACCGAATGGGCGTCAAAATAGCGGAGGGGCAGGCGGTTGATCTTTTCGGAGATGGCGGTGCGCAGGTTGCGCGCGTTCTTCTGGGTGACCGTCGCCATGAGCAGCCCCTGCACATACGAGCACAGAAGCCCCGCCCCGTAGATGACGACCAGCAGAATGCAGAGGCGGAAGACCTCCTCCATATCGATCGCCCGCACGACATAATCGCCCAGGGACGGATCGTAAGAGAAGGCGTTTTGGATGGCAGCCGTGAGGTCGCCGATGATGTTGGGGCCGACGAGGTTGAGCACGGTGCCGCCGACCGCAAACAGGAGCGCGACGACGACGGCGGCGAGGAAGGGTTTGAGGAAGCCCAGCAGGCGCAGGGACGCCTTTTTGAAGTCCTTCGGCTTTTCGGCGATCGACGGCCCGTGCGGCCCGCGGCGGGCGGGGCGGCGGGGCATATTCTCGCTCATGTGCGGTCACCTCCCTTCTGTCCGTTCAGTTCCGCTTCGGTCAGCTGCGAATAGGCGATCTCGCGGTAGACCTCGCAGCTTTCCATCAGCTCTTCATGCGTGCCCTGCCCGACGACGCGCCCCTCTTCGAGGACGAGGATGAGGTCGGCGTCGCGGATGGTGCCGATGCGCTGGGCGACGATGACGGAGGTCGCCCCGCTCAGCTCGCGCTTGAGCGCCTGCCGCAGCAGCTTGTCCGTCTTATAGTCGAGCGCGGAGAAGGAGTCGTCAAAGATGAAGATCTCCGGTTCGCGGCAGACGGCGCGGGCGATGGAGAGGCGCTGCTTCTGCCCGCCCGAAAAGTTGGTGCCGCCCTGCGACACGAACGCGCGGTAGCCGTCCTCCTTCCCCTCGACGAAATCCTGCCCCTGCGCGATGCGGACGGCCTCCTTTACCTTTTCCTCGGTGAAGGCGAGCCCTTCCTTTTCCCCGTAGGCGACGTTGCTCTCCACCGTGCCGGAAAACATCACGGCGCGCTGGGGAACGTAGCCGATCCTGTCGTGCAGGGCGGCGAGGGTGAAGTCCTTGACGTTGACGCCGTCGACGAGCACTTCCCCTTCCGTCGCGTCGTAGAAGCGGGGGATGAGGTTGACGACCGTCGACTTGCCGCTGCCCGTCGAGCCGATCAGGGCGACCGTCTGCCCCCGTTCCGCCCGGAAGCTGACGTCGTGCAGGACGTCGTCGCTCGCGTCCGGATAGCGGAAGGAGACGTGGCGAAATTCCACGGTGCCTGTGGGCGCGTCCGCGGGCAGCGACGAGATCGCGCCGTCCGCGATGGCGGGCCGCGTGTCGAGCACTTCCCGGATACGGCGGACGGAGACCATCGCGCGCGGGAGGATGATGAAGATGATGGCGAGCATCATGAACGCCGCGACCACCTGCATCGCGTAGCCGGAAAAGGCCGCCATCTGCCCGAACAGCGCCGCGCGCTCGGCGCCCGTGGGCAGCGCGTCGATGAGGGAAGCGCCGATCCAGTAGATGGCGAGGGTCAGCCCGCTCATGAGCATGGTCATCACGGGCGCCAGGACCGCCATCGCGCGGGAGGTGAACAGCTGCGTCTTGGTCAGCTCGAGATTCGCCTTCGCGAATTTTTCCTCCTGATACTCTTCCGCATTGTAGGCGCGCACGACGCGCACGCCCGTCAGATTCTCGCGCGTGACGGCGTTGAGGTTGTCCGTCAGCTTCTGGACCTTGCGGAATTTGGGGAACACGGCGAGCAGGATGAACAGCATCAGCGCGACCATCAGCACGACGGCGGCCGCCGTCACCGCCGACCACTGCCAGTTGGTGGAAGTGATCTTGATGACCGCCCAGACGGCGAGGATGGGCGCCTTGATGACGACTTGCAGCCCCATCGACACGACCATCTGCACCTGCGTGATGTCGTTGGTGGTGCGGGTGATGAGGGACGCGGTGGAGAAGCGGTTGATCTCCTGCATCGAGAAGCTCTCCACGCGGTCAAAGACCTGCGCGCGCAGGCGGAAGGAGAGCGCCGCCGCGATCTGCGCGGCAAAGAAGCCGACCGCGACCGAACTGAGCGCACTGCCCAGCGCGCAGGCGAGCATCAGCCCGCCGTCCCGCCAGATCGCGCCCATATTGCCGCCCGCGCCGGACACGGCCAGCTGCGTGATGCTCGACATATAGTCGGGCATGGTCAGGTCCAGCCACACCTGCAGCACGATACATGCGACCGACAGGGCCGCATAGACCCATTCGCGCCATTTCAGCGCCTTCAGAATACCGATCAAAGGCTCTCCTCCGTCTTGTTTATGGATTCACGAAATTATACCACACCGGCGAGGGGGATGTCAACGCCGCGGCGGCGGCCGCCTTCGCCTCCGTGTGAAAGATTGGCGAAAACGCAAAAACTTGCCTGCATGGCGCGGGGCGAAAACGCAAAACCTGCCCGCATAACGCAGGGCGAAGGCACAACAGCCTGCCCGCATGGCGCAGGCGAAGGCACAAAAACCTGCCCGCATGGCGCAGGGCGAAAACGCAAAAACCTGCCCGCATGGCGCAGGGCAAAGGCGCAAAAACCTGCCCGCATGGCGCGGAGCGAAGGCACAACAGCCTGCCCGCATGGCGCGCAAAGGGCCGCGCCCCGCCGAGCACGGCCCCTTCCGTATCCGCCCGTACTGCGGACGCAAAAAATATGCTTTTCATGCAAAACTTTTTTGAAAGATCCCGTTTGAAAGATCCCGGCGCGCGGCAAGATCGCATCCAAAGCGCCCGTTTGCCGACGCCTCGGCTCACGGATGGGGCGAAAGCGGCGCGCATTTTCAAAGGCGTGCCATTCTTCATAGGGCTCCCAAAAAGTATCGAAGAACTTTTTGGGAAGAGGAGGAGCCGCCGCGCCGAGCGGGGCGGGACGCGTATCGCGTGCCGCCCGCAACGAGCGGCGAGC
>DXFD01000032.1 GCA_019114625.1 Candidatus Borkfalkia faecigallinarum | reverse complement strand
GCTGGCGGACCTGATGACCATCCGCGAGTACAAGGGCAGCCTGAAGGGGCTGAAGCTCTGCTTTGTCGGGGACGGCAACAACATGGCCAATTCGCTCATCGTCGGCGGGCTGAAGACGGGCATGGAAGTGTCCGTCGCCTGCCCGGACAACTATCGTCCGGACGCGGACATCCTCGCGCGCGGCTTTGCGACGGGGCGCCTGACCGTCACCTCCGACATCCGGGCGGCGGCCAAAGACGCGGACGTGCTCTATACCGACGTCTGGGCCTCGATGGGACAGGAAGAGGAGAAGGCGGAGCGCGAAAAGGTGTTCCGCGGCTACTGCATCGACGCGGATCTCATGTCCGTCGCGAAGCCGGATGCGATGGTGCTGCACTGCCTGCCCGCGCACCGCGGCGAGGAGATCACCGACGAGGTGTTCGAGGCGCACGCGAACGACATCTTCGACGAAGCGGAAAATCGCCTGCACGCACAGAAAGCGGTGCTGGTCAAATTGCTCAAATAAAAAATATATTACGGGAAGGATCGCTATGAAGGAAGAAAAAGTTTACCTGACCTTGCAGAACGGGCAGGTCTTTGAAGGCAAGAGATTCGGCGCGAGGGGCGATGTGATCGGCGAGCTCGTCTTTACGACGGGCATGACCGGCTACATCGAGACGCTCACCGATCCCAGTTATTACGGGCAGATCGTCATCCAGACTTTTCCGCTCATCGGCAATTACGGCATGATCCTTTCCGACCGAGAAAGCAAGAAGCCGTATCTCTCGGCATACATCGTGCGCGAATATTGTGAAAAGCCTTCCAATTTCCGCTGCGAGGACACCCTCGAAAATTACCTCGTCAAAAACAACATCCCCGGCATCTACGGCATCGACACGCGCGAGCTGACCAAGACGGTGCGCGAGGCGGGCGTCATGAACGCGGCCATCACCTCGAAGCCGCTGACCGACCTCTCCGCCGTGCGCGCGTATGCCATCCGCGACGCAGTCATGAACTGTACCTGCAAGGGGCGCAAGGATTATCCGGCGGAGGACGCGAAGCGCACGGTCGTGCTTTGGGATTTCGGCGCAAAGGAGAATATCGTCCGCGAGCTGGTCCGCCGCGGCTGCAACGTCATCCGCGTTCCCGCTTCCTACACGGCGGAAGAGATCCTCGCCCTTCATCCGGACGGGCTGATGCTCACCAACGGCCCCGGCGACCCGGAGGAAAACGTGGGCGTCATCGAAAACATCCGCAAGCTGGCGGGCAAGCTCCCCATCTTCGGCATCTGCCTCGGGCATCAGCTGTTCGCCCTCGCCATGGGCGGCAAGACGAAGAAGATGAAGTACGGCCACCGCGGCGCCAACCAGCCGGTCAAGGAATTAAAGACGGGCACCGTCTATATTTCCAGCCAGAACCACGGCTACGAGGTGCTTGCCGACTCCATCGTCGGCGCGGGCACGATCAGCTTTATCAACGCGAACGACAATACCTGCGAGGGGGTCGAGTATCCCGACCTGAACGCCTTCACGGTGCAGTTCCATCCGGAAGCCTGCGCCGGCCCGCTGGACGCGCGCGATCTCTTCGATCGCTTTATGAATCAGATGGACGGAGGAAAAGCAAATGCCTAAAAGAAGCGATATCAAAAAAGTCCTCGTGATCGGCTCCGGACCGATCGTCATCGGCCAGGCGGCGGAATTTGACTACGCGGGCGCGCAGGCCTGCCGCGTCCTCAAAGACGCCGGCGTCAACGTCGTGCTCTGCAATTCCAACCCCGCGACCATCATGACGGATAAGGCGCTCGCGGACGAGATCTACCTCGAACCGCTCACCCTCGAGTCCATCAAGCGCATCATCAAAAAGGAACGCCCGGACAGTCTGCTCGCCTCCCTGGGCGGCCAGACCGGCCTCACGATCGGCTGCCAGCTCGCCAAAGAGGGGTTTTTGGACGAGTGGGGCGTCAAGCTCATCGGCACGAAGGTCGACGCGATCGACCGCGCCGAGGACCGCGAGCTGTTCAAGGAGACCATGCAGAAGATCGGCCAGCCGGTCGTCCCGTCCGACATCGCGTACACGGTGGACGAGTGCGTGGCCGTCGCCGAAAAGATCGGCTACCCCGTCATCATCCGTCCCGCGTTCACGCTGGGCGGCGCGGGCGGCGGCGTCGCCTATAACGAGGAGGAGCTGCGCTCCGTTTCCCACAACGGCCTGATGCTCTCGCCCATCACGCAGGTGCTGGTCGAAAAGTACATTTACGGCTGGAAAGAGATCGAGTTCGAAGTGCTGCGCGATTGCCGGGGCAACGTGATCACCGTCTGCTCGATGGAGAACTTCGACCCGGTCGGCATCCACACGGGCGACTCCATCGTCATCGCGCCGGCCGTCACCCTGTCGGACAAAGAGTATCAGATGCTGCGCAGCGCGTCTTTGAAGATCATTACCGAGCTCGGCATCGAGGGCGGCTGCAACTGCCAGTTCGCGCTGCATCCCGACAGCTTCGAGTACGCCGTCATCGAGGTCAACCCCCGTGTGTCGCGCTCTTCGGCGCTCGCATCGAAGGCAACGGGCTATCCCATCGCCAAGGTGACGACCAAGATCGCCCTCGGCTACACCCTCGACGAGATCAGAAACGACGTCACGGGCAAGACGTACGCCTGCTTCGAGCCCGCCATCGACTACGTCGTCGTCAAGCTCCCCAAGTGGCCCTTCGATAAATTTCTCTATGCAAAGCGCGAGCTCGGCTCCCGCATGAAGGCGACGGGCGAGGTCATGGCGATCGGCACTTCCTTCGAACAGGCGATCATGAAGGCGGTGCGCGGCGCGGAAATTTCCCTCTCCGACCTCAACCACCCCAAGTTCACGGAAATGAGCCGCGAAGAACTTCTTTCCGAGCTCCACAAGACGACGGACGAGCGCCTCTTCGCAGTCTACGCCGCCCTGAAGGCGGGCATCTCCGCGGACGAAGTTTTCGACATCACCAAGATCGACCGCTGGTTCTTAAACAAGCTTCTTAACCTCGTCAAATTCGAACGCTCCGTCACGGGCAAGCAGCTCACAGGGGCGGAATACCTCGAAGGCAAGAAGCTCGGCTATCCCGATAAGGTGCTCGAAAAATACAGCGGCCACCCGCTCCCCATGCACAGGCGCGCGTGCTTCAAGATGGTCGATACCTGCGCGGCAGAGTTCGCGGCGCAGACGCCGTA
>DXFD01000031.1 GCA_019114625.1 Candidatus Borkfalkia faecigallinarum | reverse complement strand
AAAAACTTCCTCGCGGGCATTTTGGGCGGGCGCTATCGCGTCTTTGCCACGCCCGCCTCCTATAACACCCCGCTCGGCATCGCGAAGGCGATCGAGGACGTCGACCTTACGCAATACGACTACTTCATCGCGGAGATGGGCGCGCGGCACAAGGGGGACATCGCCGAGCTGTGCGAACTGGTGCGCCCCGACCACTGCATCGTGACGGGCATCTGCCCGCAGCATTTGGAGACCTTCGGCACCGTCGAGGGGATCGTCGCGGCGAAGGGCGAGATCCTGCGCGGGACCAAGCCGGGCGGCTTTGCCGTCATCGGGCAGGACGAATACACCGCCCGCCTCGACCCCGCCGCGGCGGGGCTGAAAAAGGTCGCCGTGGGCGAACACGGCGAGTTCGGCGCCTTCGACGTGCATTGCTCGCCCGCGGGCATCGAGTTCAAGCTCGCCATGGGCATCCTGCAGATGCCCGTCCGGTCCCGCCTGCTGGGCGCGCACAACGCGCAGAACATCGCGCTGGCGGCGGCGCTCGCCTCCAAGCTGGGGGTGGAAAAGGAGGAGATCGCTTCCGCCGTCGCGGGGCTGGACTTCGTCCCGCACCGCCTGCAGCCGCTGGAAGCGGGCGGGGTGGTCGTCCTCGACGACGCTTATAACGCGAACGTGCGCGGGGCGGCGGCCGCGCTGGATGTGCTGCGCCTGTTCGGCGGGCGCAAATTCGTCGTCACGCCCGGGCTCGTGGAGCTGGGCGTGCTCGAAGAGTCGGAGAACGCCGCCCTCGGCGAAAGGATGGTCGGGCTGGACCGCATCCTTTTGGTCGGCTCCACCCTCGTCACCGCCGTGCGCAAGGGCTACCTCGCGGCGGGCGGCATCGAGGAGCGGGTGAGCGTCCATCCCACGCTCGACGCCGTGAAAGAGGCGCTCGCGCAGGAGCTCATGCCGGGGGATACCGTCCTGTTTTTGAACGACCTGCCCGATATCTATAACTGAGCGCCCGCCGTGCGGCGGAGCGCGGCGTTCGTGTCGGCGGAGCCGTCGGGCGCACGCGGAACGAGGCGCCCGCGCCGGCGGATCATAACATCCGCCCGACGGATCATAGCGCCCGCGCCGGAGCGGCGCGCCTGCCGAAGAAGAAGAGAGCGAGACACCAAAGCAAAAAATTCTTGCGGAGGTGTCTTTTTCTATGCAAAAAAACGTGGCGGTGCTGTTCGGGGGCATTTCCTGCGAAAACGAGATCTCCGTCATCACGGGGGTGATGGCGGCGAACCTGCTGGACGGGGAGCGGTATGCCGTTCACCCCGTCTACATCGCGCAGGACGGGGCGTTTTACACGGGGAAGGAATTGCTGGACACGGCGGCGTACGCGGGGGATCTGCGCGAAAAATTCCGCCCCGCCGCCATTTTAGGCGGCAAACTGTATGAGCGGAAGGGCAGAAAGCTGCGCGAGGTCTGCAAGATCGACTGCGCGCTCAACTGCTGCCACGGTGCGCGCGGGGAGGACGGAGCGGTGGCGGGGCTGCTCGACCTGAACCGCATCCCCTGCGCGTCGCCCGGCATCGCGCCCTCCGCGCTGTTCATGGATAAGGGGACGGCGAAACTGATCGCCCGCGCCCTCAATGTCCCCACGGCGCCCTGGCTGCGCATCGCGGAGGAGGATTTCAACAAGCGCGGCGCCTTTGCCGTCAAGTGCGTGGAGGAGCGGCTGGGCTATCCCGTCATCGTCAAGCCGGCGCGGCAGGGCAGCAGCATCGGCGTCGCCGTCGCGGAGGACCGGGCGCGGCTGCTGCTCGCCATCCGCGCGGGGTTCGCCTACGATACGGTGCTTCTCGCCGAAAAGTATTTTGCCGAGCGGCGGGAGATCAACTGCGCCGCCTACCGCCGCGGCGAGGAGATCGTGCTCTCCCCCTGCGAGGAGCCGAAGACCGCGCACAAATTCCTGACCTTTGCCGACAAGTACGACGGTTCGGGCAAGGGCGGGCGCAGCGAGTTCCCCGCCAAGATCTCCCGCGAGAGCGCCGCGCGGGTGCAGGGGTACACGAAACTCCTGTACCGCCGCCTGGGCATGGTCGGCGTCGTGCGGGCGGATTTTCTGCTCAGCGGGGGCGAGGTGTACTTCAACGAGATGAACACCGTGCCGGGCGCGCTGGCGTGGTATTTGTTTTCGGAAAAGCTCACCGATTTCCGCGCCGTGCTGACCGCCCTCGTCGAGCAGGGCATCTGTTCGGAGCGCGCCCGCGCGGAGAAGAAGCTGCTCTCCGGCTGCGGGGTGCTGCGCGGCGCGGCGGCGCGCGGCAAGGCGGCAAAGGGCGGCGTGCGCTGAGCGGCCGTGCGGCAGAAGGCGAGGCGGCGGCGCGCTGAGCGGGCGGGGCGGCAGAGGGCACGGAGGGCGGGCGCGCGGCGTTTGCCGCGCGCCCTTTTGCGCCGTGCGGCGCTTGTCTTTCTGTGTATGCGGCGTTTGCCGCGCGCCCTTTTGCGCCGTGCGGGAGGCAAACGCTTGTCTTTTTGCCCGTTTTTTGATAAAATAAGAAAAAATCTACGTTCCGAGGTAAACCCCATGGCAAAAATTGCGATGAAAAACCCCATCGTCGAGATGGACGGGGACGAGATGACGCGCGTCCTCTGGCAGTGGATCAAAGAGGACCTCATCTGCCCGTACGTCGACTTGAAGACGGAATATTACGACTTAGGGCTCGTCCACCGCGACGAGACGGACGACCGCGTGACCGTGGAGGCCGCGGAGGCGAACAAGAAGTACAAGGTGGGCGTCAAGTGCGCGACCATCACCCCCAACGCCCAGCGGGTGGAGGAGTATCACCTCAAACAGATGTGGAAGAGCCCGAACGGCACCATCCGCCGCATCCTGGACGGCACCGTGTTCCGCGCGCCCATCCTCGCCAAGGGCATCACCCCGTATATCCCCGGCTGGACCAAGCCCATCGTGCTCGCCCGTCACGCCTACGGCGACGTGTACGCGGGCGTGGAGACGCGCGCGCAGGCGGGGGAAAAGGCCTACCTCGTCGTCGAGGGGGCGGACGGCTCCGTCAAGGAAAAGCTGCTCGTGCAGGACTTCGCCAAAGGGGCGGGCATCGTGCAGTCGGTGCACAACATGGACGCCTCCATCGCTTCCTTCGCGCGCGCCTGTTTCAACTACGCGCTGGACGTGAAGATGCCCCTCTGGTTCGCCACCAAGGACACCATCTCCAAAAAATACGACCATCGCTTCAAGGATATCTTCGCGGAGATCTTTGCGGCGGAATACGAGGACAAGTTCGCAAAAGCGGGCATCGAGTATATGTACACGCTGATCGACGACGCCGTCGCGCGCGTGGTGCGCTCTTCGGGCGGCATCGTCTGGGCGTGCAAGAACTACGACGGCGACGTGATGAGCGACATGGTCGCCACCGCCTACGGCTCGCTGGGCATGATGACCTCCGTGCTCGTCTCGCCCGAGGGCAACTACGAGTTCGAGGCGGCGCACGGCACCGTCACCCGCCACTACTACAAGCACCTCAAGGGGGAGGAGACCTCGACGAACTCCGTCGCGACCATCTTCGCCTGGACGGGCGCACTCAGAAAGAGAGGGGAGCTCGACCAAACGCCCGAGCTCGTCGCCTTTGCGGAGAAGCTCGAGAAGGCCACCAAGGATACCATCGAGGCGGGCGAAATGACGGGCGATCTCATCCCGCTCTTCCGCAAGGAGGGCGTTACGCCCAAAAAACTCAATTCGGAGGAATTTCTCCGCGCGATCGCCTCGCGGCTTTAAAGCTCCCGGGGAAGCGTGCGGACAACACCGATCGGAATGCGCGGCGCGCTGCCAAAGGGCAGCGCGCCGCGCCGTCCTTCTAAAAAACTTGTCCCCAAGTCCGCTGCTGCCCCGCCCGCGGCGGCCTTCGTTCCCCGCCTTTTTGCCCGCTCCATTGTGCATAACTCCTGTTTTCGTCCGATGCACGCCTGCACAAACTGTACTGTAAACAGCGGCGGATATCCACAGGGAATAAAAAGTTATCCACATTTTTCCCGCAAAAACAGGAAAAAAAGGGGGATTTTTCCGTTCTAAGCAGGATATTCCTGCTTCATCGCCAAGAAAATTTAAGAAAAG
>DXFD01000030.1 GCA_019114625.1 Candidatus Borkfalkia faecigallinarum | reverse complement strand
CGCGGCGTTCGGCGCGCTCGTCTGGCTGGGCGTGCGCACGGCGGCGCGCAGCCGCGACCTGTTCGGCTCCCTCCTCGCGTCGGGCATCACCGCCTGTTTCGCGATCCAGGTGATCGTCAACGCGCTCGTCGTCAGCGGGGCGATCCCGCCCACCGGCCTCCCGCTCCCCCTCGTGAGCGCGGGCAACACCTCGCTCGTGTTCACGATGGCGGCGATGGGGGTGCTCTGGAACATATCGCGCGGCGGCCGGCCCGCGCGCGCCGCCTGCCGCCGCTGAGCTCGCCCCGTCTTTATGCTGCCGGGCGTCTTTTTCGCCCCGCGCTCGCGGCGGGGATCGGCCGGTTTTTGTCACGCCTTTGCGCCGTCGGGGACGGCGCGCTCCGCTTCTGTGTCCTTTCCGGAGCGCATCGCCCGGCGGCGCGCACCTTTTTGCGCGCTTTGCCGTATATTGACGGTAAGGGGCCGCAAAACGGGGAGGCGGAAGAGGCATATCGGGCGCAGTGGGAGCGGGGCCGCACGGCCCCGCGCCTTCGTGCCCGCGGAGAGAGGAGAAAGGAAATGGATAAATATATCATCGAGGGCGGGCGTCGGCTGTGCGGCGAAGTGGAGATCCAGTCCGCCAAAAACGCCGTGCTGCCCCTGCTGGCGGCATCCGTCCTGACCGAGGAGCGGGTCGTGATCCGCCGCTGCCCGCGCATCGCCGACGTCCTGAACATGGTGCAGATCCTCGGCGAGCTGGGCTGCAAGACGCGGTTCGAGGAAGACGCGCTCGTCATCGACGGCGCCGACGCCGCCAATCACGAGATCCCGTCCGCGCTCGCGCGCGAGCTGCGCTCGTCCGTGTTTCTGCTCGGCTCGGTCGCGGCGCGCTTCGGCCGCGCGCGCATCGCCTACCCGGGCGGGTGCGACATCGGGCTCCGCCCCGTCGACCTGCACCTGGCGGGGCTGCGGCGGCTGGGGGTGGAGGTGCGCGAGGAGGGCGGCTGCATCGACTGTTCCTGCGACGGCATCCGCGGCGCGGAGATCGTGCTCGACTGCCCCAGCGTGGGCGCGACGGAAAACATCCTGCTCGCAGCCGTCACCGCCCGCGGTCGGACGGTCATCCGCAACGCCGCGCGCGAGCCGGAGATCGTCGACCTGCAGAATTTTCTCAACCGCATGGGCGGGAAGATCGCGGGCGCGGGCTCGTCGGTCATCGTGGCGGAAGGGGTGCGCCGCCTGCACGGCGCCGAGTACACGCCCCTTCCCGACCGCATCGAGGCGGGGACTTTCCTCATCGCGGCGGCGATGTGCGGCGGCGAACTCGCCCTCCGCAACGCAAAATCGGAGAATCTTGCCTCGCTCATCCATAAACTTCGTGAAATCAGTTGCAAAATCCATGCGAAAGATGATAAAATATACATAACCTGCGGTATGGGGCGGAATTCACCCAAATTGGTGGAGACCTCTCCCTATCCCGGCTTTCCCACCGACCTGCAGGCGCCGATGACCGCCCTGTCCTGTATCTGTGAAGGCTCGACCGTCATCGTGGAGAACTTGTTCGAGACCCGCTTCAAGCACGTCCCCGAACTCATCCGCATGGGGGCGGACATCACCGTGCGCGGGCGCAGCGCCTTTGTGCGCGGGGTGCCGCATCTGCACGGGGCGGACGTCTGCGCCGGCGACCTGCGCGGCGGGGCGGCGCTCACGCTGGCGGCGATCTCGGCGGAGGGATGCAGCACGGTCGTCGACCTCGGGTTCATCGACCGCGGCTATTCCGATTTTGAGGGGAAGCTGCGCGCCGCGGGCGCACGCATCCGCAGGGTGCGCGTCTGAACATAGGGCGCACGCATCCGCAGGGTGCGCGTCCGAACATTTTTTGTCTTTGGATCTACCGAAGAGGAGTTGCAATGCGAAGCATCAAATTTTTCATCGGCTATGCGGTCGCCATCCTGCTGATCGTCGTCGTCATCACGATCAACGCAGTCTGCTCGATCGCCCAGTTTGAAGTCACGGTGACGGGCAGTTCGTTCGGCGAGGAGCGCGCGGCGGACATCCAGGCCGCGCTCGACGAGGAGTTCGGCGGGAAGAGCTATCTGTTCTTCCGCGAAAACAGCGTGTACGACGTCGTCGCCAAAAAGGGGGACGGCTATCTCGAGGTCGAGAGCGTCGAAAAGCACTTCCCGAACAAGATCACCGTCTCCCTGAGCGAGAAGTACGAGGTGTTCGCCTTCCTCAACGAGACGGACGGCAAGTATTACGTCGTCGGCGACGACCGGACGGTGCTCGCCGTCAAGGAGGACAACGCGAACAACATCGACGGCACCAACATCGTCATCACCGGCATCGGCTTTGAAGCGCAGTCCGCGGGCGATGCGTCCGTCGTGGGCGAGACGTTTGCCGTGTTCCCCGAGTTCGAGGACGAGTACGAGTCCCTGTGGACGCTGTTCGAGCAGTTCAGCGGGCAGGGGATGTGGCACAACATCGTCAGCATCGACTATGACGACACCGGACTGAACGATCCGACGTACGACTTCAACTACTTCTACATCGACACGGTCGAGGGGGTGCACGTCTGGCTGGAGAACCCGGGCAGCCGCATGGAGGAGAAGGCGAAGCTCGCGCTGCAGACGTATGAAGGGCTGACCGAGGCGCAGCGCACCTTCGGTTACATCAACGTCATCGAGGTGGGATATCCGCAGCCGACGGGCGAACTTTCGGCAAGTTATTCCACGGACGAACCGCCCCTTTCGGCGGAGAACAAATAACGCCAAAAATTCCCATCGATTCCCCGAAAAATTCTTTCGGGGAATCGTTTTATTTTATTGACAAAATGGCGTTTATATACTATAATAATGATTGTATAAACATACATATTGTACACGGGAGAAAAACGGAGCACAGAATGGGCCGCAGGAGCGCGGCCGTGCTGGACGTGCGGTCGGCGGATGTGACCGTCGTCGTCGGACAGCGCGGCGTCAACAACACCTTTGTCATACAGGGGATGTATACGCAGCCGTACAAGGGCTATGCCGATGCAGAATTCTTCGACACGCAGGACCTGCAGGAAGCCGTGTTCGCCGCGCTGGACGAAGCGTCCGCCGAGGCGGGCGTGCGCATCCGCGAGCTGTACGTCGGCGTTCCGGGCGAGTTCCTCTCCGTGCGGACGCAGCGCTGCTTCATGCGCTTCGAGAACAAGCGCAAGATCGTCCGCGCGGACGTGAAGGCGCTGTACGAGAGCGAGCCGAAGGAGGACTTCGGCGACGCGGCCGTCATCCGCAAGGAGGCGGCGTACTATGTCCTTTCCGACCGCCGCCGCGCGTTCGACCCGGTCGGCATGGTCAGCAATTCGCTGGAAGGGCAGTTCTGCTACTTCCTGGCGGACAACCGCTTCATCGACTGCATGGACAACTTCCTCGCCGAGTACGGGATCCGTCGGCGGGAATACCTGCCCTCCTCGCAGGCGCAGGCGCTCTATCTTCTTCCCCGTTCCGCGCGGATGGCGGGCGCCATCCTTTGGGACGTCGACAAGATCTCGATGACGTTCAGCGTCCTGGAGGGGGAAGGCGTCGTCTGGCAGCAGGCCTGTTCGGCGGGCGGCGGCCACGTCACGGCGCAGGCATATTTTGAAGAGCCGACGGCGCAGGACGTCCCGTTTTCCGTGATGGAAGCGCTGATCGGCAAGATCAACCTCGCGAGCATGGACGATGCGGGCGTCACCGTCGAATATACCGACCGCCGCGCCTCGTATGCCGTCTCGGTCGGCTTCCTCAAAGGCTGCGTGCAGGACGGGCTGGACGTGCTGTGCGATCTGTTCGGGCAGTTCTTTGAACTGAGCGGGGATCCCGGCCTGTACTACCGCCCCATCTATCTGACGGGCGGCGGGATCACGGAGATCCGCGGCGTGCGCGAATATCTCTCCATGCGGCTCGGCCGCGTGGTCGACATTCTCGCCCCGCAGGTACCTTCTTATGAAAAAGCGGCGCAGAGCTCCGTTCTGAGCCTCTTGGATATGGCGCTGCATCGCCGGCGCGAAAAAAGTTTCCTTTACAAATTATTTCACGGAATCGGAGGGTAAAAAATGTTTAACAGTTTGGACAGCTTGTCCGGAGTTGCGAGGATAAAGGTCATCGGCGTCGGCGGCGCGGGCAACAACGCTGTCAACCGCATGATCGAAGCGGGCATCACGAGCGCGAGCTACGTCGCGGTCAATACGGATAAACAGATCTTGCTCCTCTCCAAGGCGGAGAGCAAGATCCAGATCGGTTCTACCCTCACGAAGGGCCTCGGCGCCGGCGCCGAGCCGGAGGTGGGCCGCGCCGCGGCGGAGGAGAGCAAGGAAGTCCTCACCGAGGCGGTCAAGGATACCGACCTTCTCTTCATCACGGCGGGCATGGGCGGCGGTACCGGTACCGGCGCGGCTCCCGTCATCGCCAAGATCGCGCGCGATCTGAAGATCCTCACCATCGCGGTCGTCACCGAGCCGTTCACCTTTGAAGGCAAGAAGAGGATGGACAACACCGCGAAGGGCCTGGAAAACCTCAAAAAATACGTCGACACCCTCATCGTCATCCCGAACGACAAGATCACCGGCGTCGTCCCCAAAAACACGCCGATGAACGAGGCGCTGCGCGTCGCGGACGAAGTCCTCAAACAGGGTATCCGCGGCATCGCCGACCTCATCGTCAACCCCGCGCTCATCAACCTCGACTTTGCCGACGTGCGCACCATCCTCAAGGATCAGGGCCTCGCGCACATGGGCGTCGGCGTCGCGAAGGGCGAGAACAGGATCGTCGAGGCAGTCCGCCTCGCCGTAAACAGCCCTCTGCTCGAAACGACCATCGAGGGCGCGAAGGGCGTCATCCTTAACATCGTCGGCGGCAACGACCTGACGATGGACGAAGTGCAGACGGCGGCGACCCTCGTGCAGAGCGTCGTCGACTATTCCGCGAACATCATCTTCGGCGCCTGCATCGACAGCAACATCAACGACGAAGTGGAGGTCACCGTCATCGCGACGGGCTTCCCGCACGCCGACAATTACAGCGTGAAGGAAGCGCGCAACGAGAACCGCAACTTCATCGTCAACCGCGGCATGCCCACGCAGGGCGGCGCTGCGGGCGTGACGCCTTCCTACGGGCGCATCCCCATGAACAGCAACGCCAACAGCGCGCAGGCGCAGCCCCGTCAGCCGCAGTACGGCCAGCAGCCTTATCAGCAGCCCCGTCAGCCCCAGCAGTACGGCCAGCAGCCCTACCAGGGCCAGCCGCAGTATCAGCAGCCCCGCCAGCCCCAGCAGTACGGCCAGCAGCCGTATCAGGGTCAGCCGCAGCAGTACGGTCAGCCCCAGCAGTATGGCCAGCAGCCGTATCAGGGCCAGCCGCAGTATCAGCAGCCCTATCAGCAGCCTGCCCGCCCCGCGCAGCCTGCCCGCAGCGGCGAAAAGGATTCGCCGACCTTCCTGCAGCGCATGTTCCGCAAAAAGTAAGCCGATCCCGCGCAAGCGCAGAGCCGCCCGTCTGTATAAGACGGGCGGCCGTTTTCTTTTTTCGGTTTTGTCCGCGGGCAGAGCGGCGCACGCCGACGGACGGGACAGGGGTAGCACACTTTTTTCGTGAGTGCGGCAGGCGCTTTCCGCGGGCAGGGGCGGCGGGGCGCTTTCCGCGGGCGGCCGTTTTTTGGGCAAGAGAAAAGGGAGCACGGTGTCGGTGCTCCCTTTCTTCTCGGACGAGAACTGTACGAATGATCCAAATGCAAATCGGAAACTGTTTTCCAAGAAAACAAAGACTGAATGTTTAAGCGGGCAAGACAAAGGAAGTCTCAGTCAGCTTCTGCCAATGCTTCATGATAAGCGGCGAGGATCGCGTCCCGCAGTTGTTCGCGGGTCTCGGTGTTCAAGGGGTGGGCAATATCCTTGAATTCGCCATCGTTCGTTTTACGGCTGGGCATGGCGATGAAGGGCCCGTCGGCGCCTTCGATCACTTTGATGTCATGAACGACGAAGCAGTCGTCGATCGTAATGGATGCAACTGCTCTCAGTTTGCTGTCATCCTTGCGGACGAACCGAATGCGCACGTCTGATATTTTCAAGATCTTATACCTCCTTTTTGTTTTTTGAATTCATTCGCAATTACATTTTACTATACATTTTCCGAATTTTCAATAGTGTAGACGAAATTTCTTGAAAAAAATTCTAAAACTCCCGCAAAAAAGATACTTTTCCCTTCTTTTCGGCATATATTTATCCCATGCAGCGAAAATTTTGGCCAAAAAAGCAGAAAATTTACCTGATCGGCGCGGGCGGCGTCAGCATGAGCGCGCTGGCGTCCTGCCTTTTGTCGGCGGGATTCACCGTCGCGGGCAGTGACGTCGTCCGCAGCGAACGCACGGCCGCGCTGGAAGCGCGGGGCGTCGGCTTTGTCTGCGGCCATGCGCCGGAGCGCGCCGCCGCTGCGGACGCGGTGGTGCGCAGTTCAGCCGTCCCCGACGACGACCCGGAGCTCGTCGCCGCGCGCGCGGCGGGCGTGCCCGTCTACGACCGCGCCGACCTGCTCGCCCTCATCGCCGACGGGTTCGACGTGTCGGTCGGCATCGCGGGCTGCCACGGCAAGACGACGGCGACCGCCATGTGCGCGCACGTCTTGCAGGCGTGCGGCGGCTGTACCGCGCACATCGGCGGCGAGGACATCGACTACGGCAGCTATTGGGAGGGGGGAGACCGCTGTTTCGTGACGGAAGTGTGCGAGTATCGCGGCAACATCCGCAAGCTGCGCCCGACCGTCGCGGTCGTCCTCAACACCGACGTCGACCATCTCGAGTGTTACGGCAGCGCCGAGGCGCTGTTCGACGCTTACGCCGCCTATGCGCGCGCCGCGCCCGCCGCCGTGGTGTGCGGGGAGGACCCCGTCGCCGCGGCGGTGCGCCCCGCGCTCACCTTCGGGCTGACCGAAGGCTGCGACGTGCGCGCCCTGCGCCTCCGTTCGTCGGGCGGGCGGTACTCCTTTACGCTGAGCATCCGCGGGCAGCCGTGCGGCCGCATCCGCCTGAACGTGTACGGCAGGCACAACGTCTACAACGCGCTCGCCGCGGCGGCCGTCGCCGAGCAGTGCGGCTTCCCGCCCGCGCGGACGGCGGCGGGGCTGGCGGGCTTTCGCGGCATCCGCCGCCGCTTCGAGCGGCTGGGCAAGCTGTACGGCGCGGAGCTGATCGCCGACTACGCCCATCACCCGCGCGAGATCGCGGCGGCGCTGGAAACGGCGCGCCAAGCGTTCGGCGGCAGGCTGTTCGTCGTCTTTCAGCCGCACACCTATTCGCGCACCCGCCTCCTCTTCGACGAGTTCCTGTCCGTCCTGTCGGGGGTGGAGGACCTCGTCATCTACAAGACCTATCCCGCGCGCGAGTACTTCGACGCCGCCGGCAGCGCCCTCACCCTCGCCGAAAAGCTGCCCAACGCGCTGTATGTGGAGACGCTGCGCGAGCTGTCCGTCTACCTGCGCTGTTCGCTGCGCGCGGGGGACACGGCGCTGTTTTTGGGCGCGGGGGACATTTATTGCGCCGCCAAGCGGCTGCTGAACGCAAAACTGTGAGCCGTCCGCCCGCGTGGAAAGGCCGAAGCCTTCCCGCACGGGCAAAAAAACGCGGAAGTCGCCTCGCACGGGCGGAAAAACACGGAAAGTTTTCCGTGCAAGCAAAAAAACGCGGAAAGTTTTCCGCGTCGGCAAATAAAAAAGGGCGCCGGCCGGCGCCCTTTTGGCATGGATCTGGCATATTCAGATGAGGATCTCCGATCCCTTTGCCTGGCAGGCGGAGAGGTAATCGACGAACTGCCGCGCGCGGCGGGGGCTGCGTCCCCCCTTGACCAGCGCCCAGCGCTCGGCGAGCGCGCAAAGCTCCTCGTCTGGGAGGGCGATCTTGGCGTCGGCGGCGAGCTGGCGCACGATGGACAGGTACTCCTTCTTGCCCGTCGAGGAGAAGCAGACGGTCAGCCCGAAGCGGTCGGAGAGGGAGAGCTGCTCTTCCATCGTATCCCGCGCGTGCACGCTGTTCTCGCGGTCGGAGAAGTTCTCTTTGAGGATGTGCCGGCGGTTGGAAGTCGCGACGATCATCACGTTGCTGCTCTTCTCGTGCATGCTCCCTTCCAGCCCCGCCTTGAGCGCCGTCACTTTCTCGTCCCGCTCTTCCAGCGAGAGGTCGTCGATGAACAGCAGGAATTTGTAGGGGAGAGCGGCGAGCACGCCCTTGATCTCGTTGATCTCGCCCACCTTGTCCTTGGTCAGCTCGGCGGCGCGCAGCCCCGCGGGGGCGTACTTGTTGAGCATCGCGTGGACGGTCGACGATTTTCCCGTCCCCTTGTCCCCGTACAGCAGCATGTTCGAATAGGGCAGGCCGCGCACGAAGTTGATCACGTTGTCCTCGACGATGCGCTTTTCCGCCTCGTAGTCTTTGAGCTGGTCGAGGGTGATGTCGGGCGCGTTGCAGACGGGGACGAGCTGCCCCTGTTCATAGGTGAAAGCCTTGTTGTCGATGAACATCCCGTATCCGTTGGCGCGGTAGAACTGCGCGAGCGCCCGGACCGTCTGTTCGCTCGCCCAAGTTTCGCCGAAGGGCGCCTGCCCGCGGCCGATGCGGGGCAGCCCCGCGCCCACCGCCTCCGCGATGCGGGGCGGCAGGTCGTCCGCGCGCTCGGTCAGCGCCTGCAGGACGGCGAGGTCGTGCAGGAAGGCGGCGCACACGTCGCCGTCCGCGCGGCCTGCATAGGCGCGCCGCGCAAACAGGTTGTCGTCATACAGCACCTCGCGCGCGAGATACTCGGCAAAGCCGCGCTGCATATCCTTTTCCAGCAGCGCCGCATACGCGCGCGCATAGAGGGCGGGGTCGTCTTCGCGCACCGCCCGTGCAAAATCCGCCGCCGCGCCGCCGCGCAGCACGCCCGTCAGCAATACGAGCGGTCCCAGATTGTCGGCCATACATTCTTCTCCGGACATTTTTTCGTATCATTATAGCCTTTTTCGCGCCGAAAAGCAATCGATTCGCGCCCCGCGGCGCGCATTCGCACAAAAAATCCCGTCCGAGCGCGCCGCGCGGGCGGGATCGGCAAAACAATTCGATATTCGAATGAAAAACATCTGTAAAATTGATAAATAAAATCGCTCATTTGCTTGACGGAAGATTTTTTGCGTACTATAATAATAGCGGATTTCGATTCAGAAAATCATTTTTTTTCGGAGGAAAAAAAGTTTATGGCAAAGATTTATTATCAGTCCGATTGCGACATCAACGTGCTCAAAGGCAAGACGGTGGCGATCGTCGGTTACGGCAGCCAGGGTCATGCGCACGCGCTCAACCTCAAAGAGAGCGGCGTGAACGTCGTCGTCGGCCTGTACAACGGCAGCAAGTCCTGGGCGAAAGCGGAAAAAGCCGGCCTGAAAGTCATGACGACGGAAGAGGCCGCCAAAGCTGCCGATATCATCATGATCCTCACCCCCGACGAGAAGCAGGCGAAGATCTATAAAGAGAGCATCCTCCCCAACCTCACCGAGGGCAAGGCGCTCGCGTTTGCGCACGGCTTCAATATCCACTTCAAGCAGATCGTCCCTCCCGCAGACGTCGACGTGTTCATGATCGCGCCGAAGGCCCCGGGCCACACCGTCCGCAGCGAGTATGTGGCGGGCAAGGGCACGCCCTGCCTCGTCGCCATCTATCAGGACGCGACGGGCAAGGCGCTCGACGTCGCCCTCGCGTATGCGGCGGGCATCGGCGGTTCCCGCGCGGGCGTGCTGGAAACGACTTTCAAGTGCGAGACGGAGACCGACCTCTTCGGCGAGCAGGCAGTCCTCTGCGGCGGCGTGACCGCCCTGATGAAGGCGGGCTTTGAGACGCTGGTCGAGGCGGGTTACGACCCCCGCAACGCTTATTTTGAGTGCATCCACGAGATGAAGCTGATCGTCGACCTCATCTACAAGGGCGGCTTCTCGCTGATGCGCTACTCCATTTCCGACACCGCCGAGTTCGGCGACTACGAGACGGGCAAGCGCATCATCACCGACGAGACCAAGAAGGAGATGAAGAAGATCCTCGAAGAGATCCAGGACGGCACCTTTGCCAGCAAGTGGATCGCCGAAAACAACAACGGCCGCGCACACTTCAACGCAAAGCGCGCGATGGAGGCTTCCCATCAGCTGGAGGAAGTCGGCAAAGAGCTCCGCAAGATGTATTCCTGGAGCGGCGAAAAGGAAGATATGTAAGGCTTTCGTTCCTAAAAGGGCGAGGCTCCCGCGGCGCGGGGGCCTCGTTTTGCGTTTCGGGGGGCGGGAAGCGCCTCGCTTTGCGCCCTTTTGGCGCGGAAGGGCGGGGACGGCCCGCCGCCGCGCGGTGCGAACAAACTTTCGAAAATAAAGCCGCATTTTAATTGAAATATGAACGGAAAAATGGTATAATGGAGGCAACGACGAAAAAGCGGCTTTCGGGCCTCAGAAGGGAGAGATCATCTTGCGTAATTCGGGAAAAAAGAAAAACAACAACAAGAAAAATGAGGGGGCGCGCGTATTCACGCGCGAAACGTTCGGGCTCGTCCTCGCCCTGTTCACGCTCGTCGCGCTGGTCATGTTCGTATCCCGCGGCGCCATTTTCGGCGCGGTGGGGGAGGCGGTCAGCTCTTTCCTGCTGGGCGTTTTCGGGTACGGCACGTTCGTCGTGGCGGCGCTCCTCGTCTATGCGAGCGTCGCGCTCGTCTCGGGCAAGGCGATCAAGGCGCCCGTCGGCGCCGTCGTGACCGCATCCCTGTTCGTCCTGTTCGCGTTCTGCCTCGCGCATACCATCACGGCGGCGGTCGCGGGCATCCCGTATGAAGGGTACGGCGCCTATCTCGGCGACTGTTTTGCCGCAGGCGAGGGCGGGTTTGCGTCCTCGACGGCGGGCGGCGCGCTCTGCGGGCTGATCGTCTATCCCGTCGTGCGCCTGACCACGGCGGTCGGCGGCTATATCATCTTCTCGCTGTTCGCGCTCGCGGCGGCGTACTTCCTGTACGTCGGCCTGCGCGACGGCTCCGCTTCCGCCCCGCGCGCCCGCGCGGCAAGACAGCGCGCGGCGGATCACCGCAAGGAGGGAAGCGCCTCCGCATCCGCCGGCTCGTATGCGGGGGAGGCGTCCGCAGCGCCCGTGCAGCCCCCGCAGACGGCGGACCCGTACTATCCGCAGGACGCGGCGCAGCCGCCGCAGCAGCCCGCCCGCGCGCGGCAGCCGCAGCAGCCGTCCGCCCCGTACTATCCGCAGCAGCCCGTGCAGGGGATGGCGCAGCCCGCGCAGGACCGCCATCTGTATGTCGGGGATGATGCGTTCAGCTTCAAGACCCGCCGCGAACTGCGGCAGGAATCCCGCCGCGAGCGGGAGGAGCGCCGCGCGCGCGAAGAGGAGGAGAAGCTCTCGCCCGAAGAGCGCGTGCATCGCCTCCTGTATCCCGACCGCCCGATGCCCAAGTTCGGCGGCAAGCAGCAGCCCAAGCGGCAGGCTCCCGCGCCGGGCGGTTCCGCCGCCGCGCAGGTCCCCGCGCAGAACAGCTACATCAAAAACGGCATCTACGACGAGAGTTCCTACTTCAACAATCCCACGCGCGGCACCATTTCGCGCGAGCAGTATTCGCAGAATTTCAGCAACACGCGCAGCATCCTGGAAGGGCACGAACTTTCCAGCCCCCGTTCACCCATCCCGCAGCCGGTCGACCCGTCGCTGCAGCAGCAGCCCGAACCGCCGCAGGCGGAGGAGGCGCAGCCGCCGCAGCAGCCGGAGACCTTCTCGCAGATGTTCGGGGACGCCCCGGCGGACCCTCCCAAAAAGATCCTGACGGATACGTCCCGCCCCTCCGCGCCCGCGCAGCCGGACATTCCCGTCTCCACCTATCAGTCGGACGGCAATTTCTATCGGCGGGAAGAGCAGGCGGACGGCTTCGCGCCCGGCAATATCGACACCCATCGGCCCATTTCCTCCTTCTTGGACGGCTCGTTTGCGTCCGACCGCGGCACGGATGCGGGCATCTCCTCGCACGACGTGCAGCTGAGCGGCGCGGATGAGGAGCCGGGCATCGACGTGAGCGACTTTGCGCGCCGCGTCGGCCTGGGCGGGGCAGCCTCCCGCCGCACCGCCCGCCCAGATCCGCTGTTCACGCAGCCGGAGGAGACGGCGCGCGGCCGCCGGACGGATAACTTCCCGCCCCGCGCCCGCCTGACGGAAGATTTCTCCCGCGAGGTATTCCCGCCCGCCGAGCAGGAACCTCCCCGCGGTATTTTCCCCGCGGAGGCGGAGAGCTCCCGCGGCATTTTCCCCGCCGAGCAGGAACCCGCCCGCGGCATTTTCCCGCCCGCCGAGGAGCGCGGCGGCCTGCGCGGCGAAACGGCGCGGGAGGAACGCCCCTTCGGCCGCGGGCAGGATCGTCCCGCGGAGGAGCGCCCCTTCGGCCGCGGGCAGGACCTCCCTGCGGAGGGGCAGCCGGCGGCGCCGCAGCAAGCTGCGGACGGCAGGCTTTCCCGCTTCCCGACGGAGGACGGCATCATCATCGGCGACCGCGCCGCGCGCGGCGCGGCTCCCGCCCCGCAGGAACCGCCCGCCGCGCCCGAGCAGTCCGCGCTGCAGCCCGTCACGCCCGAGCTGGATTCGGCGATGTTTGACGACGAGCCGCCCATGCCTTCGGCCGTACCGGGGGCGGTGGATGCGCTCGCTGCTTCGGAAGCGGAGCGCGGCCGCCGCGCATCCGCGCGCGACCGGGTGCAGGAGGAGGAGCGCCGCCCGCGGCACGTTTATCCCCGCTACAATCCGCCCCCGCTGTCGCTGCTGCACGATTATTCCAACGCGCGTGCGGACGACGCCGCCGAGGTGCAGCAGAACAAGGAGACGATCGTCGAGACGCTGTACAACCTGCTGCGCATCGAGACGCAGGTCGTGCGCGTGACGCAGGGCCCTTCGGTGACGCGGTACGACATCGAGATCCCCGCCAACGTGCAGACCAGCCGCGTGCTCGGCTGCGACCGCGAGCTGGCGATGCGCCTGCGCGCGAAGGACGGCGTCAACATCCAGACCAACTACGAAAACGGCTCCATCAGCATCGAGGTGCCGAACAAGCAGCGCGCGACGGTCGGGCTGAAGGAGATCCTCCTCGCGCCCGAGTTCGCCAAGGCAAAGCCCGGCGCCCTGATGTTCGGCATGGGCAAGGACATCGAGGGCCGCTCCGTGTGCGGCGACATCAGCAAGATGAAGCACCTGCTCGTCGCGGGCGCGACGGGTTCGGGCAAGAGCGTCTGCCTGACGGCGCTGATCATCAGCCTCCTGTTCAAGTACAGCCCGGAAGAGCTCCGCCTCATCCTCATCGACCCGAAGCAGACGGAGTTCAGCGTATATGAAAAGCTGCCGCATCTGATGATCAACGAGATCATCAGCGATCCCGCCAAAGTCATCCCCGTCCTCAACTGGGCGATCAACGAGATGGAGCGGCGGTACACCCTCTTCCGCGAGCGCACCCGCCAGGGCACGATGGTGCGCGACATCGACGGCTACAACGCCAGCCTCACCCCGAACGAGGAAAAGCTGCCCAAGATCGTCATCATCATGGACGAGGTCGCCGACCTCATGGCGGTCGCGAAGAAGGACGTCGAGGACCGCGTCCAGCGCCTGACGCAGAAGTCGCGCGCGGCGGGCATCCATCTGGTGCTCGCGACGCAGCGCCCCTCGACGGACGTCATCACCGGCGTCATCAAGGCCAACCTGCCCACCCGCATCGCCTGCAAGGTCACGCAGGAGGTCGACTCGCGCACCATCCTCGATTCGTCGGGCGCCGAAAAGCTGCTCGGCAAGGGGGATATGCTCTATAAGACGGACACCATGACCTTCCCGCGCCGCCTGCAGGGCGCCTGGATGGACGACGCGGAAGTGCAGGAGATCGTCTCGTATGTCAAGGAACACAACGAGGCATACTTTGACGAGCGCGTCTACGACTTCATCAACGGCGAGCGCGGCGGCGGCTTCGGCGGCGACGGCGACGACAGCGTCGAGGCCGTCTACATCGAGGCGCTCAAATACGTCGTCTCCATCGGCCAGGCCTCCATCTCCATGATCCAGCGCCGCTGCTCGGTCGGTTACCCGAAGGCGGGCAAGATCATCGAGTGGATGGAGAATATGGGCTATATTTCCGCTTTCGACGGGTCCAAAGCCCGCAAGGTGCTGCTCACGCAGGAAGAATTTGACAATAAGTACGGCGATTACGGAGTCTGATGGGAATACTCGAACACAAGACATTTGGCATGATCTCTCTCGGCTGTGACAAGAACCGCGTGGATGCGGAGCGCCTTCTCGGCGAGATCCGCGCCCGCGGCTACGCGATCACGGACGACATCGCCGAGGCGCAGATCCTCCTCGTCAACACCTGCGCCTTCCTCAACGACGCGCGCAAGGAGGCGATCGACACCGTCCTCGAATGCGACGAATACCGCCGCGCAGGCAAGCTCGAAAAGCTGGTCGTCGCCGGCTGCCTGCCCGAAAAGTTTGCGGGCGAGCTGTTCCCTTCCCTGACGGAAGGGGACGTGTTCCTCGGCTGCGGCGACGCGGACGCCCTCTTCGGCGCGCTCGAGCGCTCCTATCGGGAGGGCAGGGTCAACGCGGTCGGCACCGGCCGCGAATGGAAGGGGCAGCGCGTCCTCACGACGCCGCTGCACTATGCCTATCTGAAGATCGCCGACGGCTGCAGCAACCACTGCACCTATTGCCTGATCCCCAAGATCCGCGGCAAATACCGCTCGGAGCGGATGGAAGACCTCGTCGCCGAGGCGGAGTCGCTCGGGGAGCTGTCCGAGCTCATCCTCGTCGCGCAGGACACCACCCGCTACGGCGAGGACCTGTACGGCGAAAATAAGCTCGTCGAACTCATCCGCCACCTGTCCGCATTGGACACGGTGGGGAGCATCCGCCTTCTCTATTGCTATCCCGAGGTCATTTCCGATCCCCTCATCGAGGAGATCGCCTCCAACGACAAGGTGATCAAATATCTCGATATCCCCCTGCAGCACAGCGAGGACCGCATCCTGAAGCTGATGAACCGCCGCGGCACCCGCAGATCCTATCTCGACCTGATCGGGAAGCTGCGCGCGCGCATCCCGGGCGTCGCCATCCGCTCCACCTTCATCGCGGGCTTTCCTTCGGAAACGGAGGCGGAAAGCGCCGCGCTCGCTTCCTTTTTGCGCGAGGCGCGGCTGACCAACTGCGGCTTCTTCGCCTACTCGCGCGAGGCGGAAACGCCCGCCTACCGCCTGCCGGGGCAGGTCTCCGCGCGCGCCAAGTCCGACCGCGTCCGCGCCCTGTACGCGGTGCAGCGGCAGATCTCCGCGGAGTTCCTGCGCGCCAAAGTCGGCACGGCCGTCGACGTCCTCTGCGACGGCGTCGATTACGAGGGCGGCCGCTTCGTCGGCAGGGCGTATTGGAACGCGCCCGACATCGACGGTAAGGTCTATTTCCGCGCCCCCTTCGCCGAGCAGGGGAAGAAGTACCGCGTCGTCGTCACCGACGCGGACAGCTATGACCTGTTCGGTCAGACGGAGGATTTCGAATGAACCTTCCCAACAAGATCACATTGACCCGCATCTGCCTGATCCCCGTCTTCGCCGTCATTTTTTTGGTGGAAGCGATCCCGTACCGCGGGCTGATCGCCTGCGCCGTCTTTGTCCTGGCGGCGTGTACGGATTTTCTGGACGGCCACATCGCGCGCTCGCGCGGGCTGGTCACCGATCTTGGCAAATTTTTGGACCCCATCGCGGATAAGGTGCTCGTCTCGACCGCGCTCATCCTGCTTCTGGCGCGCCCCGCCGCGTGGGATTTTCTCGATTTAGGCGGCTGGCTGCCCCCGCTGCTGGGGGTGTGCGTCGCGCTCATCCTTGCGCGCGAGCTGATCGTCAGCGGGCTGCGCATGGTCGCGGCGGCCAAGGGCGCCGTCCTCGCGGCGGATATGATCGGCAAAGTCAAGACGACGGTGCAGGATATCGCCGTCGCGGCGCTTTTGGCGGGCGCGGATATTTTTTCCTTGCAGGAAACGGCGGGCGCCGTCGTGTGCGCCGTCGGGCTGATCGGCATCGCCCTCGCCACCGTCCTCACCGTGTGGTCGGGCGCCGTCTACCTCATCAAGAACCGAAACATACTGAAAGAGAAAAGGGAAGAATGAAAAACGCTTGTATCGTCATTCGTGACAAGGAACGAGGCTTCAGCGGCGACGAGTTTGAACCGGTCGTCGCTGCACTCATAGACGGCGGGTATGCGCCCGATCCCGTCCTTTTGGTCGCCGACGACGACGTCCATGCCTTCGCACAGGCATTGACCGATTACAAAAACGCCGTCAACAATCTCTTCGTCGTCGCCCCGGGCGACGCGGCGGCCGAACTGCGCCTGCGCGTGTGCGAGATCTTACAGGCCGCCATCCCGCAGGGCTGGGTGGTCGAAAAGCAGAAAAAGCTGATCGCCTGCCTGCCGGGCGGCGAGCGCGGCGCCGAGCTCGTCCGCAAGGAGATCGTCCCGTTTTTGGACGCCAGGCACGCCGTCCAGCACGACAAGGTGGTGCTGCGCGCGGTCGGCGTCCCGGCGGACACGGTCCGATCGGTCCTGCGCGAGGCGGAACAGCGCGTCGCCGGCCGCCTGCGCGTCCACCTGACCGAATCGGCGGGCGACCAGCGCTTTGAAGTCATTTACGACAACGCGACCCCGAAGATGCTGGTCGACGACGTGACCCGCCAGCTGATCGCGGGGCTGGGCGAACACGTCTATGCCGCGGACGACACCCCGCTCAACCGCCGCGTCGTCGAACTTTTGACCCTGCGCGGGCTGAAGCTGAGCATCGCCGAGTCCTTCACGGGCGGCGGGATCGCGCAGAAGATCGTCGAAGTCCCGGGCGCGAGCAAGATCCTGTTCGAGAGCGTCGTCGCCTACGACAACAACTCGAAGATGAAGCGGCTGGGCGTGCACGAGGCGACGCTGCGCGGCAAGGGCGCCGTTTCGGACGACACCGCCTATGAGATGGCTGCCGGGCTGATCGCGGGAGGGGACTGCGACGTCTCCCTCGCCACGACGGGCATCGCCGGCCCGCAGTCGGACGGGACGGACAAGCCGGTCGGGCTCTGCTATCTCGCGGTCGGCACCAAGGAGACCGTCTACGTCTACAAGTACGTCTATACGGGCAGCCGCGCCGAGATCACCCGCCGCGCGATCACGCAGGCGCTCTATCTCCTGTACAAACAGCTCAAATAAGAGATCCCGACGGATCGGACCCAAAATACCGCGCGGCGCGCCGCGCATCGCAACTTTCGCAATCGGAGAAACGGATCATGGAAAACAACAAAAAGCCGCAGGATCAGGAAAAGCTCAAGGCGCTCGACCAGGTCCTCGCACAGATCGAAAAGCACTACGGCAAGGGCGCCATCATGAAGCTGGGCGACGCCGCCGGCAACACGGATATCGAAGTCATCCCGACGGGCTGCCTGTCGCTGGACATGGCGCTCGGCATCGGCGGCATCCCGCGCGGGCGCATCGTCGAGATCTACGGGCCGGAATCCTCGGGCAAGACGACGGTCGCCCTGCACGCCATCGCGCAGGTGCAGAAGACGGGCGGCATCGCGGCGTTCGTGGACGCCGAGCACGCGCTCGACCACGTCTACGCCAAAAAGTTGGGCGTCGACCTCGAGAACCTGTACGTCTCGCAGCCGGACACCGGCGAGCAGGCGCTGGACATCGTGGACGCGCTCGTCCGCAGCGGCGCGGTCGATCTGATCGTCGTCGACTCGGTCGCGGCGCTCACCCCGAAGGCGGAGATCGAAGGGGACATGGGCGACTCGCACGTCGGCCTGCAGGCCCGCCTGATGTCGCAGGCGCTGCGCAAGCTGACCGGCTTCATCAACAAATCCAAGACCTGCGTCATCTTCATCAACCAGCTGCGCGAGAAGGTCGGCATCATGTTCGGCAACCCCGAAACGACGCCGGGCGGCAAGGCGCTCAAATTCTACGCCAGCGTCCGCATCGACGTGCGCAAGGGGGAGGCGCTGAAGGACAGCGACGGCATCATGGGCAACAAGACGAAGGCCAAGATCGTCAAAAACAAGCTCGCGCCCCCGTTCAAGACGGCGGAATTTGATATCCTCTACGGCGAGGGAATCTCGCAGGAGGGCTGCATCATCGACCTGGGCGTCGGCTGCGACGTCATCGCCAAGAGCGGCGCCTGGTTCTCGTATGAAGGGGAAAAGGTCGCGCAGGGCCGCGAGCGGATGCGCGAGTGGCTGCGCGCCAACCCCGAACAGGCGCGGGAGATCGAGGAGAAGATCCGCGCCGCCTATCGTCCCGCGCGCGAGGACGAGGGCATGGCGGACGGAGAGGCGGAGTAAGCGATGAAGCACGGATTTGTGAGGGTCGCCGCGGCGACGCCGCGCATCCGCGTCGCGGATACCCGCGCCAACGCGGAGAGCGTCCTCGGCTGCCTCGCCCGGGCGAAGGAGGCGGGCGCGGAATTGCTCGTATTCCCCGAGCTGTGCCTCTGCGGCTATACCTGCGGCGACCTGTTCGGGCAGGACGTCCTGCTGCGCGGCGCCGCGGAGGCGCTGCGGAAAGTCGCCGCCGCGACGGCGGGGGCGGGGATGCTCGTCTTTGTCGGCGTCCCGCTCCAAGTCAACGGCGTGCTGTATAACTGCGCCGCCGCGCTGAACGAGGGCAAGGTCCTCGCCTTCATCCCCAAGCGCCATCTCCCCAATTACGCGGAGTTCTATGAAAAGCGGAACTTCCAGCCGTACACGGGCGAGAATATCCGCGTCCCGTTCGGCGGGGAAGAGGTGCCCTTCGGCAGCAAGATCATCTTCCGCTGCCGCGGGGAGGCCGACTTCACCGTCGCCGCCGAGCTTTGCGAGGACCTGTGGGTCCCCGCGCCGCCCTCCGTGTCGCACGCGCTCGCGGGGGCGAACATCATCGTCAACCTTTCCGCCAGCGACGAGACGGCGGGCAAGGCGGAATACCGCCGCCTGCTCGTGCGGGCGCAGTCCGCCAAGACGGTGTCCGGCTACGTCTATGCGGACGCGGGCGACGGCGAATCGACCACCGACATGGTCTTTTCCGGGCACGACCTCATCTGCGAAAACGGCGAAATACTCGCCGAGAGCGCGCTCTTTTCCAACGGCATCCTCCTCTCGGAGATCGACGTGCGCCGCCTCGCCTATGAGCGCCGCCGCATCAATACCTTCTACGACGCCTCCGATCTGCAGGGGTATGAAGAACTTCCCTTTGCGGCGGGGTCGGCGTGGGAGGCGCTCACCCGCCCCGTATCCCGCCTGCCCTTCGTCCCTGCGGAAGGCGGCGCGCTGGACGGCCGCGCGGAACTCATCCTCTCCATGCAGGCGGCGGGGCTCAAAAAGCGCCTCGAACATACGCGGGCGGAGACCGCCGTGCTCGGCATCTCGGGCGGGCTGGACAGCGCGCTCGCGCTGCTCGTCTGCGCGCGCGCCTTCGACGCGCTCGGCAGGGACCGCAAGGGGATCCTCGCGGTGACCATGCCCTGCTTCGGCACGACCGACCGCACCTTTCAAAATTCGCTGCGGCTGATGGAGGCGCTGGGCGTCACCTCCCGCACCGTCCCCGTGGCGGACGCCGTGCGCGGGCATTTCAAGGACATCGGCCACGACGAAAGGGTGCATAACGCCGCCTACGAGAACGCGCAGGCGCGTATGCGCACGCTGGTTTTGATGGACCTCGCCAACGATGCGAACGGCCTCGTCGTCGGCACGGGCGATCTGAGCGAGCTCGCCCTCGGCTGGGCGACGTACAACGGCGACCATATGTCCATGTACGGCGTCAACGCCTCCGTCCCCAAGACGCTGGTCAAGTACCTCATCCGCTATGAAGCGGCCCGCCTGGGCGGCGGGGCGCAGGCGGTGCTCGAGGACGTGCTCGCCACCGAGATCAGCCCCGAACTTCTCCCGCCGGAAGGGGGGAAGATCGCGCAAAAGACGGAGGAGCTGGTCGGCCCGTACGAGCTGCACGACTTCTATCTCTATCACGCGATCCGCTGGGGCTTCCCGCCGCGCAAGGTGTTTTTCCTGGCGCAGGCGGCGTTCGCGGGCAAATACGAGGACGCCGTCCTCAAAAAATGGCTGATCAGCTTCTACCGCCGCTTCTTCTCGCAGCAGTTCAAGCGTTCCTGTCTGCCCGACGGCGTCAAAGTCGGCTCGGTCGCCCTCTCGCCGCGCGGCGACTGGCGGATGCCTTCGGACGCCTCGGCGGCGCTCTGGCTGGAAGAGGCGGAAGCGCTGTAAAGCGGGCGCCGGCGCCGTCTTTCGCGGGCAAAAAAGAAAAATCGCATAAAAAGCGCGAAAGTTTCGGCATTTTGCCGAAACTTTTTTGCTGCGCGCCATCGATTTCCGAGATACTCTTGACAAAAACGGAAAAATGCGGTATAATTGTTTAGGTATAAATTATAAGCGGGTAGTCTGCCCTTATGCCCGTATCGCGCTTTCGGGAACGCGAAAAGGGGCAAAGCGGAGGCTTCGGCATAGTTTATATACGAGTTTTTTCCACAGGAGGCTATTTCGATGTCAGCAGCGAAGTTGAGCTCCCTGTTTCTCAGCGTCTCGACGGGCGTATTCGTCGGGGTGCTGATCGCCGCTATTTTGGTTGTCGGCGCGGCCGCCTTCTTTTTCGGGTATCTGCTCTATAAAAAGAGCACGGAAAAGAAGCTGGGCGAAGTCAGCCAGCGGATCAAAGTAATGCTGGACGAAGCGGAAAGCGAGAGTAAAGCATTAAAGAAAGAAGCTATTTTAGAGGCTAAGGAACAGGACTTAAAACTCAGAAACGAATTTGAACGCGAATCCAAAGAAAAGAGGTTCGAACTGCAGCGCGCAGAACAGCGCCTGATGCAGAAGGAGGACAACCTCGACAAAAAAGAAGATGCCCTGCAAAAGCGCTCGGACGCGCTCGAGCAGCAGCAGAAGAATCTCGTCCGTCAGGAAAACGAGATCAAAAAGATGCAGGAAAAGGTGAACCACCAGCACGATCTGATGATCAGCGAGCTGGAAAAGGTCGCCCAGCTCACCCGCGAAGAGGCGAAGAAGATCCTCTCCGAAAACATCCTCGACGAGACCCGCCGCGACGTCGCCGTGCAGGTGCGCAACATCGAGCAGCAGGCGAAGGACGAGGCGGACGCGAACGCGAAAAAGGTCATCGCCCTCGCGATCCAGCGCTGCGCGTCCGATCACGCGTCCGAGATCACCGTCTCCGTCGTGCCCCTGCCCAACGACGACATGAAGGCGCGCATCATCGGCCGCGAGGGCCGCAATATCCGCGCGCTGGAAAACGCGACGGGCATCGAACTGATCATCGACGACACGCCCGAGGTGGTCATCCTCTCCGGATTTGACCCCGTCCGCCGCGAAGTCGCCCGCCTTTCCCTCGAAAAGCTGATCGGCGACGGCCGCATCCATCCCGCCCGCATCGAAGAGACGGTGGAAAAGGTGCGCAAGGAGCTGGAGCAGCAGATCAAGGAAAACGGCGAAGCCGCCATGTTCGAAGTAGGCATCTTCGGCCTGCACCCCGAGCTGATCAAGCTGCTCGGCAGGCTCAAATACCGCACCAGCTACGGCCAGAACGTCTACAAGCACTCCATCGAGGTCGCGCAGCTCGCCGGCATGATGGCGGCGGAGCTGGGGCTGGACGTCAACCTTGCCAAGCGCGCGGGCCTGCTGCACGACATCGGCAAAGCGGTCGACCACGAGCATGAGGGCACCCATATCCAGATCGGCGCCGACCTCGCCAAGAAGTATAAGGAGAACGGCAACGTCGTCAACGCCATCATGGCGCACCACGGCGACGTGGAGCCCAAGACGGTGGAAGCCGTCCTCGTGCAGGCGGCAGACGCCATTTCCGGCGCGCGCCCCGGCGCCCGCCGCGAGACGAGCACCAATTACGTCAAGCGCCTCGAGCAGCTCGAGCAGATCGCCGCTTCCTTCAAGGGCGTGGATAAAAGTTACGCCATCCAGGCGGGCAGGGAGGTCCGCGTCATCGTCAAACCCGAACAGATCGACGACGCTCAGACCCTCTTCCTCGCGAAGGACATCGCCAAGAAGATCGAGCAGGAGCTGGAGTATCCCGGCCAGATCAAAGTCAACGTCATCCGCGAAT
>DXFD01000029.1 GCA_019114625.1 Candidatus Borkfalkia faecigallinarum | reverse complement strand
GAACCCACAACCTGCTGATTACAAATCAGCTGCTCTGCCAGTTGAGCTACACCAGCATGGGTTGGTGCCTCGGGGCGGAATCGAACCACCGACACAGGGATTTTCAGTCCCTTGCTCTACCGACTGAGCTACCGAGGCATTTGAAAGCCTGCTTGGCAGCCCACATATGCTATCAAACAGGCCTCTTCCGAAAAAGTGGCGACCCGGAACGGTCTCGAACCGTCGACCTCCAGCGTGACAGGCTGGCGTTCTAACCAACTGAACTACCGGGCCGTAATCAAAGAAACAATGGTGGGCCTTCACGGACTCGAACCGCGGACCAATCGGTTATGAGCCGACCGCTCTAACCAACTGAGCTAAAGGCCCCTGTCTGTGCGGGTTACATTGCTTCAATCACAACGCTTGTCCATTATATTATATTCGGAGAGGAATGTCAACTGTTTTTTTGCGCTTTTTCGCCCAATCGCAAAATTTTTGTCGTTCGCGGGGGCGCCGCACAGGCCCGTTCGCCGCATGACGCGCCCCGCCGCATAGCACGCCGGCGCGCCCCGTTCGCCTCCTGCGCGGCGGCTTTTCCGCGCGCTTTGTTCGACCGCGCGCCCGTCGGCTCCGCCGCCGCATGACGCGCCCCGCCGCATAGCGCGCCGGCGCGCCCGCCGCGCGGGTGCGTCAGCCGAGCATCTTCTTCATTTCCGCCATCGCCTTGCTCTCGATGCGCGAGATCTGCACCTGCGAGACGCCGATCACCGACGCCACCTCGCTCTGGGTCATGTCGCGGAAATACCGCAGGAAGATGATCTTGCGCGCCCGTTCGCTCAGCCGCTCGATCGCGCTTTTCAGCTGCAATTTTTCCACGATCTCCTCCTGGCTGTCGGCGGAGGGGAGTTTGTCCAGCAGCGTGCCCGCCTTCTCGTCCTTATAGTCGCCCGGTTCGTCGCTGGAGAGGGGCATCCGCGCGGAACCGAGCACGAACACCGCCTCGCTCTCGCTCATGCCGAACTTCTCGGCGACGGCGTGCAGGGAGGGCGGTTCGCCCCGTTCGGCGGCGTACGATTGGATGAATTTGTTCATGCTGCGCGCGGTCGCCTTCATCGCGCGGGAGACTTTCACCGAGCCGTCGTCGCGCAGGAAGCGTTTGATCTCCCCCGCGATCATCGGCACGGCGTATGTGGAAAAGCGCACCCCGTACGATTCGTCGAACCCGTTGACCGCCTTCAGCAGCCCGATCCCCGCCAGCTGGAACAGGTCGTCGAACTCGGTCCCCTTGCCCAGATAGCGGCGCACGATGCTCTTCAGGAGGGATACATTGTTTTGCAGCAGCGCCGTCTTGGCGTCCTCGTCGCCCTGCTTGGCGGCGCGGATCAGCCGCAGCGTCTCCTCTTCAGCGAGCATCGGCGACCTTCGCGCCCGCGCCGCGCATTTTTTCGCCGTCGGGCGCCATTTCGCGCATCTTTTCGCCGTCGGGCGCCTTTTCGCGCGTTTTTCCGCCGTCGGGCGCCTTTTCGCGCATCTTTTCGCCGTCGGGCGCCTTTTCGCGCATTTTCCCGCCGTCGGGCGCCTTTTCGTGTTCCGGGGAAGCGCCTGCGTCCGCGCCTTCCGCCCGCTCCGGCCTTGCTGCCGCGCGGGCCGCGCATCCGTCGGCGGCGCGCTCTTCTTCCCGCGCGGGGCTGTTCGGCGGAACGCCGCCCTCTTCCCGCAGGGCGGGCCCGTTCTCCTGCGCGCGTCCCTCTCCCCGCGCGCGCCCGCCGTGCAGAAATTCTTTGCGCATCGACACGGTCGTCCCCTTGCCCGGCTCCGAATAGACGGAAAGTTCGCTCATGAATGCCTGCATGATCGTAAACCCCATGCCCGAGCGCTCCTCGCTCTCCAACGTCGTGTAAAACGGTTCGAGGGCGCGCGCGACGTCGGCGATGCCCCGCCCGTAATCGATGATGCGGATATGTAGCGCGCTCCGTTCGGCGGCGCATTCGATGCGGACCATTCCGGGCGCGTCCGGGTAGGCGTGTACGATGCAGTTGGTGACCGCCTCGCTGACCGCCGTCTTGACGTCGGACAGCTCGTCCAGCGAGGGATCCAGCTGCGCGCAGAATGCCGCCACGGTATCCCGCGCGAACGGGCCGTTTGCGGAGAGGGAGGGGAGTTCCAGCGTCATACGGTTATTCATAGCGACCTCCTTACAGTTTGGGGATGAGCGCGTAGACGCCGCTCATCGAGAGCACTTTGTCCGCCGCGAGGTCGACCGATTGGATCGCCGCGGGGATCCCGTAGCGGCGCAGCCGCTTGTACCGCCCGACGAGGAAGCCGATGCCCGTCGAGTCCATGAACCGCACGCCGGAAAGGTCGAACACCGCCCGTTCGCAGGCTGCGTTCGCGTCGATGGCTTCGTCCGCCTGCCGGCGCGCCGCGGGGGCGCTGTATTCGTCCAGCTCCCCGCTGAGGAATATGTACAGGGTGTTTTCCGCGACCTTGCCGACCACTTGCATACAGACCTCCGCCGCGGCGCCGCCGCGTTCATCGCACATCCGTGACGCGGCGCCGCCGCGTTCATTGCGACATCCATGATACCGCAGCGCGGGGCGCGATTTTTGGCGGCTTTGCGCGCATCGGCACCGCTTTTGCCGACCGCCGCGGGGGCGGAAGGGGAAAAGGGGTCAAGAATTTGCGCAAATGCGCGCGCCTGCCCGCCTTTTGTTTGACAACGCGCGCCGCCTGCGCTATACTAAATGGTGCAATCAAAACTCCGGAGAGGCCAAAAAAAGGGCGCCGAAGGTGTATGCCGCTGTCGCGGCTATCTCTCAGGCAAAAGGACGGAGCGGTGTTTTTTCCGCAAGTCGCTTTCGGGCGGCTTTCTTTTTTGGCAAAAGAAAAAAGTATGCAGAAATTGGAAGAGATCATTGCAGCTGTGGACGGCTTTGTGTGGGGCATCCCCCTCATCGTCCTGATCCTCGGCGTCGGCATCTATCTGACGGTGCGGCTGGTATTCCTGCCCGTCCGCAAGCTGGGCCGCGCGTTCAAGTATATGTTCGAGAAGGAGGAGGGCGCGGGCGAAGTATCCAGCTTCGGCGCGCTCTGCACCGCGCTCTCGGCGACCATCGGCACGGGCAACATCGTCGGCGTCGCCACCGCGATCTGCGCGGGCGGCCCGGGCGCCCTCTTCTGGATGTGGCTGGCGGCGTTTTTCGGCATGGCGACCAAATATGCGGAGGGCCTGCTCGCCGTCAAGTACCGCAAGGTCTATCCCTACGGCCACACCCTCGGCGGCCCCTTTTATTATATAGAAAACGGACTCGGCAAACGCTGGAAGTTCCTCGCCGTCATCTTTGCCGTGCTCGGCATGTGCGTCGGGCTGTTCGGCATCGGCACCTTCTCGCAGGTCAACTCCATCACGGGCGCGGTGAACAACGTGTTCGACGGCGCGCCCACCGTCACCCTGTTCGGCAGCGAATACAGCATCGCCGTCGTCATCGGCGGGCTGCTCGTCGCGGCGGCGGTCGCGCTCGTGCTGCTCGGCGGCGTCAAGCGCATCGCGAAGGTGTCGGAGATGGTCGTGCCCTTCATGGTCATCCTGTACGTCCTCATCTGCCTCATCATCCTCGGCGCCAACGTCACGGCCATCCCGCAGGCGTTTGCGGACATCGTCGTGGGCGCCTTTAACCCGCAGGCGGTCGCGGGCGGCATCGCGGGCAGTATGCTCGTCGCCATGCAGCAGGGCATCGCGCGCGGCATCTTCTCCAACGAGGCGGGCCTCGGCTCCGCGCCCATCGCGGCGGCGGCAGCTAAAACCAAAGAACCCGTCCGCCAGGGCCTCGTCTCCATGACGGGCACCTTCCTCGACACCCTCGTCGTCTGCACGATGACCGGCCTTGCCATCGTCATCACGGGCGCATGGAAGCCGGAAGCGGGCCTGGAAGGGGTCAACGTGACCATCGCCGCCTTCGCGGGCGGGCTGCCCGGCGTGCTGGGCAAGATCGGCCCCGTGCTGCTGATGGTCTGCCTCATTTTCTTCGCGTTCACGACTATTTTGGGCTGGAATTTTTACGGCGAGCGCTGCCTCGAATACATCGTCGGGCGCAAAAAGGCCGCCATCTATACCTACCGCATCCTGTACATCCTCGCCGTGCTCATCGGGCCGTACATGACGGTCGCGGCGGTCTGGAACATCGCGGACATCTTCAACGGGCTGATGGCGATCCCCAACCTCATCGCGCTCGCCCTCTTGTCGGGCGTCGTCATCCGCGAGACGAAGGATTATTTCCGCCGTTTCCCGAAGGGCAAGGACGCCCTTCCCTCCGTCGGGGAGGAGCCCGCGACGGGGGATGCGAGCGACTTCGGCATCCCGCCGGAAGGGGAGGCAAGCGACTTCGGCATCCCGCTGGAAGGGGAGGCGGCGGCCGTTCGCGCGGGCGAAATTGCCGCGTCGGCCCGTACGGAGGCGCGTGCGGCGCGGGAACGGGGCGCTTTGGCCGGGCGGCGGCGATTTTGTGCGGGCAGATCTTCCCCCGTTTCGGCAAAGGGTCTTGACAAACGGCGGCTTTTCGGGTACAATAACGACAGATAACTTTTTCGCCGGCGGCTTTGCCGCGGGCGCACCGTAAGGGAGAGGATCATGCAGGAAGAGAGAGCGGCGGTCGCCGAACAGCAGGCGGGCGCGGGCAGCGCCCCGCAGCAGGGCGTCAAAAAACACCACGGATTTTCGGGCAAGATCGGCTTTGTGCTCGCGGCGGCAGGTTCCGCCGTCGGCCTGGGCAATCTGTGGCGCTTCCCGTATCTGGCAGCCAAATACGGCGGCGGCATATTCATTTTATGCTACATCATTCTCGCGGCGACGGTCGGCATCACACTGCTCATGCTCGAGATCGCCATCGGCCGCAAGACGGGCAAGGGCGTGCTCGGCGCGTTTGCCGCGCTCAACAAAAAGTTCAAGTGGCTGGGCTTTTTATGCCTGGTCGTCCCCGTCATCATCGTGCCCTATTACTGCGTCATCGGCGGCTGGGTGGTCAAGTACATTGTCGCCTTTTTGGGCGGAGCTTCCGGCCTCGTCGCGAGCGGCGGCGCCGCCGTGGATACGGACGCATATTTTACAAGTTTCATCGCCGACCCGTGGCAGCCCCTCCTTTTCTTTCTGATCTTCGCGGCGGCGACCATCTTCGTCGTCGTGTTCGGCGTGCAGAAGGGGATCGAGCGCATCAGCAAGGTCCTGATGCCCCTGCTCGCCGTCATTTCCGTGGCGCTGATGGTCTATGTCCTCTGCCAGGACGGCGCGCTGGAAGGGGTCGTCTACCTCTTCACGCCCGATTTCTCCCAATTCGGCTATGAAACGCTGCTCGCCGCCCTCGGTCAGCTCTTCTATTCTCTGTCGCTGGCGATGGGCATCATGATCACCTACGGCTCGTATATGAAGAAGGACGTCAGCGTCCCCAAGTCCTCGCTGCAGATCGCCATCTGCGACTCGGCGTTCGCCATCGTCGCGGCGACCATCATCATCCCGTCCATCTTTGCCTTTTCGGCTTCGTCGGACGCGGCGCAGAATGCGCTCGGCACATCCGGCCCCTCGCTCATGTTCGTGCAGCTGCCGGCGGTGTTCAACAACCTGCCGGGCGGCCGCTGGATCGGCGCGGCGTTCTTCATCCTCGTCTTTTTCGCGGCGCTCACCTCGTCCATCTCGCTGGTGGAAGCGATCGTCGCCGTCCTGCGCGAGAACCTGCACCTCAAGCGCTGGCTCTCCTGCCTCATCGTGTTCGGGCTCGTCCTCGTGCTCGGCGTGCTCTCCTCGCTCGGCTTCGGCGTGCTCGACGGCATCCATCTCGAGCTCCCGTCCGGCGCTTCCTACGGCATCCTGGATATGTTCGACTACCTCGCCAACAGCATCCTCATGCCCATCGTGGCGATCTGCACCTGCATCCTCGCCGGATACTTCATCGACAAGAACCTCATCCCGGACGAGATCGGCTTGCAGAAGCAGGGGATGCGCGTCTATTTCCGCGTCATGGTCCGCTACATCGCGCCCGTGTGCATGGCGATCATCCTCATCAGCGGCATCGTGTTCAACCTGATCCTCCCGCCGCTGTAAAAGAACCGTCCCGCGCGCCCCGCCTTTGCGGGGCGCGTTTGCCGTTTTCGCTTCTTTTGCCGCCTTTGCGGGCGGCGCGCGGGGGAGGGCGGCGCCCCGCCTTTGCGGGGCGCCGCCGACAAAATTCGCCAAACGGACAAAAAAATCGGAAACGCCCTCGAATTTGGTTGACAAGAGGGGACGGAAAATGGTATGATATACAAGCTGTTGCGGGGGTGTAGCTCAGTTGGTTAGAGCGCATGCTTGACATGCATGAGGTCATAGGTTCGAGCCCTACCATCCCCACCAGTGAAAAAAGACAGGTATGCGCCTGTCTTTTTTGCTTTTGCGCGGGTTTGCCGCCGCCGGACGGCCGTGCGGG
>DXFD01000028.1 GCA_019114625.1 Candidatus Borkfalkia faecigallinarum | reverse complement strand
GTGCGCGACCTTCGTGCCCATCTCGATCCAGTGCTTGAAGTAGTCGCCCATGTGATAGCCGCAGAAGGGGCGCATCGCCATCGGGTCGCGGCGGACGACGCCGACGGCGCCCGTCGCGGCTGCGGTCGTCTCGCTGGCCATGATGGAACCGACGAACACGCCGTTGTTCCAGTCGCGGCTCTGGTACACCAGGGGCGCGGTCTTGGCGCGGCGGCCGCCGAAGACGATCGCCGACAGGGGGACGCCCTTCGGGTTATCGAATTCCTTGCTGATGCAGGGGCAGTTCTTGGCGGGAGCGGTGAAGCGGGAGTTGGGGTGCGCGCCCTTGACGCCCGCGGCTTTGGCGGCGTCGTCCCACGGGTTGCCCTTCCAGTCGACCGCGTTCTTGGGCGGGTTCTTGTCCAGGCCCTCCCACCAGACGGTGTTGTTGTCGAGGTTGTGCACGACGTTGGTGAAGATGGTGCCGCGCTGCGTGGTGTGCAGGGCGTTGGGGTTGGACTTCTCGTTGGTGCCGGGCGCGACGCCGAAGAAGCCGTTCTCCGGGTTCATCGCCCACAGCCTGCAGTCCGCGCCCACGCGGATCCAGGCGATGTCGTCGCCGACGCACCAGATCTTATAGCCCTTCTCGCGGTAGCTTGCGGGCGGGATGAGCATGGCGAGGTTGGTCTTGCCGCAGGCGGACGGGAATGCCGCCGCGATGTACTTGACGTCGCCGTCCGGCTTCTCGAAGCCTAGGATGAGCATATGTTCGGCCATCCAGCCCTCGTTCTTGCCGAGATAGGAAGCGATGCGCAGCGCGAAGCACTTTTTGCCCAAAAGCACGTTGCCGCCGTAGCCGGAGTTGCACGACCAGATGGTGTTGTCCTCGGGGAAGTGCAGGATGTAGCGCTTGCTCTCGTCCAGCGAGCACTTGGAGTGCAGGCCCTTGACGAAGTCGCCGTCCTTGCCCAGCGCGTCGAGCACGTCCGTGCCGACGCGGGTCATGATCTCCATGTTGAGCACGACGTAGATGCTGTCCGTCAGCTCGATGCCGATCTTGGAAAATTCGCTGCCGACGATGCCCATGCTGTACGGGATGACGTACATGGTGCGGCCCTTCATGCTGCCCTTAAAGATGTCGGCAGCCATCGCGTACGCCTTTTGCGGGTCCATCCAGTTGTTGATGGGGCCGGCATCCTCCTCCTTGCGGCAGCAGATGAAGGTGCGGTCCTCCACGCGGGCGACGTCGTTGACGGCGGTGCGGTGCAGGTAGCACTCGGGGAGCAGGTCCTCGTTGAGCTTGATCATCTCGCCGGTCGCGCAGGCGCGGCGGCGCAGCTCTTCGCGCTGCTGCTTGCTGCCGTCGATCCAGACGATCTCGTCCGGCTGGCAGAGAGCGGCGCTCTCGTCGATGAACTGCAAAACTTTCTTGTTTTCCGTCATACTCATATCGATCTCCTTATAAAGGTGAAATTAACTGATCTCGGGCGGGCGGAATTTTTCCCGCTTGTGCTTCATTATACCCCAATTCTTCGGAAAAGTAAACTTTTTTGCCCCGCTTTTCGGCAGACGGGCGGGCTGTTTTTCGGGAAGATCCCCCTTTTTCCGCCAAAAATGTATAGTTTCATGCCCGCGGCCATAGATATAATGGAAAGAAAGATCGCGGCGCGCGCCCTCCGCGCGCGGAAGGTGGCGCATGAACTACATCAAAAAACTGTGTATCCTCAAACAGGTCGCCTCCGGCTTCGCCGCGGACGGGCGGGAGGTCTCCGCCCTGCTGACGGCGGAAAGCCTGGGCGGGCGGCTGACGCTCACGCTCGCGCCCATCGGGTTCGCGCCCCTCGCGGCGGGGCGGTACCGCTGCGTGGTGCAGGACGCGGACGGGCGGCGGGAAGCCTTCGACCTGCCCGTGCCCTCCGGCGCGTGCGTGCGCCGCGCGGGCGGGCTGGACATCGCGCGCGGCATCGGCTGCGCCGTTTGCTTTGTCGGCGGGAAGGCGACGTGCGTCGCCTTCGGCAAGACGGGCGAGGGCGCGTACGACCCCAAGGCCATGTGCGCCGCGGAGGGGGAAGCGCCGATGCGGGCGCAAACGCCGCCCGCCATACCGGCGCCGACGCGGGCGGCCGATCCGATGCAGCCGGCGCGGGCGGCCGATCCGATACAGCCGACGCGGGCGCAGACGCCGCCGCCCGACCCGCCCTACGACGACGAGATGCTCGCGACGGAAAATTACTTCGAAAAGGAAGGCGGGGCTCCGTCGGGCGAGGCTTGTGCGGAAAAAACGGGCGCAGCCCCCGCGGAGGAAACGGGCGGCGCACAGGCGGCGGACGGACTTTATGCGGGCGGCCCCTGCGCGGACGACGGCGCGCCGGCGGGCGGCGGAACGGGAGAGGGCAAGGCCGCAGAGGGCGGCGGACAAGAAAAAGGCGCGGAGAGCGGGGCGCGGGACGGGAACGCGCAGGCGCGGGCGGTCACGGGGGAAAATGCACAGACGCTGTTCCGCCTGCACGGCGGGGAGAACGCGGAGCCGTGCTACTACGACCGCGTGCGCGCCGACCTGGACGCGCTGTTTGCCCGCCACCCCGCCGAGCGGGAGCTTGCCGACTGCATCCCCTATTCCCGCTGGGCGCGGGTAAACTTTGCGCGCAACAAATATTATGCCGTGGGCGTGATCTGCGACGAAAAGAAGCCGCAATACATCTGCTACGGCGTGCCCGCCGAGGCGCACGGCGAACCGCCCGCCGCCCTGAAGGGGTTTTGCTCCTTCCTGCCCCTTTCCGTGTTCGAGCCGGAAGGGCGCGGGTACTGGATGATGTTCCAGGACGCCGAGACGGGGCGGTGCGTGCGCATCGAGCGCAAGTGAAGGCCCCGCCGACGCAGACGCGCTTCCTCCCGCGAAAACCCCGCCGCCCAAACCGCCGCGCTCTCTCAAAAGCCGCTTCCGCCGACGCAGACGCGCTTCCTAAAATAACCTGTTCCGGAAAGACCGCCCGCCGCGCGCCCGCCCCGCGGCGGGCGCGCTTTCGGAAAATATCGCCCGCCCGACCCCGCGCCGCCCCGTTTTTGCTTGTCATTTTTGTCACGATATTTTATAATATACCGTGACAAGATCGGGACAAAACACAAAGGAGAACGCATGGATACCAACCCCACATACATCGTGACCGGATGCACGGGTTACGTCGGGAACGTACTGACCAAAAAACTGCTGGACGAGGGGTGCCGCGTGATCGGCTTTGCCCGCAGCCGCGCGAAAGCGGAGCGGGTGTTCGCCGACCGGGCGCCCGCCTTCGTGTTCGGCAATATTTCCTCCGCCGACGCGCTGGAAGGATGCTTCGCGGGGGGCGGGGAGTTCGTCGTCCTGCATACGGTCGCGAAGGTGAGCATCGGCGAGGGATCGCAGAAGGAGGTGTACGACGTGACCGTGCGCGGCACGCAGAACGTCGTCGACGCCTGCGTGCGGCACAACGCCAAGCTGCTGCACGTCTCCTCGACGGAAGCGGTGCCGCACGGCGTGAAGCTGAAAGAGGACCTGTCCAACTACGTCCCCGACCCGCGCCGCGTGCGCAGGGGCTACGCGCGCGCCAAAAGCGAGGCGGACGCGCTCGTGCTGCGGGCGGTCAAGGAGCGCGGGCTGGACGCGAGCCTCCTGCTGCTGGCGGGCGTGCTGGGGCCGGGCGACACAAGCCGCAGCCATATGTCGCAGATGATGATCGAATACATCGAAGGGCGGCTGCCCGCCTCGGTGCACGGCGGCTACAACGACTTCGATATCCGCGACGTGGCGGACGTGCTGCCCGCCGTCGTCGCAAAGGCAAAAAAGGGGGAGAGCTATCTCTTCGCGCACGAGCCGGACACCATCGACGAGATCCTGGCGATCGTGTCGCGGATGACGGGGCAAAAAAAGCTGCCCTCGCTGCCGCTGTGGACGGCGTATCTGGGGGTGCCCTTCCTGCACGTCGCCGCCAGGCTGACGGGCAAGCGGCCGCTGTACACGGCCGCGGCGCTGCACTCGCTGCGGGCGGACGCGGACTTCCCCATCGGCAAGGCGCAGAAGGAATTCGGCTACTCCCCCCGCCCGCTGGAAGAGACGGTGCGCGACCACGTCCTGTACCTCGCCGAGCAGGGGCTGGTGCGGCTATGAGGGTGCTGCTCGTCTACTACACGGGGACGTACAACACACGCTTTCTGACCGACCGGCTGGAAGCGCACCTGCGCGCGCGCGGGCATGAGACGGAGCGCGTCGAGATCCGCCGCGGCACGCCCGCCGCCGACGCCGCCGGGTTCGACGCCGTCGGGTTCGGCTACCCCATCTACGGGTTCAACGCGCCCCTGCCCTTCGAGCGGTATGTGAAGAAGGTGCGCCTCGCCCCGGGGCAGAAGTTCTTCATCTACAAAAACAGCGGCGAGACCTTCGCGATGAACAACGCGTCCAGCCGCATCCTCCTGCGCCGCATGAAGAGGCGGAAGGCGGCCTTTGCGGGGGAATATCACTTCGTGATGCCCTACAACATCCACTTCCCCTTCGCGCACGACTTTGTGCGCGAGCTCCTGCAAAAGGACGAAAAGCTGCTCCGCGTGCTGGTGTACGACCTCGAACACGGCACACCCGCGCACATCGGGAGCAACCCCGTCTACAACGCCGCCGCGGCCGCGGTATCCGTGCAGAAGATCGGCGGCGCCGTCAACTCCTTCTTTTACCGCGTCGACAAGGACAAGTGCACCCTGTGCGGGAAATGCGCCAAAAACTGCCCCGAGGACAACATCCGCATCGAACGGGGGCGGGTGCGCTTCGGCCACCGCTGCGACATGTGTATGCGCTGCTCCTTCTTCTGCCCGCAAAACGCCGTGCGCATCGGGTTTTTGGAGGGCTGGAAGGTGAACGGCGGCTACCGCCTGCGCGAGGCGCTGGAAGAAGGCCCGCCCGACGCGCCGTACATCACCGCCGAGAGCCGCGGGTTCTATAAGTGCTTTATCCGCCACTTCGCGGACATCGACGCGCGCTACGCCGCGCGCTTTCCCGACGGATCCTGAGCAAGGCGCAGCGAAACTCTGCTTTTTTGGATAAAGATACGGCGAGGCGCCCCGCGCAAAAGCGCGGGGCGCCCCCTTCTTTTGGATGAAGATACGGCGTGGCGCCCCGCGCAAAAGCGCGGGGCGCCCCCTTTTTTACTCTTTTCGGGTCTTGTCCGATTAAAAGCGGCGCGGACGCGCCGCCCGCGCGGCTTATTCGAGCACCGCCTTGATGCGGCTTATTCGAGCACCGCCTTGATGCGGCGCACGCCGCTCGAGGAGGACTGTTCCTTGACGATGCGGAAGTGCCCCAGTTCGCCCGTGCGGGCGGCGTGCGGGCCGCCGCACATCTCGCGCGAGAAGCCGCCGATCGAATAGGTCTTGACGACGTCGCCGTACTTGTTGTCGAACACGCCGACGATGCCCTCCGCGCGGGCGCGCTCGTACGGCATCTCTTCGAACACGACGGGGATGTTCTCCGCGATCTTTTCGTTGACGAGGTCCTCCACCGCCCGGATCTCCTCCGCGGTCATCGGGCGGGGGAAGTTGAAGTCGAAGCGCAAACGCTCGGGGGTGATGTTGCTGCCCTTCTGGTTGACGTCGGGCGAGAGCACGACTTTGAGCGCGGCGTTCAAAAGGTGGGTCGCGGTGTGCAGGCGGGTGGTCGCGGCGCCGGTGTCGGCGAGGCCGCCCTTGAACTCGCCCGCGGCGACGGCGGCGTGGCTCTTTTCCTGATGTTCCTTGAAGGCGGCGTCAAAGCCCGCCTCGTCCACCGAATAGCCGCGCTCCTTCGCCATCTCGACGGTCAGTTCGAGCGGGAAGCCGTAGG